>JBIOJK010000083.1:0-16387 GCA_044450765.1 Myxococcota bacterium | reverse complement strand
TCTCAGATCGTCGGGCCGGCGTGGACGGCCGAGATCCTGTTCACCGCGCGCCGGCTGTCCGCCGCGGAGGCGCTCTCGATCGGGCTCGTGAATCGCGTCGTCGCCTCGGATCGACTCGAGAACGAGGTCACCGCACTGGCGCGGGCGATCGTGGACAACGCGCCGCTCACGATCGCCGCCTGCAAAGCCGCGCTGCGCGAGTCGCGGCGCGACCCGGCCAAGCGGGATGTCGCACGAGTCACGCAGCAGGTCGAGGCGTGTTTCCGGTCCGACGACTACAGAGAGGGCCAGCGCGCCTTCGCCGAGAAGCGCCGGCCGAAATTCTCCGGCCGTTGAGCTGAAGAGGAGGGGAATCCATGAATCGGTTCATCGTCTTGCTGCTGGGCGGCGCACTCGCGTCAGCGGCCTCGGTCACTCTGGCTGCAGACAGTCAGGCGCCGGACTTCGTCGGGAAGTGTCAGGCGGCGGCCGCGGCCAAGACGGGCGCGGCGGCCTCGACGGTGAAGGTGCGCGGCAAGTACAAGGGCCAGGACGGGCGGATCATGGTCGACTTCCGCCTCGCCGACGGCCGCGTCGGAGTGTGTC
This sequence comes from Myxococcota bacterium, assembly GCA_044450765.1. Classification (GTDB taxonomy): domain Bacteria; phylum Myxococcota_A; class UBA9160; order SZUA-336; family SZUA-336; genus VGRW01. The sequence goes on along the minus strand of JBIOJK010000083.1, from coordinate 15,802 downwards.
GCGCGAAAGCGAACGCCGACGTCGAAGAGGTGAAGGTCGAAGAGGCGAAGGCCCCGGCGAACTAGGCGGCGCCCGAGCGCGCGAAGAGCAGCGCCTGCTGCACGAATTCGTCGGGTCGCTCGGGAGTCACGATCAGGGTGCGCTCGGCAGTGCGCAGCACGACCGCGTTCTCGGGGTTGGTGGCGAGCACGCGGCACCAGCCGTGGGGCGCGACGTAGCGCCAGCCGTTCAGCGCGAAGAAGCCGTTGTTCCCGAAGCCGCGCAGCGTGAAGACCCGCAGCGCGTGCGGATCGCGCGCCGCGCCGAGCAGCCCCGCGAGCGAGTGAGTCGTCGACCAGAGCGGCCGATCGACGCGCAGCACGCCGACCTCGAGCCGGTAGCCGCGGATCGCCACGAGCGCGATCCCGCCGAGCAGCGCGACCAGGCTGACGGCGACCCCGAGGAAGATCGGGGCGACCTGCCGCGGCACGTAGCTCGCGAGCGCCAGCATGAGCGCCGATTCGCCGAGCAGGACGACCGTGCCGAGCACCGACGTCGCCACGAGGCGCGGCGCGAGCGGCGCCTTGAAGTCACTGGTCACTTCGCCCTCTCCTGCTCCGCCGAGACATGTCACCGAGCGCCGGAGAGCTTACCCGGCGCCGGCGTGATCTGCACAGAGACTGGGAGCTCCCGAACCCGATCCCCGGCGAGGCGGAGAGGCCGCCGGTCGGCGGCCCGCCGCAGCTGGAGCCGCCGCGCGCCCGCTGAAGTACGATCTCGCGCATTCGCATCAACCGCTACTTCACGGACCACGGAATCTGCTCGCGGCGCGAGGCCGACAAGCTCGTCGCCGCGGGCCGCGTGCGGATCAACGGGCGCGCCGCCGTGCACGGCGACGCGGTCGCGGACGGCGACCTGGTCGAGCTGGACGGCAAGCCGCTTCGCGTGCGCGAGAAGAAGTCAGTCGTGCTCGCGTATCACAAGCCCGCGGGGATCGAGTGCACGTCCGACCCGCGGGTGCCCGAAAACATCATCCAGGCCGTGGACTACCCCGAGCGAGTCTTTCACGTCGGTCGCCTCGACAAGTTCTCGGAGGGCCTGATTCTGCTGACCAACCGAGGCGAGCTGGTGAACGCGATCCTGCGCGCGGGCCACGGTCACGAGAAGGAGTACGTGATCGAGGTCGACCGCCCGGTCTCGGATCGCGCGCTCGCGCGGATGCGGTCGGGCATCGAGCTCGACGGCCGCAAGACGCTGCCCGCCGTCGCCGAACGGCTGGCCACGCGCGTCTTCCGGCTGGTGCTCACGGAGGGCCGGAACCGGCAGATCCGCCGCATGTGCGAAGCGCTCGAGCTCGGCGTGAAACGACTCGTGCGCGTGCGCGTGATGAACATCGAGCTCGGCACGCTCCGCCCCGGCCGCTGGCGCAAGCTGCGCGCGGACGAGCTGCGCGAGCTCGAGGTGCGGATCGCCGCGCAGGCAGAGTCTCCGCCGGCGCAATGACCGGTCGCCGCCACTTTTCGGTGGAAGCACCTTACACAGGCGCGCGCCGGCTTCTCGGCCGGGGAGTGGCGGCGCGCGCGCAGTCACGGCGCCGATCTCCGTCGCCGAGCTGCGCTGCGCCTGCGGCCTCCTGATTGCCGGGCACGGAGGCTGCAGCATGGCCCCGCACGGAGGCCCGAATGCCCGAAACGAAGCGAACTCAAAATCTCGGCCGCTTGTTCTCCGCCGATCTCGGCATCGATCTCGGCACGGCGAACGCGCGAGTCACCAGCCGCCGCACCGGGGTCGTGTTCACCGCGCCCGCGGTCGTGGCGCGCCACCGCCGCAGCGGTGAGATCTGGGCGGTCGGGCAGAGCGCGGCGGACCTGATCGCGCGCATGCCCGAGGCCATCGAGGAAGTCCGCCCGCTGCGCGACGGCGCGATCGCGGACTACGAAGGGGCAATGGTTCTGCTGCGCGCGCTCATCCTGCACGCGCGAAATCGCCTGGCGCTGCTGCGGCCGCGGCTCGTGCTGTCGGTTCCCTGCGAGCTCACTCAGGTGGAGCGACGCGCGCTGGTGTCGGCCGCCAAGGGCGCCGGGGCGCGCGAAGTCTATCTGCTCGCGGCTCCGATGGCGGCGGCGCTCGGCGCCGACGTGCCAGCGGCGGTGCGCGGCGGCAAGCTCGTGGTCGACATCGGCGCGGGCACGACCGAGGTCGCGGTGGTCACTCTCTCGGGCGTCGTGCACGCGCGCACGATGCGCGTCGGCGGCGCCAAGCTCGACGAGGCGGTGCGCGCCTGGATGAAGCGCAAGCTCGACGTCGAGATCGGTCTCGCGCAGGCGCGCGCCCTGAAGGAGCAGCTCGGCTGCGCGCTTCCGCGCCAGGATCACCGCGACGTCTGCATCGATGCACGCGATCGAGTCACCGGCGCGCTGCGCGTCGTGCGAGTGCGCGCCGAAGAGCTGCGCGAAGCGCTCGCGCCCGCAGTGGCCGCGCTGGTCGAGGCGGTGCGCATCGTGATCGAGGACGCGCCGCCCGAGCTCTCGGCCGACATCGCGCAGAACGGAATCGTGCTCGCGGGCGGAGGCGCGCGCCTCGACGGGCTCGCCGAGCTCCTGATGCGCGAGCTGCGCCTGCCCGTCGCGGTCGCGAAGGATCCGATGACCGCGGGGGTCGCCGGCTGCGGCGGCGCCCTGGAGCGCATCGACCTGCTGCGCGATCTGCGCCTCGAGGCGCAGGCCCAGTCGCACCACTTCGAGTACGCCGCGGCCTAGGCCCGACGGCTCTCGCAGCGCGCTCTTCGCCGCTCGCGTCGCGACTTCGAGGCAATGCCGTGCTCGAGTAGAGCTTGGCGCGAACGGTGTAGACTCGGGGCGTGGCGCGCCGTGGAAGCGAGTTCCTCGAGAGCCTTCGCGACGGGCGCGAGCTCTGGGTGGACGGCGATCGCGTGCGCGATCCCACTTCGCACCCTGCGCTGGCGGGCGCGGCGGAGCTGCTGGGCGAGATCTTCGACCTGCAGCACGAGCACGCGGCCGCGTGTCTCACTCCCGATCCAGAGACCGGTGAGCCGATCAACCTGAGTCACTGGATCCCGCGCTCGCGCGCGGACCTCGAGCGCCGCCGCGCCTGTCTCGAGCGCATCGCCGAGCGCACGGTCGGCGTCATGGGCCGCACGCCCGACTACATGAACGTGACGTTCGCGGGCTTCGCCGGCCGCGCCGACGAGTGGGGCGCGTTCGGCAACGACGCCGGCGCCGCGAACCTGGTGCGCTTCCAGACGGAGCTGCGCCGCCGCGACCTGGCGCTCACTCACACGATCATCCATCCGACGATCGACAAGAGCCTGCCGGACATCGCCGGCGGTGGCGGAGAGGTCGCGCTGCACAAGGTCGAGTCGACCGCGCACGGCATCGTGGTCCGCGGCGCGCGCATCCTGGCGACCTTGGCGCCGTTCGCGAACGAGATCGCCGTGTATCCCGGTCACCCGATCCCGGCCGGCGGCGCGCGCTACGCGCTGGCGTTCTCGATTCCGTGCGCGACCCCCGGCCTGCGCTTTCTGTGCCGGGACAGTGTCTCGCGCGGGACCAATCGCTTCGACCACCCGTTCTCGAGCCGTTTCGACGAGCAGGACGCGTTCGTGATCTTCGACCGCGTCGAAGTCCCGCGCGACCGCATCTTCATCGACGGCAACATCGACGTGTACAACCAGGTGCTGGCCACGGGCTGGTACCCGAACGTGATGCAGCAGACGATGATCCGCGCCCAGACCAAGCTCGAGTTCGCTTACGGCCTCGGCTGCCGCATGGCGGAGCTGATCGGCGACAAATCGCCGGCGACCGCGGAGCTGCTCGGCGAGATCTTCGGCTACGCCGAGCTGACTCGCGCGGCGCTGCGCACTTCGGAAGCCGAGGCGTTCCACTGGGGCAACGGCGTCTGGTTCCCCAACGGCGCCCCGCTCGCGCAGCTGCGCCACTTCATGCCCGTCTGGATGCCACGCGTGAACGAGATCCTGCGGCTGATCGGCTCGCACAACCTGCTGGCGACGCCGAGCGAGTCACAGCTCCGCGACCCCGTGCTCGGGCCGCTGCTCGCGGTGTATCTGCAGGGCGCGGGCGGCGCCTCGGCCGAGGCGCGGATCCGCGTCTTCCGACTGGCCTGGGACTTCGCCGCCAGCGCGCTCGGGAGCCGCGGCGAGCAGTACGAGCGCTTCTATCTCGCGTCGGCGGCGCGCAACCGCATGCTGGCGCACCTGTTCTCGCCGAAGGAACGCGGGCGCAGGCTGGTCGACCGCTTCCTCGAGGAGAAGAGCGAGTGACTCTCAGCGCCGGGTACAGCGCGCTCTCGGCCGTCGGCACCGGCCACGCGCACCCCTGGTTCCAGCCGTGAGCGTCCTCGACGGACCGCGCCGCGAGTCCAGGCGAATCGTCGCCGGGGGCGTGCCGACTTGGGTCTCCGTCGACGGCGACCGGCTGCGCCTGCCCGACGGCCGCCACGTCGCGGAAGCCGACGCCGTATACCTCGCGCCCTGCGAGCCGACGAAGATTCTGTGCATCCATTTGAACTACGAGTCGCGGCGCGTCGAGTTCCGCGCGCCTGCGCTCGTGACTCCAACGTACTTCCAGAAGCCGGTCACCGCGCTGAACGCGCACCGGGGGCTGCTGCTGCGCCCGGCGGGCTGTCAGTATCTGAACTACGAGGGCGAGATCGCGGCGATCGTCGGCCGCCCGATGCGGAACGTGACTCCCGACGAGGTCTGGGAGCACCTGGCCGGCTTCGCGCCCGCGAACGACGTCGGCTGCCAGGACTTTCGAGATACGGACTCCGGCTCGATGCTGCGCGTCAAGGGCATGGACGGCTTCTGTCCGATCGGCCCCGGAATCGTGCGCGGGGTCGACGTGCGCGCGTCGACCGTGCGGACCCGGCTGAACGGCACGGTCGTTCAAGAAGGTCCAGTCTCCGAGATGGTCTTCGGCATCGACTACCAGCTCGCCGACCTCGCGCGGCACATCACGCTCTTGCCGGGCGACGTCGTGCTCACCGGCACGCCCGCGAACTCGCGGCCCATGAAGCCGGGCGACGTCGTCGAAGTGGAAGTCACGGGCCTCGGCCGCCTCGAGAACACCGTCGCCGAGTTTCCCGCGCCGCGGGCCGCGGTCGGTCACCAGGCGACCGACAGCGACGGCGTGCGCCGGGTCGCGCTGGGCGGCGACTACGTGCCGTCCACCTCGTCGCGCTCGGCTTCGCGGCCCCGCGAGCCCTCGGAGTAGAGGTGCGGCTTCCCTTGCCAGTCGTGCACCACGCGCGCGCCCAGTGAGTCGCACTCGCTGAGATAGCTCGGGCCGATCGGCGCCTTTCCCGCGCCGCCCGGAATGTCGAGGACGTACTCCGGCTGACACAGTCCGGAGACTCGCCCGCGCAGACCGCGCACCAGCTCCTGCCCCGCGGCGATCGACGTGCGGAAGCGCGCGGTCCCGGGCGCGAGATCCAAGTGGTGCAGATAGTACGGCTTCACCCGCATCGCGACGAGCGCGCGAAACAGCTGCTCGAGCGCCCCCGGATCGTCGTTCACGCCCGCGAGCAGCACCGTCTGCGCCAGCATCGGGACTCCGGCGCGGGTGATGCGCGCGCACGCCTCGCGCGCAGCGGCGTCGAGCTCGCGCACGTGGTTCGCGTGCAGCACGACCCAGACGGCCTTGCGCGACTCGAGCGCGCTCACGAGCGCGGGAGTCACGCGCTCGGGGTCCATCGCGGGCACGCGCGTGTGGACGCGGATCACCTGCACGTGCGGGATCGCGTCGAGTCGGCGCACGATCGCCGCGAGGCGGCGCGGCGCGAGCACGAGCGGATCGCCGCCCGAGAGGATCACCTCCCAGATCCGCGACTCGCCGGCGATGTAGTCGAGCGCGCGGTCCAGCTCCTCGCGCGAGAGCGAGTCGCCGCCCGGCCCGATGCGCTCGCGGCGGAAGCAGAACCGGCAGTACACTGCGCACGCGCTGCTCGGCGTGAGCAGCACGCGGTCGGGGTAGCGGTGCACGATGCCCTTGCGCGGGCGATGCGCGAGGTCGCCGATCGGATCCTCGAGCTCGTCGGGCGCGACCCGCAGCTCGTCCTCGCTCGGCACGAACTGGCGCGCGAGCGGGTCGCTCGGATCGGCGGGATCGATGCGCGAGGCGACGCCGGGAGTCAGCGCTACCGACCAGCGCGACGCAACCTGGTGTAGGGCGTCCGCGCGCTCGCGCGGCACGAGCCCCGCGCCTACGAGCTCTGCGATCTCGAGCGTGCGTCTCATCCCTCGTCCACCGGCGCGAAGAGCACGTCGTCGATGCGCTCGGCGCCCGTCGCGCACATCACGAGGCGGTCGAACCCGAGCGCCATGCCCGCGCTCTCGGGCAGGCCGTGCTCGAGCGCGGCCATGAAGTCTTCGTCGATGGGATAGCGCTCCCCGTACAGGCGCGCCTTCTCGGCCAGGTCGTGCTCGAAGCGGCGCCGCTGCTCGGTCGCGTCGGTCAGCTCGCTCCAGCCGTTCGCGAGCTCGAGCCCGCACGCGAAGAGCTCGACTCGCTCCGCGAGCGCAGGGTCGCCGGCCTTGGCTCGCGCGAGAGCCGCCAGCTCGATCGGCCAATCGACGAGCAGAGTCGCGCGGCCGATCCCGAGCTTCGGCTCGACCGACTCGAGGAAGCAGCGGAAGAAGCGGTCCCCGAAGCTCTCGCGCCCGCTGCGCCGCAGATCGGCGAGTTCGACGCCGGCGTGCGCGGCGAAGGCGCCGGCCACGGTGAGTCGCTCCGCCGGCGCCCGCGGATCGCACTCGAGCCCCCGCCAGCGCAGTCTCTCGACCCCGGCCGCGTCCGCGGCGACCCGCAGAAGCGACTCGCAATCGCGGCACAGTGCTTCGTAGCTCGCCCCGGCCCGGTACCACTCGAGCATCGTGAACTCGGGGTGGTGAGTCGACGAGCGCTCCGCGTTCCGGAACGAGTGAGCGAGCTCGAAGATCCGCGGCAGACCCGCGACCAGCAGCTTCTTCAGCGCGAACTCGGGCGAGGTGCGCAGATACAGCGGCCGATCCGCCGCGCCGTGCGGATCGCGCAGCCGCGACTCGAACGCGAACAGATGCGGCTCGAGACCGGGAGACACCTGCAGTGCTGAAGTCTCGACCTCGAGGAACCCCTCGGCCGCGAAGTGCGCGCGCACGGCGGCGGCGATGCGCGCGCGCGTCTCGAGCGCGCTGCGCCTGCGCGCAAAGCGGTCGGGGTGCCACCAGGGTTCGCGATTCATGCGGAGCGCAGCTTCCCGACCCGTGAACCGCGGCGCAAGCCCCGCTGCCGGCTCGCAGCCCGCTCCGCGCGTTACCCTGCGCGCATGCGCTGCATCGGATTCGCACACCGCGGCGCGTCGGCGGACGCGCGCGAGAACACGCTTGAGGCCTTCGCGCTCGCGCTGCGGCTGGGCGCGACCGGCCTCGAGTCGGACGTGTGGCTCACGGCCGACGGCGTTCCGGTCCTGGACCACGACGGAGTGCTGCCCGACGGGCGCGAGATCCGCTCCGCACCCCGCGCGGAGCTTCCCGGCCACGTCCCCGCGCTCGCGGATCTGTACAGCGAGTTCGGTCGCAGCTTCGACCTGTCACTCGACGTGAAGGATCCGGAGGCCGCGCAGGCGGTCGTCGCGACTGCGCGCCGCGCCGCCGCCGAGGCGCGGCTCTGGCTGTGTCACTGGAGCTGGCGAGTCGTCGCGCCCTGGCGCGAGCTGTCGGACTCGGTGCGTCTGGTCGACTCGACCCGGCTGACTCACATGCGCACGCCGCCCGCCGCGCGCGCCGAGCGGATGGCCGCGCTCGACATCGACGCGCTCAACCTGCACTGGAGTGACTGGAGCGCGCCGCTCGCCCGGGTGTTCCGCGGCGCCGGCCGCAAGCTCCTGGCCTGGGACGCGCAGGACGATGCCAGTCTCCGGGCGATCTTAGCGCTCGGCGTCGACGGTGTCTTCAGCGACCACGTCGCGCGGATGATGTCGGCGATCGCTCAGTGACGCGACCCGCGAGCCGCCGGCTGCAGCCGGCAGCGCAGCGGCAGGTGCTTGATCCCGGCCACGAAGCTCGCGGCCAGGCGCTGCGGCGGGGCGGCGAGCTCGACGTCTTCGAGCCGGCCGATCAGCTCGCTGAACAGGGCGCGCTGCGAGCGGCGCGCCAGGTGCGAACCCAGGCAGAAGTGCTCGCCGATGCCGAAGCCCAGGTGCGGGTTCGGGTGGCGGTCGATGCGGAACGAGAACGGGTCCTCGAACACGTCCTCGTCGCGGTTCGCCGAGGCGTAGAACATCAGCAGGCGCTCGCCCTGACGCACCTTGGTGTCGCCCAGCTCGCAATCGCGTGAGGCCGTGCGCATCATGTAGTTCACCGGCGTCGCCCAGCGCACGATCTCCTCGACGGCGTCGGCCACGCGCCCCTCGGGGTCGCGGCGCAGCTTCTCGCGCTCCGCCGGATTCTCGACCAGCGCGAGCATGCCCGCGCCGAGGCTGTTGCGCGTGGTGTCGTGGCCTGCGGTGAAGGTGATCAGGTAGTAGCCGAGTGTCTCGAGGTCGCCCATGCGCGCGCCGTCGATCTCGGCGTTGGCCAGCACTCCGGCCAGATCGCCGCTCGGGTTCGCGCGCCGGTCCGCGATGATCTTGCCGAAGAACTGCAGGAACTCGATGCCGAGCGCGCGGAACGCCTCGTCGCGGTCGGCTTCGGAGCGCTTGAACTCCGGGTCCTCGCCGGCAAAGAGCTGCTGAGTGAGTCGCAGCACCAGTGGCTCGTCGGCCTCGGCGATGCCGAGGATCGAGCACAGAATGCGCAGCGGGTGCGGCACCGCGATCTCGGTCACGAAGTCGAAGGTGCCCTCGCCGTTCTTCTGCGCCTCGCAGAGCCGGTCGACGAGGCGCCGCGCGCTCGCCTTCACGACGTCGTCGACGCGCGCGAGCGCCTTCTGCGTGAACCACGGGCTCGCCACCTTGCGGTAGGCGCGGTGCTTGGGCGCGTCCATGGTGATGATCGTCTGCATCATGTCGAAGGGGCTCTTCTCGCCGCGCGCGATGCGTTCCGCGACCTCCCGGGTCGCCGGCACGATGCCGTTGCCGCTCCTGAACAAGTCGGGCTGCTTGGAGATCTCGCAGATGTGCGCGTGCTTCGTGATCGCCCAGAACGGCACGAGCTCGTCCGGCTCGCACCAGTGCACTGGGGCCTCGCGCCGCATCCGGGTCCAGAGCTCGTGCGGGTAGCCGTGAGTCGCGTAGACCTGCGGGTCGAGGAGCTCGGTTCCGTTGGTGATCGGCATGCGCACCATGTAGCGCGTTCGCGTGCGCAACTTCAAGCGAGCGGGCTAGGCCGCGGCGAGCTTCGCGAGATAGGGCCCGAGATCCGGCGCGAACGCGGGATGCGCGCAGAGGCGCGCGAAGTGGGCGAGCGCGCGCGGGAACGCGCGCTGCAGCTCATCGCCGTAGAGCGCGGGCAGAGCGGCTTCCTCGAGCACCTTGCGGTGGACGCGCTCGGCCGAGAACAGCGCGAGCTCCGCGGCGAAGCAGATATCGGCCAAAGTGAGTGAGTCACCGACCAGAAACGAGCCGTTCGGCGCGAGCGCCCGGTCGATGCCCCCGAGGTAGGCGTCGCGCGCGGCACGCGCGCGCTCCTGAGTCGGCGCCTTGATCTTCCCAGCCGTGAGCTCGAGCAGATACACCTGGACATCGCGCGCGAAGACGAGGCTCGCGTCGAGGAACGAGTCGATCCGCGAAGCCGTGTAGGCGTTGCCGCCGTAGAGGCCCGACTTCTCGCCCGCGATGCGCGCGACCGCGCGCAGGATGCTGTTCGACTCGAAGATGCCGACTGATCCGTCGGGGCTGAACGCGGCGGGCACGGTGCCGAACGGGTGCGCGTCGAGGAACGCGGCGGTCTTCTGAAGGGTGCCGGCGAAGCCGGTGCGCGCCTCGCGCGCGCGCTCGCCGCCGAGTGACTCGCCCGGCGCGAGCGGGCGTGCGTCGAAGTCCCAGAGCCAGCCGGCGAGCTCGCGGGGCGAAGCTCCACGCACCTCGAGTGACACGCCGCAGAGTCGCGCAGCGATCGTCGCCTTCGCCACCCGCGGATTCGGCAGATAGGAGAACACGCGCAGCGCGGGCGCGCCCGCGCCGGATCCGCTCACAGCGCCTCCACGCGCGCCGGCGTGTGCTTGTGCCAGGGAGTGCCGGCGACCCAGTCGCGGTCGGCGCCGTGAGTCAGCTCGTTCGGCGCGACTCCGGTCCGGCCGAGGTCGGGAAAGTCGAGGCCCATCCCGTTCGGCAGCGAGATGTGACCCGGCTGCATGCGATCGGAGACCTCGACCGTGACTTCCGCGCTGCCGCGCCTGGTCGAGAGCCGAGCGTGCCCGCCGTCGGCCACGCCGATGCGCCGCGCGTCGTCGGGGCTCATGCGCAGCGCGCCGGCGCGGTCCTTCCGGCGCCAGTTCGGGTTGCGGATGATCGTGTTCGCCGTGAACGAACGCCGCTCACCGGCAGAGAGAACGAAGGGGAATTCGGCGCTCGCGCCGGGCGCGGGCTCGGCGGCGAGTGAGTCGAGCTCGTCGAAGAGCTCGGGGATCGCGAGCTGGATGCGCCGGTTCGGTGTGTCCACGCGCGCGAAGCTCTCCTCCCACTCGTCGACCGAGAACACCACGCCGCTCTTGCTCGAGAGCAGCGCGTCGAACAGCGCGTCGGCGGCGTCGGGCGCGGGGCCGGCGAAGCCGGCGCGGTTCAGAGACGGAAGGTACTTCTGTGCCGCGATCTGACACACTGCCCAGAGACCGGCGCCCTCGGCGAGCCCCTTCGGCAAGAGGTCCCCGATCGCGCGGTACAACACGACCAGCCCCACGCCCATCAGCCGCGGGTTCGCAGCGACGAGCTCGTAGAATTTCGTGCGAAACGCGGCGCGGCCTTCGAGCCAGGCCGTGCGCAGCGCCGCGACCGCGTCCTGCGGCATGGCGCCGAGCGCCTCGACCAGACGCGCGTGCAGCTCGGCCTCCGAGAACAGACCGTGCTGTGGCTCGAGCAGCGCCTTGCGCAGGTGGAAGTAGTTGTTCGGGAACTCGAAGTTGAAGAACGTGGCCTCGGCCTTCTCGAACTGACTCGCGACCGGCAGCACGTAGTGCGCCAGCCGAGCGGTCTCGGACATGGCGACGTCGATCACGACCACGAGCTCGAGCGCGGCGATCGCCTCGCGCATGCGCGCGCTGTCCGCGAGTGAGTGGGCTGGATTCCCGCTCTCGACGAGCAGGGCGCGGAAGCGCTTGGGGTGGTCGCTGAGGATCTCGTCCGGAATCACGTTGCACGGCGTCAGTCCGCCGATGATGCGCGCGCCGGTCACCGGCGTGCGGCGCCCCTCGTCGTTCCCGGTCGCCAGCGGCACGATCGAGGTGGGCCGGTAGCCCGCGCCCTTCTTGCCGAAGTTCCCGGTGAGCAGCACGAGCAGCTTGTGCAGGTACGAGACCAGGGTGGAGTGGCGGTTCATCTGCACGCCCAGGTCCTCGAAGGTCGCGACGCTCTTCGCCGCGGCGATGCGGCGCGCGGTGCTGCGCACCCGCTCCTCGGACACGCCGGCCTTGGCGCTGTACGCGGCCACGTCGAGTGAGTCGAGATGCGGCAAGACTTCGCTGGCGCCGTCGGTGTGCTCCGCGAGCCAGTCCCCTGCGACGAGCCCCTCCTGCACGATCACCCCGAGCAGCGCGGCGAGCAGGAACGCGTCTGCGCCAGGCCTCACCTGCAGGTGGATGTCCGCGAGCTCCGCGGTCTCGGTGCGGCGCGGGTCGATCACGATCAGACAGCGCTCCGGGTCGTTGGCGATCTCGCGGATCGTCACGCGCGCGCGCGGGATGCTGTGCGAGAACCACGGGTTCTTGCCGAGGAAGATGCCGACTTCGCAGTTCTCGAAGTTCGCGCGCGAGTAGCCGCCGACCATCTTGGTCGCGACCCAGAACTCGCCGGTCTTCTCCTGCGCGAGCGCGTTCGAGCGGTGGATCGAGCCGAGGGCGGACCGCGTCGTCGCGCCGTAGCCGCCGGGCAGGTGATTCCCCTGGCCGCCGCCGCCGTAGTAGAAGATCGAGTCGCCGCCGTGAGTGTCTCGCACGGCCTTGAAGCGCGCGGCCACCTCGCGAATCGCGGTGTCCCAGTCGATCTCCTCGAACGTGCCGTCGGCGCGGCGCCGCAGGGGCTTCGTGAGCCGGTGCGGGCCGTTCTGGTAGAAGTCGAGGCGCGACGGCTTTTCGCACGCGTAGCCCTGCGACGAGGGGTGGGCGTCGTCGCCGCGCACGCGCACCAGGTTGCGGCCCTCGGGCCCGCCCAGCTGCACCTCGATGCCGCAGTTGCACTCGCACAGGATGCAGGCCGTCGATCTCCACTCACTGGTCGCGTTGGCCATTCTCACCAGCTTTCTCCAAAGGGTCGAAGGTCGAGCTCGAAGGTCCAGGCCGAGCGCTCCTGGTGCACCAGATGGTGCACCGCGTCGGCGATGCCGGCGGGGCGGATGAAGAATTCGTCGGGGCGATCCGGGTAGGCGCGCCGCGTCCACGGCACGTCGATCACCGCGTCGATGACCACGTACGCGACGTGCACGCCCTGTGGGCCGAGCGCGCGGGCCAGTGACTCGCACAGCACGCGCTGGGCGGCCTTGGTCGGCGCGAAGCCGGCGAAGCCCGCCTTGCCGCGCCACGCGGAGGTGTTGCCCGTGACCGCGATCGCACCGCCGCCGGCCGCGACCATTCCCGGCGCGAGCTCCTGAGCCAGCACCAGCAGGGAAGTCACATTGACCCGGAAGCGCTGCTCGAGATCCTCGGGCTTCACCGTGTCGTACGCGCCGAAGCCGCCCGCGACCGCGTTGTGCAGCAGCACGGTCGGCGTGCCGAGCGACGCGCGCACGCGCGAAAGCGTAACGCGCAGCGCGTCGAGATCGGCCACGTCGACCGGGAACGGCGCTGCTCCGGGGATCTCGGCTGCCAGCTTCTCGAGCCGGGTCGCCTCGCGCGCGAGCATCGCGACCCGATAGCCGTCGGCGGCGAAGCGGCGCACGAGTGCGGCGCCCGTTCCCGGCCCGACCCCCGTGACGACGGCGACGCGCTCGCTCACGTGCGGAAGACTCTCCTACTCGGTTTCTTTATGCAACTAGCGCCCGATCGATGCTACGATCCGCGCGCATGGGACGCAAGCGCTTCGACCAGATGAACTGCGGGATCGCCCAGGCGCTCGAGGCGCTGGGCGACTGGTGGACCCTGCTGATCGTGCGCGACGCCTTCTTCGGCGCGCGGCGCTTCAGCGACTTCGAGGCCAGCCTCGGCATCGCGAAGAACATCCTGTCGAACCGGCTCTCGCGCCTCGTCGCCCACGAGATCTTCGCGAAGGTCGACTCCGAGTACCGACTCACTCCGAAGGGCGAGGCGCTGCTCCCGCTGCTCACCGCCATGCGCGAGTGGTCCGACGACTGGATCTTCGGCAGGGGCGGCGAGCCGGTGATCGTGAAGGACCGCCGCACGAACCGGCGTGTCCCCAAGCTGCAAGTCACCGACGCGGACGGAAACGTGCTGACGCGGCGCGATCTGCGCACCGTGCCCGGCCCCGGCGCCTCCGAAGAGACTCGCCGGCTGCTCCAGCGCGGCTAGCGTGCCGCGCGTCCGCGCCCGCGATCTTCGAGTCGCGCCCGCGCTCTGCCTGGGACTCACTCTGCTCGCGAGCCCGGCCTGCGCGAGCGACCAGCTCCACACGATCTCCGTCGCCGGGGTCGAGCGCAGCTACGTTCTTCACGTGCCGCCGCCGGCGGTCAGCGGCGCGCCGCTGCCGCTCGTGCTGGTCCTGCACGGCGCCGGCGGGAACGGCCGCATCATCGCGCAGCAGTCCGGCTTCTCCGAAGAGGCCGACTGGCGCGGCTTCGTCGCGGTCTATCCGAACGGCTCGCACGGCGCGGTCGCGAGCGCGTTCGCGTTCGGCCAGCCGAGGTTTCTCGTATGGAACGCCGGTCTCTGCTGCGGCTGGGCCGCGGAGCAGCGCATCGACGACGTCGGCTTCATGCGCGCGCTGGTCGCCGAGGTCTCGCGCCGCGTCGCGATCGACCCGCGCCGCGTGTACGCGGCCGGCATGTCGAACGGCGGCATGATGGCGTATCGACTCGCGTGCGAGGCGAGCGACGTGTTCGCGGCCGTGGCCGTCGTCTCGGGCGCGCTCGTGGCGCCCGGCTGCGCGCCGAGTCAGCCGGTGTCGGTGATTCACTTCCACGGCACCGCCGACGACATTGTCCCGATCGAGGGCGGTCGGGGCATCCTCACTCCGCCGGGCCGGGGGTACCCCTCGGCCGAGAGCGCGATCGCGTTCTGGCGCGCGGCGAACGGCTGTGACCCCGCGGCGCGCGACTCTGCGCCGAGGTCGGGCGTTCGGCGGACGCGCTACACGGGCTGCCACGAGGGCTCGGGCGTCGACTACTTCGTGATCGACGGGGGCAAGCACGCCTGGCCCGGCGGCGACCGGATTTCCGTGATCCTGCCGCCGGTGTCTCCCGCGATTTCCGCGACCCCGGCGATCTGGGAGTTCCTGGCGAGTCACCCGAAGCCGGAGCGCTGAGTCGGTCGGCCGGCTCTCGGCTCGGCTAGCTGGACGCGATGCGCAGGTTCGAGAACTCGGGCTCGCCCGTGACTTCGCGCGCGAGCCAGGGCTCGAGCCACTCGGGCACCACGACGGCGGCGTCCTCCGTCGGCAGCTCGATCTCGGCGAGCACCAGCGGCCGATCGAGGAACTCGTCGATCTCCCAGGTCAGCGCTCCGTCGGGCACGCGGTAGCGGCGCTTGCGCAGCCGCGCCCCCTCGGTGAGCGGCCAGAGGCGGGCGAACTCGCTGGGCGGAACCTCTTCCTCGAACTCGGCGCGCACGATTCCGGTCCCGACCTTGACGGTTCGCGTCCAGCGCGTGCCGCGCGGGCCGACCGCGCGCCGGAGGCGTTCGCGCACCGCGCCGCCCGGGAGATACCCTTGCTCGATCTCGACGGCGTCGGCGCCGCGCACGCGCTCGGGCAGACCGCGCAGCAGATACTTGCGCTCGATCTCCTGAGGCGGAGAGCCGAGTCGGCGGAGTGACTCGCAGATCGCGAGCACGCGCGCGAAGAAGGGGGCGCTCTTCTCGAACAGCCACTCGCTCGCGAGCTCGGCGAAGAGCTCGTCGCTCTCGCCGCGCGCCGCACGCAGCAGATGGAGCAGCGCGTTCTCGGCGGTCCGCGTGCGCAGCGAGCGCTCGAGGCGCTCGTCGCGCGCCTGCAGCGCGGCGCTGAGCCCCTGCGCCGTCGCCAGCGCGGCGCGCTCGAGTGCAGCGCGCAGCGCTTCGCCGAGTCGGTCGCGGTCGTGGCGCTCGCCCAGCAGGTCCTGCACGCGGCGCAGCTCGGCGAGGACGGGGCCGGCGCCGTCGACGAGCGCGCGCACCGGCTCGAGCAGGTAGCGGACGCGCTTCGCGGCGATGCGCGAGAGGTGTTCCGCGTGCGCGTCGTTCGGACCGCTGACCCCGGCGAGCTCGCGCTCGAGCTCGGCCGCCGCCGCTCGCAGAGCGTCGCTGGCGGCGAGTGCGAAGGTCGGTGCAGCCGGCGCGTGCGCCGCAGTGACTTGCGCCGAGTAAGTGAGCAGGCTCGCGCGCAGCTCGCCCTCGAACTCCTCGAAGCGGTCGCCGAGGCCCTCGAGCGCGCGCGCGAGCTCGAGGCGGTGGCGCGCCTCGCTCGGGCCCCAGCCCCCCAATATTGGCGGGGGGCGGCCGGGTGCGGAGGACGCGCTGGCAGTAGAGCTCGGGGGGGGCCCCCGGCGCGAGCGGGCGGGGGCGGGGGGGGG
>JBIOJK010000082.1:0-16556 GCA_044450765.1 Myxococcota bacterium | reverse complement strand
CGCGCCGGCGCTGGCTCAGGCCGACGTCGGGCTCGCGATGAACTCGGGGACGAACGCGGCGAAAGAAGCCGGCAACATGGTGGATCTCGACAGCGATCCCACCAAGCTGATCGAGGCGATCGAGATCGGGAAAGAGCTGCTGATGACGCGCGGCGCACTCACCACGTTCTCGATCGCGAACGACGTGGCGAAATACTTTGCGATCGTGCCCGCGCTCTTCGCGGGAACGCTGCCGTGGCTGAAGGCGATGGACGTGATGCACCTGCACTCGCCCACCTCGGCGATTCTGTCGGCGGTGATCTTCAACGCGCTGATCATTCCGATGCTGATCCCGATCGCGCTGCGCGGCGTGAAGTTCCGCCCGGTCGGCGCGGAGGCGCTGCTGCGCCGCAATCTCTTGATCTGGGGCCTGGGAGGCGTGTTGGTGCCCTTCGCGGGCATCAAGCTGATCGACGTCGCGATGGTCGCGCTCAATCTGGCCGCGTGAGTGACTAGAAGAGCAGGAGACGGAAGATGACCAAGTATCTCACGAAGAGTCTGTGGCTGCTGGCCTTCGCAGTCGTGATCACGTGCGGTTTGTACCCAGGAGTCCTCTGGGTGATCGGCCAGACGATCTTCCCGTACCAGGCAAACGGGAGTCTGATCACCGGTCCGGACGGGAAGGTGATCGGCTCGGAGCTGATCGCGCAGCCGTTCACCAAGGACGAATACTTCCAGCCGCGCCCCTCGGCCGTGTCGTACGACGCGTCCGCATCGGGCCCTTCGAACCTCGCGGCCTCGAACTACGTGCTGCGCGACCGCGTGGCGAAGGCACTCGGGCCGATCGTGAAGTACGCCGCGGGCCCGAAGGCCGGGCAACTCGTCGCGCCGGACGTCGAGTCATGGTTCCAGAAGGATCAGTTCCAGGGACAGCCTCATCTGGTCGCGCAATGGGCCGACGCGCACAACGGAGTGGCGGCGTCGTGGGTGAGTGCCGATGCGACTCATGCCGCGTACATCGACGACTGGGCCAAGTCGCATTCGGCCGACGTCGCTGCGTTCGTGAAGAGCAACCCGGGAACTCCGGAGCCGAAGGCGGCGGACCTGGCGGTGGTCTTCTTCGAGAGCTTTTCGAAGGAGAATCCCGGCAAGTTCCCGTCGGCCGTTTCCGAGACGACGCCCGACGGCAAGACCCAGAGCGTGATCAAGCCGGTCGCCGAGGGGAGCGACATCCAGTCGACTTTCTTCGACATGTGGCGGCAGGAGCACCCCGACGTCGCGCTGCAAGACGTTCCGGGCGACATGGTCACGGCGTCCGGGTCGGGGCTCGATCCGCACATCTCGCTCGCAAACGCCCGCTTCCAGCTCGACCGCGTCGCCGGCAAGTGGGCGACCAATCTCAACCGCGAGCCCGCCGACGTGCAGACGGAGATCCAGCGCATCCTGGATGACCACACCTCTGCCCCGTTCGGAGGGCTCTTCGGAGAGAAGGTCGTCAACGTGCTCGAGGTCAACCTCGAGCTCCGCAAGCACTTCGGCGAGCCGGCTTCCTGAGCCGCCCCCGGAGCTTCGTTCTTCTCGATCTCTGGGAGTGGCGGCGTGGCCGTGACGCGCTCGCGAGTCTGCGCGCAGTCCCGGCTGCGTCCGCCGCCTTCGGGTCACGGGTCTCTCTCCGCGCGGAAGTGACTCCTGCAAATCGCAGGGTCACTTTGCGCGCTTTGAAGGACGCCGCCTCTCGCCGAACCGCGAGGCGCTCGCCCAAGCGCCCTCGGAGCCCTTTGAACCTCGGCATGCCCCGTGCACGGCACGCATGAGTCAGTCCAGTCATAGAGTCACTCGAGGGGTAGGCAATGAATCCTGTGGTCTGGCTTCCCGCGCTGTTCGTGGTGGGCGTCGTGAGTCTGGGCGCCATGTACGCATTCTTGCTCGCGTGCGAGCGAATCTGAGATCCGTCACATGAAGCCGTTGCACCTGTGGCTTCTGCCGGCTCTGATCCTCGTCACGACCGTGATCCTTTCGATCCCGTTGAGCCGCTATCTCGCCTGGATCATGACCGGGAGATACCGCGCGCCGAGGCTGCTGAGTTGGTTCGAAGCGCGTCTCGACAGCGGCCCGCAGAACTGGAAGCAGTACGCGGCAGCGATGCTGGTCGCGAACGGCGTGATGTTCGTCTTCGGGTTTCTGGTGCTGGCCCTCCAGCCCCTGCTGCCCTTGAACCCGGACGGCAAGGGCATGCTCGCGCCCACGACGATCTTCCACACGGTGGTGTCGCTCATCACGAACACGGACCTGCAGCACTACTCGGGCGACGTCCACTTCTCGAACTTCAGCCAGATCTTCTTCGTGCTCACCGCCATGTTCCTCTCGGCGTCGGTCGGATTCTGCTCGCTCACCGCGATCATCCGCGCGCTGCGAAGCGAGCCTCACGTCGGCAACTTCTTCGTCGACATGTGGCGAGTCGTCGCTTACATGTTCGTCCCGCTCTCGCTCTTGTTCGGCGTCCTGTTCCTGCAGGCCGGCACGCCGATGACCTACGCGAGCTCGGTGAAGGTCGACACGCTCGAGCCCGGCGCGATGGGGACGACCGACGACGGCCAGGCGAAGCAGCAGACCATCGTGGTCGGCCCGCTGGCGGCGATCATCCCGATCAAGCAGCTCGGCACCAACGGCGGTGGCTTCTACGGCGCCAACGGCGCGCACCCGTTCGAGAACCCGAGCGCCTGGTCCAACTTCCTGAGCTGCATCGGGATGTGCCTCTTCCCGTTCTCTCTAGTCTTGATGTTCGGCCGCATGCTGAAACGGGTGCGCCACGCGGTGGTGATCTACGGCGTAATGATGACCATGATGGTCGGAATGATCGGCTGGGCGATCTACTGGGACACGCTGAAGCCGAATCCCGGTCTGACGGCGCACCCGGTCAGCCGAGTCTACGGACTGCCGAGCGCGGCAGCGGAAGGCGGGACGCAGTTGGTCACCGTGCCCGCCGTCGCCGGGCTGCCGGTCGACCAGCATCTGGGGAACCTCGAGAGCACGGAGCTGCGCTTCGGCACCTCAGCGAAGGCGACGTTCGCCGCGATCACCACCGCGGTGACCTGCGGCGCGGTGAACGGGGCACACGACAGCCTGAACCCGATGGCGGGTCTCTCGCCGATGTTCGGGATGTGGATCAACTGTGTCTTCGGTGGCAAGGGCGTCGGGATGATCAACCTGCTCTTGTTTCTGATCATCGGTGTCTTCGTCACGGGCCAGATGGTCGGGCGGAGCCCCGAGTATCTCGGGAAGAAGGTGGGCGCGCGCGAGATGAAGCTCGCGATGCTCGCGCTGCTGGTTCACCCCATCCTGATTCTCCTGCCGACGGGGCTCTTCGCCGCCACGCCGTGGGGCATCAAGGCGGAGAGCAATCCCGGGCCGCACGGCTTCGCGGAGATCATGTACGAGTTCTCTTCCGCGTCGGCCAACAACGGCTCGGGCTTCGAAGGGCTCGGCGACACTTGGGGCTTCAACGCGAATCCCACCCCGGCTCCCACGAGCGCGCAGTGGGACATCGTGTCGGGCCTCGTCATCGTCCTCAGCCGCTTCCTCCCGATCGTCGCGCCGATTGCGCTGGCCGGCGGACTCGCGGCGAAGAAGGCAACCCCCTTCTCGGTCGGCACGATGCGGGACGACACCTTCACGTTCGGCGGATTGTTACTCGGCACGATCCTCATCATCGGGGCATTGCTCTTCCTGCCGGTCGCCGCGCTGGGGCCGCTCGCGGAGCACCTGGGGCCCATCCCGTTCGGGGGGTGACGGAATCGCGCTGGCCGGCCTGTCACCGCGCGGTGTACGGTACCCGGATCGGTGCAGCCGCCGGAGTTCGCCAAATCGGCGCACGGGCGGCTGCGGAGGCCCTTGAGTGACTGTGTCGCGGCCTCGCCCCGAAGACTTCCTCGAGATGGTTCAGCGCGCGCGGCGTGGCCGCCTGAAGCTCTACATCGGCTTCGCGGCCGGGGTGGGGAAGACCTATCGCATGCTCGAAGAAGCGCATGCGCTCCGCAAGCGAGGCGTGGACGTCGTCGTGGGCTTCGTCGAGACCCATGGACGCGCCGAGACCGCTGCGCTGCTCGAAGGCCTCGAGGTCGTGCCTCGCCGGCGCATCGAGTACCGCGGGTTGGCGGTCGAGGAGATGGACGTCGAGGCCGTGCTCGCGCGTCGCCCGGCGGTCGCGATCGTCGACGAGCTCGCGCACACCAACGCACCCGGAAGCCGCAGGGGCAAGCGCCATCAGGACGTCCTCGACCTTCTCGAGGCGGGCATCAACGTGATCGGCGCGGTCAACATACAGCACCTCGAGAGCCTGAATGACGTGGTCGCGCGAGTCACTGGGGTGGTCGTGCGCGAGACGGTTCCCGACGCCTTCGTGAAGGAGGCGGACCAAGTCGTGAACCTGGATCTCGCCGTCGAGGATCTGCTCGAGCGGCTGCGCGGCGGGAAGATCTACGCGCAAGAGAGGATTCCCTATGCCCTCGAGCACTTCTTCCAGGACGGGCACCTCTCGACCCTGCGCGAGCTTGCGCTGCGCGAGGTGGCCGAGAGCCTCGAGCGCACCGAAGAGGCCAAGCGCTGGAGCAAGGAGGAGCGATACGTCGCGACCGGCTTCGGTCGGGTCATGGTGTGCATGTCTTCGTACCCGCCGCACGAAGCCACCCTGCTCCGCAAGGGCTCTCGAATGGCGGGCCGACTCAACACGGATTGGTTCGTGGTGTATGTCGAGACTCCAGGTGAGTCGCCCGACCGGATCGGCTCGGAGGTACAGCGGCACCTGCTCGCGAACATGGAACGCGCGCGCGAGCTCGGCGCCGAGTTCGTGCGCCTGAAGGCGCGCGACCCGGTGACCGCGATCGTCGACTTCGCCCGTTCGCACGGCGTCGGCCACATCGTGATCGGACGTTCTCATCGGCCCTGGTGGCGCCAGCTCTTCATGCAGTCGGTTCCCATCCGCCTGGTGCAGGAAGGCCAGGGCCTCGACATCCACGTCGTCTCGTTCGAGGAGAAGGAGCACCACCCGTGACCCTGCGCACGAAGCTCCTGCTCGCGCAGGTGCCGCTGCTCGCAGGGCTGATCTTCGTCGGCGCCGTGGGCAGCCTGACAGCGCGGCAGCTCGGCCGCGGCGCGCAGGCCATCCTCAGCGAGAACTACCGCAGCGTGCTCGCCGCGCAGCGCATGGTCGATTCGGCGGCGCGCATCGACGCCGCATCGCTCTTCTGTATCGCAGGCGAGCGCGAGCGCGGTCTCCCGCGCATCGCGGAGTCTCGGCGCGCGCTCGAGCTCGAGCTGCGCGTGCAGGAGGGCAACGTCACCGAGCCGGGCGAGGGCGAGGCGACGGCGCGCCTGCGGGCGGCCTGGCAGCACTGCGGCGAGGCGCTCGACCGATTCACGTCGCTGTCGAGCGAGCGCGAGCTGCGCGAGACCTACTTCGCGGAGCTGGCGCCTGCCGTCGCAGCCGTGAAGCAGAGCGCCGAGACGGTTCTCGCGCTCAATCAGGACGCGATGGTGCGCAAGAGCGACGCCGCCGAGCGCACCGCGCAGAGACTCGACACGCTGCTCATTGTGGCGGCCGTGTTCGGCTGTCTGGTCGGAGTGGCGTCGTCGGGCCTGCTGACCGCGCGCTTCCTGCGGCCGCTCGGCGTGCTGAGTCAGGCCGCGCGCCGCTTGGGCGAGGGCGACGTGGCGGCGCGCGCACGAGTCGCCGGCAGCGACGAGATCGCGCAGGTCGCATCCGAGTTCAATACGATGGCCGACCGCCTCCAAGCGTATCGCGAGAGCACGCTGGGGCAGCTGCTCGCGGCGCACCGCTCGTCCCAGGCCGTGATCGACAGTCTCTCCGATCCCGTCGTCGTGCTGGGTGTCGCGGGCGAGATCCTGCATCTGAATGCCGCTGCCGAGTCACTGCTCGAGCTGCGGCCAGAAGTCGGCCTCGGCGGCGCGAACCCCGGCCTTCGGGCCGTGCTCGAGCGGGTGCGCGATCATGTGCTCGGCGGCAACGGCTCATATCTCCCGAAGGGATTGGAGGAGGCGGTGCGCATCGCGAGCCTTCAGGGCGATCGCCGCCTCCTGCCGCGCGGCACGCCGGTCTACTCGGAGCAGGGCGACGTGATCGGCACGACCATTGTGCTGCAGGACGTGACTCGCCTGCTGTCATTCGACCAGCTCCGCAACGATCTCGTCGCCACCGTCGCCCACGAGTTCAGGACGCCGCTCACCTCGCTGCGCATGGCGGTTCACCTCTTGACCGAGCAGGTCGCGGGGCCCGTGAGCGAGAAGCAGGCGGACCTCCTGTTGGCAGCGCGCCAAGACTGCGAGCGACTCCAGGCGACCGTCGACGAGCTACTCGATCTCTCGCGGATCCAGGAGGGGAAGCTCGAGCTCCACCTCGAGGACGTAGACGTCGAGTCACTCGTGCGCACGGCGATCGAAGCGCAGCGCGCGGGTGCGGACCTCGCCGGCGTCGAGCTCCACTGTGAGGTCCTTCCCGGCCAAGGCACGGTGCGTGTCGACCCGGACCGCATTGCGCTCGTGTTCGCGAATTTGCTGGCAAACGCCATCCGCCACAGCCCGCGCGGCACCGCCGTGCGCGTGTGCGCGGCGGCCGACCCCGCGCGCGTGCGGTTCGAGATCGCGGATCGCGGGCCCGGAGTCCCGCGCGAGTATGCCCAGGCGATCTTCGAGAAATACTTCCAAGTGCCGAATGCCCCCCCGCCCGGCGGCGCCGGCCTCGGGCTCTTCATCGCGCGCGAGGTCGTGCGCGCGCACGGCGGCGAGATCGGCGTCGACGACGAGCCAGGCGGGGGCGCCTGCTTCTGGTTTACCGTCGCTCGCGAGTGAGTCGTCGAGCGACCTGCTAGTGTGACTCGGCTCGTTTTCTCCTGCGCCACAGCGTCGAGGAATCGACGCCCAGTATACGGGCCGCCTCTTCTTGAGTGCGCGTGCGCGCGACGACTCTCTCGATGTGCT
This sequence comes from Myxococcota bacterium, assembly GCA_044450765.1. Classification (GTDB taxonomy): domain Bacteria; phylum Myxococcota_A; class UBA9160; order SZUA-336; family SZUA-336; genus VGRW01. The sequence goes on along the minus strand of JBIOJK010000082.1, from coordinate 9,584 downwards.
CGCGCTCGATCGCTTCGAGCGTGAAGTCGCCGCCGATGCGCGGCTGCGCTTGCGCGAACGGGTCGGTGCGCTCGGGCAGCGCCGAGGGCTCGACGAGCTGCGCGGGCCACAGGATGGCGATGCGCTCCATGGTGTTGCGCAGGTCGCGCAGATTCCCAGGCCACGCGTAGCGCAGGAGCACCTCTTCGGTCGCCGGCGAGAGCTCGAGCGGCGCGCGCTTCGCGGCGCGCGCGAAGCGGGCCAGGAATCCGCGCGCGAGCGGAAGGATGTCCTCGGGTCTCTCGCGCAGCGGCGGCAAGGTGAGCTCGACGACGTTCAGGCGGTACAGCAGGTCCTCGCGGAAGCGGCCGGCGCGCACGTCGGCGTCGAGGTCGCGGTTCGTCGCGGCGATCACGCGCACATCGGCGCTGCGCGTGCGCGTCTCGCCGACGCGCTCGAACTCGCGGTCCTGCACGAAGCGCAGCAGCTTCGCCTGCAGGCCGGGCGAGAGCTCGCCGATCTCGTCGAGAAACAGCGTGCCGCCTTCGGCGGCCTCGACGCGGCCCGCCTGGTCCTGAACCGCTCCGGTGTAGGCTCCGCGCGCGTGCCCGAAGAGCTCACTCGCGAGCAGCTCCTCGGTCAGGGTCGGACAGCTCACGACGACGAACGGCCCCGCCGCGCGCGCGCTCAGTCGGTGAATCTCGCGCGCGAGGACGCTCTTTCCGGTTCCGCTCTCGCCGCGCAGAAGCACCGCGGCGTCCGAGCGCGCGGCGCGCCCCGCGATGTCCAGCAGCGCGCGCATGCGCGGCGAGTCACTCGCCAGGTCGAAGTCCGCGGCGCTGTCCGCGAGGCGGGCTTCGAGCTCGGCGATGCGCGTCCGCAGCGCGCGCCGTTCCGCGACCCGCTCCACCGCGTGCCGGATCTGCGCCGGGGTGAAGGGCTTCTGCAGGTAGTCGTACGCGCCCCGGCGCATCGCCAACACGGCGGTCTCGACGGTCGCGTAGGCGGTGATCACGACGATCGCGAGTTCGGCGCACAGGGCGAGCAGCTTCGGGATCAGATCCAGGCCGCTCTCGTCGGCGAGGCGCAGGTCGAGAAACGCAACGTCGAAGCGCGCGCGCGCGAGCGCGGCGAGCGCGGCGTCGCCGCTGGCCACCGAGGCGACTTCGCAGCCCACGCCTTCGAGACACAGCGCGAGCGTCGCGCGGATGTTCTTCTCGTCGTCGACGACGAGCACGCGCAGACGCGCCAGGGCGGCCGGCGAGTCACTCATGGTGCGCTTCGAATGCGCCGCGCCTCGAGGTAGAATCGCTTCTCCTCGGACTCGCCCAGCGAGAACGTCTTGCGCGGCAGCGCGCCGTCGCGCGCGACGGTCGGAAAGAGCCGATCGCGCGGAAACGGGGGCAGGAAGAACCCGACGCGAGCGGGTCGCTCGGCGAGGCGCCGCAGCGCGTCGCCGCCGTGGATGTAGTCGACGCGCGCACTCGGATGCGCGGCGAGCCAGGCGTCGAGCGCGCTCTGAAAGACGGCGACGGCGAGCGAATCGCGCGGGCCCGAGAGAACCAGCTCGCCTGCGCTCCCGGCGGCGGTCCAGCGCAGGGCGTGGGCCGCGGGCCCGACCGGCGCCATGCGCGCGAGCTCCGCGGCGAGCGACTGCGCCTCGGCGCCGAACACCAATCGGTGTATAGGTTCGAAGCGCAGCCCGGGGTCGTGTGCGTTCACGAGCTCGACCAGCGCGAAGCGCGCCGGATCCCGCTCGCGCTCGCCGGCCGAGAGCGCGGCCTTGCGGCGCTCCCAGATCTGCTTGGCCGCCGCAAGCGAGTGATTCCCGTCGCCGACCGCGTACAGGAACGGCGCGCGCGGATCGAGCAGGCGCTCGAGCGCGCCCGCGATGCGCCCGAGCTCCGCCGCGTCAGTCACTCCGTACGCGCGCACGCGACCGGCGTCGGGCTCGAGCGCCGTGTCGTAGAGCGGCGCGCGCTGCGCCGCGCTGCGCGCGGCGGGCTCGATCACCGTGCGGTCCGGGTCGTCGATCAGGACCAGCACGTGCGGAAGCTCGAGCGCCGCGCCGTCGCGGACGCGCATGCGCGGGGGCAGCCGCTCCTCGACCGTCGCCTCCGTCGCGCGCGCGAGCGCGCGTGCACCCGCGCGCCACTCGTAGCGCTCGAGGTCGAGCGCGACCAGCAGGCCCAGTCGCGAGCGCACGTGCGGCGTGCTGCGGTCGACGATCGCGAACCCACGCAGCGGCGGAGCGAACACACCGCGCTCGAGATACGCGCGCATCGCGGCGTGGATCGCCGCCACGCGCTCGGACTCGTCGGGCGCGCCGAGCCAGACCTCGGGCAGAATCAGCCGCAGCGCGGACGGCGCCGCGCCGACGCGTTCTTCGGCCGCCTTCCAGTACTCGGGCTCCGACGTGTACTGATCGCACGCGACCACGGCCCAGCGGGCCAAATCGACCCCGCGCGCCGGCAACAGGATCTCCGGGAGCGCCAGACCTACCGCCGCCAAGTCAGGCAAGTTCGGCATGCGCACCCCGCTGCATCGAGGGTCCCAAGGCCAAGGCGCCAGACCGGCGCCGTTCATCGGTACTGGCTCCCCGGGACGGGCTCGAACCGCCGACCTAGTGGTTAACAGCCACCCGCTCTACCGACTGAGCTACCGGGGAATCGGGCGCCCAGTCTACGGATCCGCGCCGTCCGATCAAGAGCCGGCGGGGACGGTGATCCGACAGGCGGGTGGCGCGGCGCCGCCGTCGGTCGGGCCGCCCAACGCGACCTCGAGCGTCGTGCCGCCGGAGAGATCGGGAAGGGTCACTTCGCTGGTGTCCGCGACGTTCGCCAGCTCCTTGTCCGGCAACACCGAGCGCAGCTGGCTCACGCGCGCAGAGCCGAAGCCCTTGCCGCGGGCCGGATCCCAGCGCAGCAGCAGCCCCTCCGGCGTGCGCTGCAGCGCGAGCAAGAGGTCCAGCGCGGTGACTTCCAGAGCTTCGGAGGGCACGCTCTCGAGCGCGTCCGCGTCGAGCGCGCGCAGGCTGTAGCGCACCGTCTCGCCGCAGCCGATCGCCGAGTCGACGAAGCCGGTCTTGTCCGCGCCGACCGTCGCGAGCAGCGTCTCGGGCGCGAACTCCGCGCCGACCTTCTCGCTGCGCCAGATCTGATAGCCGCGCACGTCGGGCTCGACGTTCGCGACCCACTTCAGCGAGACGACCCCGAGCCTGTGCGCGTCGGCTGCGAGCCCCATCGGCGGCAGCGGCTCGGCCTTCGTCACGGCGCGGATCGGTGACTCGGTCATCTCGCTCTCGCCGCCGAAGCGGTTCACCGCGGAGATGCGGTAGTACATGACGCGCAGATCGCCGGGGATCGAGTCTTCGTACACGGAGTCGAGTCGGCCTTCGGCGAACGCGACGTGCTCCCAGGGGCCGGCCATCGTCGGGCAGCGGTAGACGCCGTAGCCCGCGACCGCGCGCTGCTCGCTCGGCTTCCACGAAAGGACGGCCTTGCGCGGCAAGTTGGAGTAGACCTGCAGCCCCTCCGGGATCGCCGGTTTCGGCTCGGTGGTCGCCGTGAGCGCCGCATGACTGCGCGAGACGCGGCCCTGGTGGTCGTAGGGGTGCACCTGGTAGGTGTACGTCTGGCCGTCGCCGAGCGCGCCCGACTTGTCGCCGGCATCGGTGAACACGGTTCCGAAGCGCGAGGATGTGACTCCCACCAAGCGGAACTGGCCCTCGGCGGAGCCGGTGCCCCGCCGGATGGCGTAGCCGGCGACGTCGCCGACGAGCACCGGGTCCCAGGCGAGCGAGATCTGGCGGTCGGCGTTCGAGGTGACGCGCAGGCTCTCGGGCGGCAGCAGGTCCGAGGCGCGGTCGAAGACCAGCGTGTGGTTCGAGGCGAACAGCTTGCCCGCGAGCTGCTCCGCCGTGTTCGCGCAGCCGGCGAGCGCGAGCGTCAGACACAGAACGGTGTAGCGGCGATCACGGGCCACGGGTCTGGATCTCCTCGAGGCGCGAAAGGATGCGCTCCGCGCGGTCGACGTTCTCCTTGGTGCGCTGATCGTCGGGCGCGATCAAGAGCGCATCGCGCCAGACCGCCAGCGCCTTCTCCAGATCTTCGTCCTGGAAGTAGTGTTTCCCCTGCTCGTAGAGCGCCGGCAGGCGCGGGGTGAGCTCCTGGCGCAGGGCGGTCAAGCGGCGCTTCGCGCCCGCGTGCTTCTCGTCGATGCGCAGCGCCGCGACGTACTCCTCGAGCGCGCGGTATGGATCGCCCGCCTCCTCGGCCTGCTGGCCGGATCGGAAGTGACCTTCGGCGAGTATCTCCTGGGACGACAAGGTCGGCGGTGGCGGCGCGCTGCCCGCGGACTTGCGGCGGTGGTCCTCCTCGGCGAGCTCCTGGTCGTAGCGCCGGATGTACGACAGATAGCCGAGCGCGGCCTCGTTCTGCGGATCGAGCGCGAGCGCGCGCGAGAATGCGGCGCTGGCGCCGGCGCGGTCGCCGAGCGCATATGCGCGCTTCCCGTCCTCGAGCGAGCGCAGCACTTGCGCTCCGGTCTCCGCGTAGACCTGGCGGACTTCGATCTGGATGCCCGGATCGAAGGGATCGAGCCGAGACAGCTTCTCCGCGGACGCGTTCGCGTCGCCCAGGTTGCCGGCGGCGAGTGCGGCGGCGAGTCGCTTTCGCTCCAGGTCCTCCTGCGCGTGCAGCTCGCGGAACAGCTTCTGTACACGCTCCAGTGTCGCCGGCCGGTCGGGATCGAGCTTCAGCGCGAGCCGGTAGTAGAGGACGGCTTCGGCCAGCCGCCCTTCGCCCTCGAAGAACTGGGCGCGCTTCTCGTAGCGCGCGAGGGTCGAGGCGAGCTCGACCTCGAGCGTCTGCAGGCGCGCGTGCGCCTGTGGATATTCTCGGCTCGACTCCGGAATGCCGCGCCAGACCGCGAGCGCGCCGGGGACGTCGCCCTGACTGTAGAGTCGCTCGCCGCGGTCGTACGCTTGCGCGCAGCCGACGGCGAAGCAGAGCATGAGCGCGCAAGCGCCCGCGCGGGAGCGAGTCACGGAGCGAAGTCTAACCGAAGCCCGCGCGCGCTCTAGTACAGGATCTTGAACACCTCGATGGGGTGGTCGACCCCCTCGATCTTGTGCGGTCCCTCGGGCTTCGCGTCGACGAGCGGCCCGACGCGCTCGCGCACCTCGCCGGTGATCATGATCTCGCCAGGGCCGGCGAGCGACTGCAGGCGGTTCGCGACGTTCACCGGCTCGCCGATCGCGGTGTAGTCCATCTTCAGCTCCGAGCCGATGTTCCCGACGACGACCATTCCGGTGTGAATTCCGATGCCGACCTCGAGCCGCACGAACGGCTGCAGCGAGGCTTCGCAGCGCTGGTTGCGCTCGTGGATCGCGCGCTGCACGGCGATCGCCGCCGCGACCGCGCGCTGCGCGTGATCCTCGGTCTCGATCGGCGCGCCGAGGTAGGCCAGGATCGCGTCGCCGATGTATTTGTCGACCGTCGCGCCGTGCTCGAGCAGCCGGCCGGTGATCAAGTCGAAACACTCGTTCAGGAACGCGACCACGCGCTCGGGCCCGATCGAGCCGGTGAGTCGCGTGAACTTCCGGATGTCGAGATACAGCACGGAGACCTCGCGGAGCTCGCCCTTCAAGTGAATGGCTTCGGGCGATTCGACCACCTCGCGCAGCACGTGATCCGAGACGTAGCGGCGGAACGCCGTCTCGATGCGGCGCTTCTCGCCCAAGCTCTCGCTCATCTCGTTGAAGGCGCGCGTCAGCACGCCGATCTCGTCGCGCGAGGTGGGCTCGACGCGCGCGGAGAGATCGCCCGCAGCGAGCGCGTTGACGGCGAGCCGCAGGCGCCGGAGCGGCCGACTCACCATGCCCGAGACGAAGAACGCGATGAAGAGCCCCACCACGAGCAACACGCCGGACGCGATCAAGACGTCGCGGCGCGCGCGCTGCACGACGCCGCGCGTGACCGCGGCGACGTCGAGCACGACCTGTGCCTCGCCGATGTCGACGTCTCGGTAGCTCATGCGCGTGGCGACGACGAGCATGCCGCCGGCGGGGAGCGTGCGCAGGTCGTCGGTCTGCGCCATGCGCTCGAAGACCTCGGGCTCGCCCTGGCGCGACGAGGCGACCACGCGCCCGTTCTTGTCGAGCACGCGCACGACGCTGACCTCGGACTCCTTCGCGATGGTTTCGAGGAGCTGCGAGAGCATCAGGTCGTCCTGCAGCAGCATCGGCTCGCGCGCGTTGCGCGCGAGCTGCTGGGCGAGGACGACGGCGCGCTTGCCCGCCTCGTCCGCCAGCGCGCGGGCGCTCTGGTCGAGCACGACGAGCGAGACGGTGCCGATCGCGGCAACGAGTAACAGGCTGGACAGCAGCGCCAGCTTGAAGCGCAGCGGGAAGATCACGTGCTGAACGTACCATCCGCGCTCTCGCGCAGAAAGCCCGCGCGATCTAGTCTACCGCGGATGAGTCGAGTGAACTCCAGGCGCGTCGTCGTGTTCGACTTCGACGGCACGCTCGCCGACACCTGGCGCGACCTCGCGAGCGCGCTGAACCGCACGCTGGCCGACGCCGAGCTGCCTCCGGTCGAGGGTCCGCAGGTCCAGGCGTGGATCGGCGACGGCGCTCTGAAGTTACTCGCGAATGCGCTGCCCGAAGCCGAACGCGCGCCGGAGCGGCTCGAGGCGCACTACGAGCGCTTCCGCGCGCACTACGACCGCTGCTGTCTCGACACCACCGAGCTGTATCCCGGCATCTCCGGGTGTCTCGAGGCGCTCGGTCACGAGAGTCTCGCCGTGCTGTCGAACAAGCCCGCGCGCTTTCTCGACCGCATCATCGACGGGCTCGGGATCAAGGGCGTGTTCGGCGCCGTGCTCGGCGGGGACACACTTCCGGTTCGCAAGCCGGACCCCGCCGTGCTGGCAGGGGTGATCGAGCGACTCGGCGTGCGGCCCGACGAGGTCTGGATGATCGGCGACAGCGCGATCGACGTGCAGACCGGGCGCGCCGCGGGCGCCCGCACGATCGGCTGCGGTTGGGGCCTGCGCGGCCGCGAAGAGCTGCGCGCCGCGGGCGTCGAGTTCCTGCTCGAGCACCCGCGCGAGATCGCGCGGACGGTGCTCGGCGGCAAGGCCGTCCGCCGCTAGCGAGCGCGCCTCCCTCACTTGATTCTCGACGCTGGACGCGGTCCACTAGGGCGAGCCGCGCGGCGCGCGGCGACGGGAGGGACGCCACGAAGTTCACCGGGTTCCATCTCACGCCGTACCGCTGGCTGCCCGCGGGCTTCCGCGAGCGCGACCACAGTGTCTGGCTCGATCTGCCCAGCTCGCGGTACGACGCGACCCGCGCGCGGCGCACGTCGCGCTTCGCCGGAATCTGAGGGGACGCCGCGCTTGGGCGAAACCGCGCAGCTCGCCGAGTTCGCGCTCGGGCTGCGCCTGGCCGCCATACCGGAGGCCGCCCGCGCGACGGCGCGCGCGGCGATTCTCGACGCGCTGGCCTGCGCGATCGCCGGGCGACACGAGCCGGTGTCGGAGCGAGTGCGCCAGTGGGCACTCACTCAGGGCTCGAGCGGAGCCGCAGCGCTCTGGGGCACGGGGGAGCGCGTGTCCCCGGGTCTGGCCGCGCTCGTGAACGGCACGGCCGCGCATGCGCTCGACTTCGACGACGTCTCCTGGGCCATGAACGGACACCCGACGGTGCCGCTGCTGCCCGCGGCCTTCGCGGCAGCCGAGGTCGCCGGCGCGAGCGGCGCGGACCTGCTGCGAGCGTACGTCGCCGGCTTCGAGATCGAGGCGCGCCTCGGCCAAGCGCTCGGCCGCCCGCACTACGAGAAGGGCTGGCATGCGACCTCGACGCTCGGCGTCTTCGGCGCCGCCGGGGCCGCCGGGGTGCTGCTCGGGCTCGACGCGAGTCAGCTGCGCCGCGCCTTTGGCATCGCCTGCTCGCGCGCGGCGGGTACGCGCGCGAACTTTGGCACCGACGCGAAGCCCCTGCACGCGGGGCTCGCGGCGCGCGCGGGCCTCGAGGCGGCACAGCTCGCCAGGCTGGGAGTGACTGCGCGCGAGGATTCGGTCGAGGCCGAGATGGGGCTCAGCGATTTGTACGCGGGGAAGAAGCCGCTGTCACTCCCCAGGTTGGGAGCGCCGTTCGCGCTCGAGCGCCCGGGGGTCGAGCTGAAGCCGTACCCGTCGTGCCGCTTCACCCACCGGACGATCGACCTGGTGCTCGCGCTGCGCGAGAAGAACGCCGGCCGCGAGCTGCGCGCGATCGAGATCGCGAGCGACCCGCTCGGGTTGAAAATCCTGATCTACCCGACGCCGCGCACCGGCCTCGAGGCGAAGTTCTCGCTGCCCTACTGCGCGGCGGTGGCCTGGCTGGACGGTTGGCCGGGCCTGGGCGCGTTCTCCGACGAGCGAGCTTCGGCGGCCGACGTGCAGTCACTCCTGCGCAACGTCGCGGTGCGCGAGTCCGGGGGGCCCGACGAGGAGGTCGAGCTCGTGTTCCGCGACGGCGCGCGCGCACACGCCGCGGCGAGACACGCGAAGGGGAATCCCGACCAGCCGCTCTCCGAGACCGAGCGGCTCGCCAAGGTGCGCGCTTGCGTCGAGCCCGCGCTCGGCGAGACCGGGGTGCAGCGCCTGATCGCGGCGGTCGACGGCCTCGAGTCACTGTCTCACGTGCGCGAGCTCGCGCGGTGGACGGCGTGAAGCTCTCGGTCGGCGTCTGGGACGCGCTCTCCGCGCGGCTCGCAGAGCGCGCCGGCTTCGAGCTGCTCTTCCTGTCCGGCTTCGCGGTCGCGGGCACGCAGCTCGCCGAGCCGGACTTCGGTCTGCTGACCCAGACCGAGACGCTGCAGGCCGCGCGCCGGATCGTCGAGGCGGTGCGCACGCCGCTGATCGTCGACGGAGACACGGCCCACGGCGGGCCGCTGAACGCGCAGCGGCTCGTGCGCGAGCTCGTGCGCATGGGCGCGGCGGGAGTGCTGCTCGAAGATCAGGTCTGGCCCAAGCGCTGCGGACACATGCGCGACAAGCAAGTGATTCCGGCCGAGGAGCACGTGCAGAAGCTGCGCGCGGCCGCCGACGCGCGCGGCGGCGCGCGACTCACGATCATCGGCCGCACCGATGCGCGCGGGCCGCTCGGGCTGGACGAGGCGATCCGGCGCGGGCGCATGTACCGCGAAGCTGGCGCCGATCTGATCTTCGTCGATGCGCCGACCTCGCGCGAGGAGCTGGCGCGCATCGGCCGCGAGGTGCCGGGCCCGCTGATGGCGAACATGGTCGAGGGCGGAGTCACGCCGCTCCTGCCGCTCGCCGAGCTCGGCGCGCTCGGCTTCGAGTACGTCGTGTACCCGCTCACCGGCCTGCTGGGCGCCGCGCGCGCGCTCGAGCGCGCCTTCCGGGATCTCGCGTCGAGGGGCACCAGCCGCGACGACGACGACGCGCGCATGAGCTTCGACGAGTTCACGGCGCTCGTGGGCCTGCCCGAGAAGTACGCCGCGGCCGAGCGCTACAAAGCCTGAGTCACCGGGAGAAGAGCATGTCGGCGAAGCCGCACGCGAACGTCTGGACCGATCCACTCACTCCGCTCG
>JBIOJK010000081.1:0-16657 GCA_044450765.1 Myxococcota bacterium | reverse complement strand
CTCGGGGCGTGACTCGCGCCGAGGGCGCCGCCAGCGCGTGACACTCGCGCGGCGAGGCGAAGACGCCGAGCGCGAGGCCGGCCAGGAACGCGGCGCCGAGCGCGGTGGCTTCCACTTCGGCGGCGCGCTGGATCTCGCGGCCGGTCAGGTCGGCAAGCGCCTGCAGCAGCAAGTCGCTCTGCGCGAGCCCGCCGTCGACGCGCAGCGGTCCGTCGCCGATCGGGAGTGACTCGCACACGTCGGCGCAGCGCTGCGCGATGCCCTCGAGCAGCGCGCGCGACAGGTGGGCCGGGCGCGTGCCGAGCGACAAGCCGATGAACGCGCCGCGCGCCGCGTCGTCGAGATAGGGCGTACCCAGTCCCTGCAGCGCGGGGACGAAGCGCGTGCCGCCGCTCGACTCGACCGACGTCGCCAGCCGCGCCAGCTCGGCCGCGTCGCGCGCGACGCCCAGCCCGACCAGCCACTCGACCGCGCTGCCCGCGGTGATCACCGTGCCCTCGAGGCAGAAGGCGCGCGCGCCGTCCGCGAGCGTCCAGAGCGCGAGCGGATACGCGCCCGGGGTCGGGTCCGCGGGCGACTCGCCCGTGTGTACGTCGAGCATCGCGGAGCTGCCCAGCGTGAGCTTCGCGTCCCCGCGCGACTGCACGCCCTGCGCGAAGGCAGCGGCCTGCTGATCGCCCGCCAGCGCGGCCACGGGGACCGGTGCTCCCAACAGCGCGGCCGGCGTCTCGCCGACCACGCCGCTGGTCGGCGCGATCTCGGGCAGTGACTCGCGCGGCACGCCGAACAGATCGAGCAGCGGCTGCGACCACTCGGCCTTCGCCGCGTCGAAGAGCCCGGTGCACGACGCGTTCCCCGGATCGCTGACGTGCGGCCCGGCGGAGGTGAGTCGCGCCGCGAGCCAGCAGTCCGGGGTGCCCAGGCGCAGGCGGCCGGCGCGAGCGGCCGCGCGCACGGCGTCGTCGTGGCGCAGCCACCACTCGAACTTGGTCGCCGAGGCGAGGGTCGTGAACGGGATGCCCAGCTTGCGAAACTCGGCGACCCTGTCCGCGGTGCGCTGGTCCTGCCAGCTCTGCGCCGGCGCGAGCGGGCGCAGGGTCGCAGCGTCCCAGCACAGCGCGGTGGCGCGCTGAGTCACAATGCCGAGGCCGGCGACCTCGCCGGCCGCGAGCCCCGCGCTCGCGAGCGCCTCGCGCAGCACCTCGCCCGAGCGCGAGACCAGCTCCTCGGGGTCGAACTCACTCCAGCCGGGCCGCGGAAAGCTCGCGCCGATGGGCCGCTGCGCGCGCGCGAGCACACGGCCGTCGGCGCGCACGACCAGCGCGCGCACGCTCGTCGTGCCGAGGTCCAGCGCGAGAAGTGACTCGCCGCTCACGGCGCGTTCGGCGCGGGGTCGGGCAGCAGAACCCCGGGGTTCAGCAGGTCGTCCGGATCGAGGCTGCGCTTCAGCGCGCGCAGCAGCGCGATGCCCGCGTCGCCGAGCTCGCCGCGCAGGTGCGCGCGGCGCACGCGGCCGATTCCGTGGTGGTGCGAGATGCCGCCGCCCGCCGCGGCGGTGGCGTGCATCGCGCGGCGCCAGCACTCGCGGTAGATCTCGGGCATGCGCTCGCGGTCCTCGACCCGTGCCGCGAAGGTGAAGTACAGATTCGTGCCCGAGCGGTACGAGTGACTCGAGTGCGCGCTGGCGAGCGCGACCTCCGGGAGCTCGCGCAGCGCCGCCACGACCGCGCGGTACATGGGCAGCACGCGGTCCCAGGTGGCGGCGACCTCGATCGTGTCGACCACCAGCCCGCGCTCGTTCAGCTCGCGGAAGCTCGGCACCTGGTTGCGGTGCTCGAGCCAGTGCTCGACCGCCTTCGCGTCCGCGGCCTCGCCCTGCTCCGCCCGACACAGATCGGCGACTCCCTGCAGCTCCGCCGCCACCGCGCCCGCCGGCCCTTCGTGGACGAGCAGCAGCAGACAGCGCCCTTCGGGACATTCGGCGGCGAACTGGCGGCGCGACTCGCGCTCGTCGTAGAGCCGCACGACGGGCGGACGCCAGCCGACCCGGATGAAGCGGCGAATCGCCTCGAGCCCCGCGTCGAGCGAGGCGAAGTGGAATGCCGCGAGCCGGCGCGCTTCCGGCTGCGGGCGCAGCGAGAAGGTGACTTCCGTGACGACCCCGAGCGTGCCCTCGCTGCCGAGAAAGATCTGGCGCAGATCGGGCCCGGCCGATGCGCGCGGCGTCTCGGCGGTGCGCAGGATGCGCCCGTCGGGAAGCACGACCTCGAGCCCGAGCAGCAGATCTTCCATCGACCCGTAGCTGGTCGAGAACTGACCCGCCGCGCGCGTGGCGACCCAGCCGCCGACCGTGGAGAGCTCGATCGATTGCGGCCAGTGACCGATCGTGAGTCCCTCGCGCGCGACGCGCCGCTCGGCCTCGCCGCCCAGCGTGCCGGCGCGGAAAGCCGCGCGCAGATCGCGTGAGTCGAGCGAGACGAGGCCATCGAGCCCGCGCGTCGAGAGCACCACCACCTCGGGCCGCGCCTCGACGCCGCCGCAGACACCGGAGCCGCCGCCGAACGGAACCACCGGCACGCGCGCGTCGCGGCACAGGCGCAGCGCGGTCGCGACCTCGGCGCTGGTCTCGGGCCGCACGACCGCGAGCGGGCGCGCCGGGCCGCGGCCGAGCAGGTCGTGGATCTGCGCCAGCGCCCAGCTGTCTCGCCGGTGCGCGTCCAGGGTCTCCGCGTCGGTGTGCACGCGCGAGCCGAGCGCCGCGCGCAGCCGCTCGGCGAAGTCACTCACGCGGGCGCGTCCTCGAAGTCGAGGTCGGCCGCCAGCCGCGCGCGCGCGCCCGCGAGCTCGACGGCGGTCTTCTCCGCGCTCCAGCCGAGCAGGCCCGCCATGCGCCGCGCGATCGGCTCGGCGACCGCGTCGCGCGCCTCCGCCTCGAACAGCGCCGCCCGCGTGCGCCGGTAGAGCACGTCCTCGACGGTCGCTGCGGCCTCGCGACTCACCGCCCAATCGACTTCGCCCGCGATCACCGGCGCACCCGGCGCAAGTGACTCGCTGCCCAGGCGCACGACCTCGGCGGCTTCCGAGCCGTACAGCCGCGCGAGCCGGTGCGCGCACGCCGCGCCGACTCCGTGCTCGCGCGCGAGCGCATCGGCGAGCGGGCCGAGGTCGCCCGCGAAGTCGCCGCCCGGCAGCGGCGGCCCCTCGGGCGCTTCCGGCAGCGGGCGGCCGAGCACGCTCTGCACGCGCTCGAGGGTGCGCAGCGCCATCGGCCGATAGCCCGTCAGCTTGCCGCCCGCGATCGTCACGACGCCGGCCGGCCCGAGCAGGATCTCGTCCTTGCGCGAGATGTCGGTGGGCGGCTTCCCCGGCTCGGCGACCAGCGGCCGCAGGCCGGCCCACGCCGTGCGCACGTCCGCCGCCTCGACCTTCCCCTCGCGGAAGTAGTGCTTCAGCGGCGCGAGCAGATACTCGACGTCGGCGCGCGAGACACGCGGCCAGAGATCTGCGCCGCGCGTGTACGTGGTGTCGGTCGTGCCGATGAAGACGATCTCGTCGCGGCGCAGCGCAAAGATCCCGCGCCGATCGTCCGTGCCGAGCAAGAGCAGGTTCCGCACGGGAAGGCGCGCGGCGGGGATTCCGATGTGGACGCCCTTCGACAGGTGCAGGAGCTTCGGCGCGGCGGGATCTTCGAGCCGCCGCAGCGCCTCGACCCACGCGCCCGCCGCGTTCACGACGCAGCCGGCGCGCACCCGGATCTGGCGCCCGGTGAGGCGGCAGCGCGCGGTGACGACGGCGGCGCGGCCGTTCTCGACGCCGATCCCGGTGACTTCCGCCCAATTCAGCGCGCGCGCCCCGAGACCGGCCGCGGCGCGCAGGTTGGCGAGCACGAGCCGCGCGTCGTCGGTGAGATACTCGCGGTACGCGCACGCGAAGCGCCACTGCGAGCGGTCGAGCGCCGGCTCCTGGCGCTCCAGGTCGTCGGCGTCCCAGTTCTGGTGCACGTCGGCGCGCTCGACGGCGCCGAGTTTCTCATAGGTGGTGATCGCGGCACGGAACTTCAGGAGCGCCGCGCGCGAGCGGACGGGCAACACCATCCAGCGTCGCTCGGCGAGATGCGGCGCAAGCCGGAAGATCACCTTGCGCTCGAGCGCGCTCTCGCGGACCAGCGCGACGTCTCCGAGCGCGAGATATCGCAGGCCGCCGTGAATCAGCTTGGAGGAGCGGCTCGAGGTGCCGGACGCGAAATCCTCGGCCTCGAACAGGACCACCGAGAGCCCGCGCAGCGCGGCCTCGCGCGCGACGCCGGCGCCGGTGATTCCGCCGCCGATGATCGCGACGTCGAAGCGCTCCGCTTCGAGCGCATCCGCGGCGCGCCCGCGCTCGGTCACCGATATGAGCGACGCCCCGGACAACGGCCCCATGCTCGCCCTTTTTCGCACGAACTCGCAACCCTGCGGGTTTCCGCGCCGGACACTGCAGCCTACAATCGGCGGCCGCATGCGCCTACCCAAGCTGCCCCGCCCGGAACGGTACGACCTCGCACTCCACGTCGACCCCGCGAAGCCGCGCTTCTCGGGCGAGCTGGCGATCGCGCTCGAAGTCGCAGCCGATACGCGCGCGATCGAGCTGCACGCGGTCGAGCTCGAGGTCGAGTCGAGCGAGCTCGAGGACCGCAGCGGCGCCGTGAAGGTCGCGCGGGTCCGGGCGAATCCGGAGCGCGAGACGATCTCGTTCGTGCTCGAGCGGCCGCTGGCGGCGGGCGTTGCCGAGCTGCGCATCCGCTACACGGGCCCGCTGCGCAGCGACCTGCGCGGGCTGTATCTCGCCCGCTCGGGCAAACGGCGCTACGCGGCGACGCAGCTCGAGGCAGCGGACGCGCGGCGCTTCTTCCCGTGCTTCGACGAGCCGGAGTTCAAAGCGCGCTTCCGGCTGCACGTGACCACGCCCGCGAAGAACCGCGCGGTGTCGAACGGCGCCATCGCGCGCAGCGAGCGCCGCGGCGCGCGAGTCACCTACCACTTCGCCGAGACGCCGCCGCTCTCGACCTATCTCGTGGCGCTGGTCGTGGGTGAGCTCGAGTCCTCGCGCCCGGCGCGCGCGGGCGCGACGCCGATTCGTGTCTGGTGCGTGCCGGGCAAGAAGAAGCTCGCGGGCTTCGCGCTCGAGTGCGCCGTCGAGTCGCTGCGCCGGCTCGAGGCGTACTTCGGGCTGCCCTACCCGTACGGGAAGCTCGACCTGATCGCAGTGCCCGACTTCGAGTTCGGCGCGATGGAGAACGCGGGCGCGGTGACGTTCCGCGAGACGCTGCTCCTGGTCGACGAGAAGACGATCTCGCTGGCCGAGAAGAAGCGCGTGGCGGAAGTGATCGCGCACGAGCTCGCGCACATGTGGTACGGCGACCTCGTGACCATGGCCTGGTGGGACGACCTGTGGCTGAACGAGGCGTTCGCCACCTGGATGGCATTCAAGGTCGTCGACGACTGGAAGCCCGAGTGGGGGATGTGGCTCGACTTCGAGTCACATCGCGCGCCCGCCTTCGCGCTCGACGCCATGGAGAACACGCATCCGATCTACGTCGCGGTGAACACCCCGAGCGAGGCGACCGAGAACTTCGACGTGATCACCTACGAGAAGGGCGCGTCCGTCGTGCGCATGCTCGAGAGCTGGCTGGGGCCGGCGGCGTTCCGCTCCGGCGTGCGGCGCTACATCCGGAGACACCGCGAGGCGAACGCGCGCGCGGCGGATCTGTGGCGCGCGCTCGAAGAGAGCGCCAAGCGACCCGTGACTCCGGTGGTCGTGCCATGGCTGGAGCGCCCGGGCTTCCCGCTCGTCTCGGGCCGCCGGGTCGACCGCGACGGGCAGGCTTTCCTGATCGCGGAGCAGGAGCGCTTCTTCGCGAATCCCAAGGTCGACGCCGCCGCTCGCCTCGAGACACGGCCGATTCCGCTCGTGGTGCGCGTGAGGCGCGCGCAGGGGAAGGACCAGGTCGTGCGCGCGCTCGCCGAGTCACCGGCCACCGAGATCGCGCTCGGGCCGTCGGCGGACGTGCGCTGGGCGTACCTCAACGCGGACGAGGCGAGCTTCATCCGCGCGCTGCACGACGCGCCGCTCCTGCGCGCGCTCGGTCAGGAGTTCGCGCGCCTGAATCCGGTCGAGCGCATGGGCCTCATCGGGCACCAGTGGGCGGGGGTGCGCGCATCGACCGCGCGGCTCGGCGACTGGCTGGATCTGGTCGCGCGCCTCGGCAACGAGCGCGAGCCCGACGTCCTGGGCGCGGCGCAGGGACCGCTCGCGTGGCTCGTGGACCAGGTGCTGCCGATCGTCGGCGAGCGCTCGGCGACGCGCCTCCGCGTGCGGCTCTCCGAGACTTTCGGGCCGGCGTTCGAGTCACTCGGCTGGCGCCCGGGCGGCGGCGAGAGCGAGAAGGAGCGCCAGCTCCGCGCCGCTCTGCTCTCGATTCTCGGCGGTCTCGCGGAGCATCCGGCGACGCTCGAGGCGGCCGAGGCGCGCATCGGCCCCTATCTGAAGAGCCCCGCGGCGCTCGACGCGAACCTGGCCGGCGCCGTGGTCGAGCTGGCGGCGCGGCGCGGCGACAAGGGGCGCTTCGAGGCCTATCTGCGCGCGATGAAGCGCGCGCGCACGCCGCAGGAGCGGACGCGTTTCGAGATGGCGCTCGGCTCGTTCCGGGAGCCGGCGCTCGTCGAGCGCGCGCTCGAGCTGGTGCTCACGGATTCGGTGCCGACGCAGGACGTCGTTCCGCTGCTCGCGCGCTTGCTCGGAAATCCCGCGGCGCGCGAGCGCACCTGGGAGTTCATCCGCGAGCGCTGGAAGGATCTCTCGCCGCGCGTCTCGGCGGGTCTCGCGGGCCGGCTGATCGGCGCGCTGCCCGCGCTGCAGAAGCCGCTGTTCAAGCGCCAGGTCGCGGCGTTCTTCGCCGCGCATCCGCTGCCGACCGCTGCGCGCGCGCTGCGCCAAGCGCTCGAGCGCTTCGACCTGGACGAGGAGCTGCGCGAGCGCGCGCTGCCGGAGCTGCGCGCCTACCTACACCAATCGGCGTAGATGGCCGACGAGCTGCCCGAAGAGCTGCTCGCTCGGCCGTTCGCCGCGGTGCGCGACGCCTGCGCCGAGGTCGCGGCCCGCGCCCGCAGCGTCGCGATCGACGCGGGCGCGCTCGAGCGCTTCGCCGACGCGATCCCGCGGGCCGAGCTGGCCGGCAGCGCGACCTCGTTCCCGGCGCTCGGCGACGCGGAGTCACTGGCCGCGTTCGTGCTCTGCCTCGACGCGATCAACTTCGGGTCCGGCTGGTTCCCTCACTTGCGCAAAGGCGCGGGCCTTTCGGGCTACCGCACGCTCGAGACCCGGCTGCGCGAACGCATCGAGCGCGAGGGCCCGCTCGAGGCGCGCGCGCTGCGCGCGATCGACTCACGCGCCGTCGGCGAGCTGCTCGGGCAAGCGCCGATCGAGCCGCCGCTCGACGCGCTGCTCGAGCTGTACGCCCGCGCGCTGCGCGAGCTGGGCGAGCGCGTGCAGACGCGCGCGGGCGGGTCGTTCGCCGGCTTCGTCGAGGAGGCAGGCGGATCCGCCGCCGAGCTCGTGCGCAGCCTGCTCGCGATGCCGCTCTGGCGCGACGTCGCGCGCTACGACGGCCAGCAGGTGCCCTTCCTGAAGCGCGCGCAGCTCACTGTCTCGGACCTCGCGCACGCGCTGCCCGAGGACCTCGGCCGCTTCCGCGATCTGGGTGAGCTGACTCTGTTCGCGGACAACCTGGTGCCGCACGTGCTGCGGCTCGAGGGCGTGTTGCGCTTCGACCCGCGGCTCGTCGCCCGCATCGATGCGGCCCAGCTGATCGAGTCGGGCTCGCCGGAGGAGGTCGAGATCCGCGCCTGCGCGGTCGACGCGGTGGAGCAGATCGCGGCGCGCATGCGCGCGCACGGCCCCTCCGTTTCGCCGCGTGAGCTCGACGATTGGCTGTGGCGCCGCGGCGGCGAGCCGCGCTTCAAGGCGCAGCCGCGCCACCGCACGCGTTGCTCGTATTACTGAACTCCTGCTAGGGTGCGGCGCATGAAGATCGGGGTGCCGCGCGAGGTGACTCTGGGCGAGCGACGCATCGCGCTGGTCCCCGACTCCGCGAAGAAGCTCGCCGCCGACGGCAATGCGGTGCTGGTCGAGAGCTCGGGCGGACGCGCCGCCGACTTCGCGGACGCGGAATACGCGGCCGCGGGTGCGGTGATTGCGCCCGATGCGGCGGCGGTCTGGTCCTCCGCCGATCTGATCCTGAAGATCCAGCCGCCGAGCGCGAGCGAAGTGGAGCTGCTGCGCGAGAACGCGCTGCTCGTCGCGATCCTGCAGCCGTTCCAGAACGCCGACACCGTTCGGCGTCTCGCCGCGCGGCGCGCGACGAGTTTCTCGCTCGACCTGCTGCCGCGCATCACGCGCGCGCAGAGCATGGACGTACTCTCGTCGATGAGCACGATCGCGGGCTACAAGGGCGTGCTGCTCGCGGCCGCCGCGCTGCCGAAGATGGTGCCGCTGCTGATGACTGCGGCGGGCACCTTGAAGGCCGCGCGCTTCTTGATCCTCGGCGTCGGGGTCGCGGGTCTACAAGCGATCGCGACCGCGAAGCGACTCGGCGCGGTCGTGGAAGCCTTCGACATCCGGCCCGCCGTGAAGGAGCAAGTCGAGAGTCTCGGCGCGCGCTTCGTCGCGCACGAGGCGATCCAGGCCAGCGGCGAGGCGAAGGGCGGCTACGCCGCCGAGCTGACCCCCGAGCAGCAGGCGCGGCAGCGCGAGGCGCTCTCGAAGCACATCGCGGACGCGGACGCAGTGATCTGCTCCGCGCTGGTCCCCGGCCGACGCGCGCCGGTGTTGCTCTCCGAGGCGCAGGTCAGCGGCATGCGGCCGGGCTCGGTGGTCGTCGATCTGGCCGCCGATCAGGGCGGAAACTGCGCACTGACTCGCCCCGGCGAGACCGTCGAGCGGGGCGGCGTCCGCATCCTGGCGCCGCTCAACGTGCCGAGCTCGGTGCCGCTGCACGCGAGTCAGATGCTCTCGCGGAACTTCCAGACGTTCCTGCTGCACCTGCTGAAGAAGGGCGAGCTGCAGCTCGACCTCGCGGACGAAGTGACCGCCGGTGCGCTCGTGACCCGCGGCGGGGAGATCGTCCACCCCGCGGTCCGCTCCGCGCTCTCCGCCTGAGTCACTTCTTCGCGGGCGCGGGCGCCGGGGTCGACGCTGGCGCGCCGGACGACGGCGCCGGCGCGTTGGGCTCGTCCTCGACGGTGATGTCGAGGCCTTTCTTCTTGTTGTAGATCTCGCGCAGCTTCTCGCGCCGCTCGCGCTCGATCGCCATCTGCTCCTGGATCGTCGTGATCTCGAGCTCGCGCCGCGCGACGGTCTGCTTCTCGCGCTTGCAGGCGTTCTCCATGTGCGGCCCGCAGGTCGGATTCTTGCAGCAGACGGCGGCGAAGTCGTCGAAGGTCTCCATGCGCTTCGGCAGCGGCGCGTCGTCCCAGGTCTCGGCAAACGCCTTGGACATCGTCGCCGCGCCGTTGAACGTGTCGCGCGCCTCGACCATGTCGTTCTCCTTCCAGGCGAGCAGCACGGAGATGCGGTCGACCTCGTCCTGGGGCGCGCCGGTCTTGGCGCCCTTGTCGAGATATCGGCGCGCGGCGGGCAGGTCGCCCTTGTACACACAAATGTGTGCCAGGTTCGAGTAGTAGGTGCCGCCGGCCTGCTGGCGTCGATCTGTTTGCGCCAGGCGCAGCGCGTTGCGGAACGCCGTCTCCGAGCCCTTCAGGTCGCCTTCGTAGGCGGTGATGATTCCGAGCCAGGTGTGCGGCTGGGGATCGGTCGGCTCGATGCGCGCCGCTGCGATGATCTCGGTCTGGGCCTTGCGCAGATACTCGATGTACTCGGTCTGCTTGTCCTCGTCGATCGCCTTGCGCGCGAGCTCGTAGTAGACCGAGCCGAGCTTCATGTGCGTGTCGAAGTCGTCCGGATCGGAGTCGCGCGCCTTCTCGAGCTGCTGCTCGGCGGTGTCGAGCTTCCCTTCCTTCACGTCGCGCTGGATCTCCTCGTTCGACGGGGCGCCCACGCACGACGCGAGCGCGAGCAGAAGCGCGACGGCGATCGAGAGAGTAACCGGACGTACTGACATTCGAATCTCCTGTGACTCAAGCTCCGGTGAAGAACGCCTGGAGCACGCGGATCATGGGTTCGACGTCGGCCGCGCCCGCCATCTCGCGGCACGAGTGCATCGACAGCATCGGATTCCCGACGTCGACGGTGGGAATGCCGGTGCGCGCCGCGGTGATCGGACCGATCGTCGAGCCGCAGGGACCGTCGTTGCGGGGCGTGAACTGCTGGGGCACGACGCCGACCTCCGCGCAGAGCGCGGCGAAGGCCCCGGCGCTGCGCGCGTCGCTCGCGTACGACTGGTTCACGTTGGTCTTGATCACCGGGCCGCGGCCGAGCACGGGCCGGTGGCCCGCGTCGTGCTTCTCGGCGAAGTTCGGGTGCACTCCGTGCGCCATGTCCGCCGAGACCAGCAGCGAGCGGGCGCGCGCGCGCGGGAAGCCCTGCGGTTCGCCGCCCTTGAACGCCGCGACGACGCGCTCGAGTGACTCGAGCAGGAACGTGCCGGCCGCCCCCTGCGCGCTCTGACTCCCCACCTCTTCGTGATCGTAGAGCACGACCCCGCGCGTCGCGCGCGCCAGCCCGCCCGCAGCGGCGCCGAGCAGCGCCGACACCGCCGCGTGGCACGAGGCGAGATTGTCCAAGCGCGGCGCGACCAGGAACGCGCCGTCGGCGCCGAGCGCCGCGCTCGGCTGAACGTCGCAGAGCATGAGGTCGTGCGCGAGGATCTCGTCGGGCCCCACGTCCGCGAGCTTCTGCGCGCGCAGCTCGGTCGCCACCAGCGCCGCCAGGCTCGGCGCACCCTCGAGGCCGAGCACCGGAATGACCTGGGTCTCCGGATTGAGCTTGAGCCCGCTCTCGCGGATCTCGCGGTTCAGGTGGATCGCGAGACTGGGGATGCGCACGAGGGGCCGATCGAAGTCGACCAACAGGGTGCGCGCGCCCGCGCCGTCGCGCACTGTGACTCGACCCGCGAGCGAGAGATCGCGATCGAGCCACGTGTGCAGCAGGACGCCGCCGTACGGCTCGACCGCGAGCAGGCGATAGCCGTGCGCAGAGAGATCCGCACGGGGCTTCGCGCGCAGGTTCGGTGAGTCGCTGTGCGCGCCGACGATCCGGAAGCCGCCCTCGACCGGCGACTCGCTGCCGACCTCGAAGGCGAGCAGGCTGCCGCCGTTGCGCACGACCACGCGCCGGTCACCGGGCGAGAGCGCCCAGAGCTCGCTCTCGCCACACTCGCGGAAGCCGCTCGCAGCGAGTCGCCGCGAGACCTCCGAGATCGCGTGGTACGGCGTCGGCGATGCGTCGATGAACGCGAGCAGGTCGCGCGACGGATCCGGCATGCGCGCGAGCTTAGCGGCCCCTCGGGTAGAATGCAGCGCGCCCGCGCGCGCGGGCGAGGGAGTCGCAGACGTCATGACGACCGTGGCCGCCATTGCGCGGAAGAGTCCCGACAAGCCCGCGCTGATCTACGGCAACGGCGAGGCGATCGAGACTTTCGGCGAGCTCGAGCTGCGCTCGCGCCGCATCGGGCACCTGCTGCGAAAGGCCGGCCTGCAGCCGGGCGACGGCATCGCCGCGTATCTCGCGAACGACGACGAGTTCTTCGATCTCTACTGGGCGTGTCACCGCACGGGTCTCTACTTCACGCCCGTGAACTGGCACCTGCAGGAAGACGAGATCCAGTACATCGTCGACAACTGCGACGCGAAGCTTCTGTTCGCGCACGCGCGCTTCGCCGAGCTCGCGGAGCGCGTGGCCGCGCGCGCGCCGAAGCTCGAAGGGAAGCTCGCGGTCGCGGGAGACATTCCGGGCTTCCGGCGGCTCGAGGACGCGCTGGCCGACGCCCCGCGGGACGCGCCGCTCGCCGACGAGCTCGAGGGCTCGGTCATGCTCTACTCGTCGGGCACGACCGGGAAGCCGAAGGGCGTGCGCCGCGCACTGCCGCGGATCCCGGCGGGCCACCCTTCGGTGCTGGCCGGCGTGGTGGGCCTGGCGACGCTCTTCGGAGTCACCGAGCGCGACGTCTATCTGACCCCTGCCCCGCTCTACCACGCGGCGCCGATCGGCTTCACGTCCGCCATGCAGCGGATCGGCGCGACCGCGGTGGTGCTGCGCCGCTTCGACGCCGAGGACGTCCTGAAGACGATCGCCGAGCAGCGGGTCACCGCCGCGCAGTTCGTGCCGACTCACTTCCGGCGCTTTCTGTCGCTTCCGGAGTCGGTGCGCGCGAAGTACGACGTGTCCTGCTTGCGCGTCGCGATCCACGCCGCCGCGCCGTGCCCGGTCCCCCTGAAGGAGCAGATGATCGCGTGGTGGGGCGACGCGGTCGTCGAGTACTACGGCGGCACGGAGGGCGGAGGCACGCTGATCCGCGCGCAGGAGTGGCTCGCGCACAAGGGCTCCGTCGGTCGGCACTGGACCGGCGGCGTCGTGCACACGCTCGACGAGAACGGCGTCGAGTTCGACGAGCCCGGCCGCGAGGGCGCGATCTACTTCGACGCGCCTGCGGACGCGTCGGCGCGGTTCTCGTACCACAAGGATCCGGCGAAGACCGCATCGACCTACCGCGGGAGTCTCTTCACGATCGGCGACATCGGCTACAAGGACGCCGACGGCTTCTTATATCTCACCGACCGCCAATCGAACATGATCATCTCGGGCGGCGTGAACATCTACCCGCAGGAGACGGAGAATCACCTGGTCATGCACCCGAAGGTGCAGGACGTCGCGGTGATCGGCGTGCCGAACGAGGACCTCGGAGAAGAAGTGAAGGCGGTGGTCGTGCCCGCCGCAGGAGTCACTGGCGGCCCGGCGCTCGAGCGCGAGCTGATCGAGTTCTGCCGCGAGCACCTCGCGCACTACAAGTGTCCGCGCACGATCGATTTCGAGGGCTCCGTGCCGCGCACCGAGACGGGCAAGATGGCCAAGCGCCTGCTGCGCGACCGGTATTGGTCCGGAAGAGAGAGCAGGCTCGTCTGATGAAGCCGGTCACGATCATCGGGAGCTACCTGTCTCCCTACGTGCGCAAGGTGCTCGCCGCGCTGCATCTGAAGGGCGTGCCGTACGAGATCGACCCGATCACGCCGTTCATGGGCGACGACCGCTTCTCTGCGCTGTCGCCACTGCGACGCATTCCGGTGTTGCTCGACGGCGACCTCGCGCTCGCGGACTCATCGGTGATCTGCGAGTACCTCGAGGAGCGCGACCCGTCTCCCGCGCTCTACCCGCGCGAGATCCGCGCGCGCGCCCGCGCGCGCGGGTTCGAGGAGTACGGCGACTCACGCATGGGCGACGTGTTCATCTGGCAGTACTGGTATCCGCTGGTCGTGAATCGCTTCGTGTTCGGCGTGGCGCCGGACAAGGCCGAGATCGAGAAGACGACGCGCGTCGAGATTCCCGAGGTGCTTGCCTATCTCGAGCGGGAGCTCCCGTCGGCGGGCTTCCTGTTCGGCCCCGAGCCGATGGTCGCAGACCTCACGATCGCCGCCGTGTTCCGCAATCTCGAGCTCGCGCGGCATCAGGTCGAAGCCGCGCGCTGGCCCAAGGTCGCCGCGTTCGTCGCGCGCGCTCGCGCGCTCGAGGCGTTCGCGCGGCTGCGCCCGTTCGAGGAGATCATGCTGCGCACGCCGCCCGCGCAACACCGAAAAGCGTTGGCCGAGCTCGGCGCGCCTCTCAGCCGAGACAGCCATGACACCGGCGTGCCTCGGCCGGGGATCATGCGGATCTAGTCTCGCTGGGGCCCGGCGGCGGGCGGCTGCCGCCATCACCTCCGCTCGGCCATGCCTCGCTGCGCGCTTCGCCTGCGGACCTAGGACAGGTTGCCGCCCTGCTCGGGCTTCCAGCGCTCGGGCGGGCCGCGCAGGTCTTGCTTGCGCAGCGGCAAGGAGCGCACGCGGTGACCGGTGAGCGCGAAGACGGCGTTCGCGGTGGCGGCGGCGATCGGCGGCGTGCCGGGCTCGCCGGCGCCGCCCGTGCGCGCGCCCGACGGCACGAGCTTCACCTCGATCGCCGGCGCATCGGCCATGCGCACCATTGGGTAATCGGGGAAGTTCTTCTCGACGACACGGCCGTTTGCGATCGAGATCTCGCCATAGAGGGCCGCCGTGAGCCCGTAGATGATGCCGCCCTCGAGCTGCGCGGTGAGTCCGCCCGGGTGCACGACCTCGCCCGGATCCGCGGCGCAGAAGACGCGGTGCACGCGCGCGCGCCCGTCATCGCCGACCGACACCTCGGCGACCTGCGCGACGATGCTGCCGAATGACTCCTTCAGCGAAATGCCTCGCGCGCGGCCCTTCGGCGCCGGCGTGCCCCAAGCGGACATCGACGCCACCGTTTCCAACACCGCTCGGTGTCGCGGCGCGTCGGCCAGCAGATCGCGCCGGTACTCGAATGGGTCGCGCTTGGCGGCGAACGCGAGCTCGTCGACGAAGCTCTCGATGAAGAAGCCGTTGTGACTGTTGTCGACGCTGCGCCACGGTCCGAACGGGATCGGGTCCGTGCCGTTCGCGTAGCGCGCCTCGCGATTCGCGATGCCGTACGGAATCCAGGTGGCCTCGGTCGGATCGTGTTTCTCGGTGAACTCGTGCAGCCACGCCAGCGGCCGACCCGACGCGTCGAGCCCCGCCTTCATGTGCGCCAGCGAAGCGTTGCGGTAGTTGTCCTGCGTGATGTCCTCTTCGCGCGACCAGATCAGATTCACCGGGCGGTCGACCTGCATCGCGATCGCGATCGCCTGCTCGAGATAGTTCAGGGTCGGGCCGCGCCGCCCGAAGCCGCCTCCCATGGCGGTGTGGTGCAGCGTCACTCGCTCGAGCGGGAGCCGTGCGGCCTTCGCCGCGTGCACTCGCGCGCCGAGCCCGTCCTGGAATCCGCCCCAGATCTCGAGCTGGCCGTCGCGATAGTGCGCCGTGCAGTTCATCGGCTCCATGCAGGCGTGCGCGAGATAGGGCACGCGATAGATCGCTTCTACGATGCTCGCGGCGCGGCGCATGGCCGATTCGACGTCGCCGAAGCTGTAGTCCGTCTTGAGCCCGCCCTTCGCGAGCGCGCTCTCCATGCCCGCGAAGATGGATTCGGAGGAGTGACTCGCTCCCGCGCCCTCGTCGAAGGTCACCGGCAAAGCCTCGAGCGCCTGCTTCGCGCGCCAGTAGTTGTCGGCGACGACGGCGACGGCACCGGGAATCTCGAGCGCCCGCACGCCACCGCGCCGGCCCGCGATCGCGACAGCGTCGAAACGCGCGACCTTGCCGCCGAAGACCGGGCTCGCGCGCACAGCCGCGAAGAGCATCCCGGGCAGGCGCGTGTCGACGCCGTAGCGCGCGCTGCCGTCGACCTTCGCCGGCACGTCGAAGCGCGGCAGCGACCGACCCACGATCGTGTAGCGGTCGCGCGGCTTCAGCGGGAGCACCGCGGGCGGCTCGAACTTCGCGGCCGCGCTGGCCATCTCGCCGTAGGAGGCGCTGCGGCTCGACTTCGCGTGCGTGAGTCGGCTCTTCTCCGCCGTGATCTCGTCCGCCGGCACGGCCCACGCCGCGGCCGCGGCTTGGATCAGCATCCAGCGCGCCGCGGCGCCGGTGCGCCGCATCCCCTCTACTCCGGTCGCGCGGATCGAGAGACTCCCGCCCGTGGTCTGCACGTGGCGGAACTCCGCCGCCTTGCGCATCGCGAAGTCCGCCGTGCCGGAGAGCGCGGCGGGAATCTGGTAGTCGCCGAGCAGATAGCCGCGCGCGAGCGCGCCGTTCGCGAAGGCAGGATCGGCGGGCGCCTGCTCCATGCGCACATGACTCCAGTCGGCGTCGAGGTCCTCGGCGAGCATCATCGGCAGCGACGTGTGAACGCCCTGGCCCATCTCTGAGTGCGGCACGATCACGGTGATCGCGCCGTCGGGCGCGATCTTCACCCAGCTCGCGAGGAGTATCTCGTCGCCGGTGACGCCGAGCGTGCGCGCGCGCCTCAAGTTCGAGAACGGCGAGAGCACGTAGCCGATGACGAGACCGCCGCCGGCGAGCGCCCCGCCGACGAGAAATGCGCGCCGCGTGATCGCCATGACTCCTGCCTCTCTAGCTCTGCGCCACGGCGTGAATCGCAGCCCGAATCCGCCCGTAGGTTCCGCAGCGACAGACGTTCGTCATGGCCGCATCGATCTCAGAGTCACTCGGCCTCGGATTCGCCTCGAGCAGCGCCACCGCGGCGAGGATCTGCCCCGACTGGCAGTAGCCGCACTGCGGGACCTGATGGTCGATCCAGGCCTGCTGGACGCGGTGAAGCGTGCCCGGCCGGGCGAGACCTTCGATGGTCGTGACTTCCCTGCCCGCGACGGCGCTCGCGGGCAGCGTGCAGCTGCGCACCGCCTTGCCGTCGAGCAGCACGGTGCAGGCGCCGCAGTAGGCGACGCCGCAGCCGTACTTCGTGCCGGTGAGATCGAGCGCGTCGCGCAGCGCCCACAAGAGCGGCATGTCGTCTTCCACGTCGATCGTGTGCACGGTCCCGTTCACGCGGATGTCCATGGGCGCTCCTCCGG
>JBIOJK010000080.1:0-16809 GCA_044450765.1 Myxococcota bacterium | reverse complement strand
GCCGCCGAGCAGCCGTACATCCACCGACTCACGCGGCTGGGTGCGCTCGCCGCGGAGCGCGGACGAGGCCTCGCGTTCCTGAACGAGGTCTCGCGCGTGATCTTCGGCGGCACCGCAGGCTGGCACGAGGGAAGTCACCTGGCCGACGCCGCCAAGCGCGCGGGCTGCGACCTGGCCGAGATGGACGCGGGGGTCGCGCGCGACGGCGCCCGGCTGGCGGACGCGATCGAGGCCAACCAGAACGCGCTCGAGAAGGCCGGTCACTGGGGCGTGCCCACCATGGCCTTCCAGGGTGAGCCGTTCTTCGGCCAGGACCGCATCGACCTGCTGGTCTGGCGGCTGAAGCAGCACGGGCTGAAGGAGCGCGCGCGATGAAGCGCGCAGTGACTGGCGCGCTGGTCGCGCTGCTCGCGCTCGGCGCGGCGGCGAGCGTCACGGAGTCACCGGCGATCCCCGCCGGCAAGATCCCGCAGGCGATCCGCGACGCGGTCGCCGCGCCGGATCGATCCGACGCCGACAAGGCGCTCGACGCGGGGCGCGCGCCCGCGCAGATGCTCGCGTTCTTCGGAGTCGGCCCCGGCATGAAGGTCGCCGACCTGTACGCGGGCGGCGGCTACACCAGCGAGCTGCTGGCACGCGTCGTCGGGCCGCAGGGCAAAGTCTACTCGCAGGAGCCGATCTTCCCGCCCGAGCTGCAGCAGATCGAGCAGGCCTGGACCGACCGCTTGAAGCGGCCAGCGCTCGCGAACGTCGTCCCGGTTCACAAGGCGCTCGCGGACGCCGACTTCGTGCTCGCGCCCGCCGGGTCACTCGACGTGGTCGTGATCAACATGAACTACCACGACCTGGTGCTGCAGAAGCTCGACCGCGGCAAGGTGAACGCCGCGGTGTTCGCGGCGCTGCGCAAGGGCGGCGTGTACGGCATCGTCGACCACAGCGCGAAGCCCGGCGGCGGCGACGAGTCACTCCAGCTGCACCGGATCGACGAGGCGTTCCTGACCCAGGAAGTCGAGAAGGCCGGCTTCGAGCTCGCGGCCGCTTCGAGCGCCCTGCGCCACGCCGACGACGACCGCAGCTGGAGCACCTCCCCGCGCGTCGCCGGCGAGAAGCGCGGCACGAGCGACCGTTTCATGCTGCGGTTCGTGAAGCCCTAGCGCCTCCGTGCCCCGGCGCGTCCTCATCCTCTTTGCCCATCCCGCCTTCCACCGCTCGCGCGCGAACCGCGCGCTGGTCGACGCGGTGCGCGAGCTCGAGGGAGTCACTTTCCACGACCTGTACGAGGCGTATCCGAACCTGATGGTCGACGTGCCGCGCGAGCAGGCGCTGCTGGCGGCGCACGACGCGCTGGTCGCGCAGCACCCGTTCTACTGGTATTCCGCGCCGGCGCTGATCAAGGAGTGGCTCGACCTCGTGCTCACGCACGGCTGGGCATACGGCGAGAACGGGACTGCGCTCGCCGGGAAGATCTGGATGACGGCTCTCACCTCGGGCGGGAGCGAGTCGAGCTACCGGCCCGGCGGGTACAACGAATTCTCTGTCGAGGAGTTCATGCGGCCGTTCGAGGCGACCGCGCGCCTGTGCGGCATGCGCTGGCGCGCGCCGTTCGTGCTGCACGCGAGTCACTTGGTCGGTCCGGACGATCTGCGCGCGGCGGCAGAGGCCTACCGGGCGCAGATTCTCGCGCTACAGCGCGAGGCGTGAGGAACGGCGATGGAACACGACTCCCTGCTGGTCCAGGCTTTCACCTTTCTCGCCGCGGCGGTGGCCTCGGTGCTGATCGCGAATCGGATCGGGCTCGGCTCGGTGCTCGGGTATCTCGTCGCGGGCGCGCTGATCGGGCCGTTCGGCTTCGGCTTCCTGGGCGATCCGCAGAGCGTCATGCACGCGGCCGAATTCGGCGTCGTGATCATGCTGTTCCTGATCGGGCTCGAGCTCGAGCCGGCGCTGCTCTGGCGCATGCGCACGGCGATCCTCGGGCTCGGCGGGGCGCAGGTCGGAGTGACTGGCCTGTCGCTGGCGGCGGTCGGCGTGGCGCTCGGGCTCGAGTGGCGGGTCGCGGTCGCGGTCGGCTTCATCCTGTCTCTCTCGTCCACGGCGATCGTGATGCAGAGCCTGCGCGAGAAGGGGCTGGCCGCGACCGACTTCGGGCGCTCGTCGTTCGCCGTGCTCCTGTTCCAGGACCTCGCCGTGATTCCGATGCTCGCGCTGTTCCCGCTGCTGGCGACCGCGGCCGCGGCGCGCTCCGAGCTGGGCCCGCTCGGGAGGCTGCCCGCCTGGGCCGAGACACTCGCCGTGGTCGGCGCCGTCGGCGCGGTCGTGCTCGGCGGACGCGTGTTGACTCGCCCGCTGTTCCGCTGGATCGCGCGGCTGCACCTGCACGAGATCTTCACGGCCTGCGCGCTCGCGCTGGTCGTCGGTGTGGCGCTGCTGATGCAGAGCGTCGGGCTCTCGCCGGCGCTCGGCGCGTTCGTCGCCGGGGTCGTGCTCGCGGACAGCGAGTACCGCCACGAGCTGCAGAGCGACATCGAGCCGTTCCGCGCGCTGCTCCTGGGTCTCTTCTTCATCTCCGTGGGTGCGGGGATCAACTTCGCGCTGATCCTGGAGCAGCCGCTGCTCGTGATCGCGCTGGTCGCGAGCCTGATCGCGCTGAAAGCGGCGGCGCTGTACGGCCTCGCGCGCGCGTTTCGCCGCCCGCGGCCGGACGCGGTCATGATCGGGCTCGGGCTCGCCCAGGGGGGCGAGTTCGCGTTCGTGCTGTTCGCGTTCGCGCAGCGCGACGGTCTGGCGCCCGCTGCGGTGACCGAGCCGCTGGTCGCGGCCGTCGCGCTCTCCATGGCGCTGACTCCGCTTCTGCTGGCGCTGGGCGGGCGACTCTCGAGCGCCGCCGGCGAGTCAGTGACTCGCGCGGCGCCCGCGCACGTGCCGCCGATCGGCGCGCCGCACGCGATCATCGCCGGCTTCGGGCGCTTCGGGCAGATCGTCCACCGCCTGCTGATCGCGAACGGCTTCGCCACTTCGATCCTCGAGCACAGCGCCGATCAGGTCGACACGGTCCGCAGCTTCGGCACGAAGGCCAACTACGGGGACGCGAGCCGCGTCGATCTCCTGCGCGCGGCGGGCGCCGCGGAGGCGAAGATCCTGGTGATCGCCGTGGACGACCGCGACAAGGCGCTCGAGATCGCGGAGAACGCGCGCCGGGAGTTCCCGCACCTCGCGATCCTCGCGCGCGCTTTCGACCGCGGTCACTTCTACGAGCTGATGAAGCGCAAGGTCGACGCGATCGAGCGCGAGACGTTCGAGGGCGGCCTGCGCCTGGGAGTCAGCGCGCTCCGCACGCTCGGCTGGCGCGGTCACCAGGCGGAGCGCGCCGCGAGTCTCTTCCGCCGCCACGACGAGCGCAACCTGCGCGCCATGTACGAGCACTGGGGCGAAGGTGACTCCGCCGAGTATCGCTCCGCCGTGAACGCGCGCCGCGAGATGGTCGCCGACATGCTCGCTCGCGATCTCGCGGACCAGCAGGCGCCCGCGCCCGACGCGGCCTGGGATACGACGACGCTCGACGCGGAGGTCGAGGGGCGCGCTCGGGCCGCCGCCAAGCCAGAGTGACCGGCGCCGGCCGCGTCACGGCCAGCCCGCGGGGCCACGCGCTCTGGCTCGAAATCAGAGGCGTGTGGCCGGGCTCGCGGCTTCGAGACGGCGCCGGAAGAACGTCGGATCGGCGCGCCACATCAGGAACATCAGTGCGACTCCCGTGACGAGTGACAGGATCCCGATCGCGAGCGGCAGGCCGATCCCGAGCCAAGCGCTGTGTGACTCGGACTTGGCGGGGTCGGCGAGGTCGACGCACGAGCGCACGAAGACGTAGCCGAGGCTCGCGAAGCCGGCGAGCGGGAGCAGCCCGGCCAGAACGAACGTGCGCAGGTCGCCGAGGAGCGCCCTGCGGAAGTAGATCGCGCAGGCCAGGCCCGTGAGGGCGAGATAGAACGAGATCGCCAGGCCGGTCGCGGTGACGGAGTCCTCGATCACGTCCTGACTCACGAGGCTCAGCGCGACGCACCAGGCGATCGAGACCCCGCCCATCCACAGGGTCGAGACGCCGGGCGTGAGATAGCGCGGCGAGATCGCGCCCATCGCGCGCGGCGCGGCGCCGTGTGCGGCCATCGAGAGCATCGAGCGGGTGGCGGGCAGGATCGTCGTCTGCGTCGCGGCGGAGGCCGAAGTCAGCACCGCGATGATCAGCAGCTTGTCGAGACCGAACGGCAGGACCGCGCCGCCCAGCGCCGAGAGCACGTCGTCGCGGTTGTCGGCGAGAAACTGCGGGCCGTGCACCGACTGCGCCGCGATCGCCACGAGCAGATAGATGCCGAGCAGCAGGAAGGTGCTCAGGATCGCCGCGTGTCCCGGCGTGTGCGCGGCCTGTTCGGTCTCTTCGTTCACCGCCACCGCGGTGTCCCAGCCCCAGTAGATGAAGACGGCGGCGAGCACGCCGGCATTGAGCGCGGTCGCGTCGAGCGCGAACGGATTCAGCCAGGAGAGACTCGGCAGCATCGAGTCCGCGAACTGCCCCGCGTAGACGCGCGCAAGCGCGACCGCCGCGAACACGCCGAGCACGGCGATTTCCGCCGCGAGCAGGAACCACTGAGTCCGCGCGGAGACCTCGATCCCGACGTAGCAGATCCAGGTCATGGCGACGACCCAGGCGACGCTAGCCACAGTCACCCAGAAAGTGCTGTGCGCGAGCCCTTCGGCGCCGAACAGGCGGAACGTGTACTTCCCCGCGATCTGCCCGAGGCTCGCCATGATCAAGAGGTCCGCGACCAACAGCGCCCAGCCGGCGATCCAGCCCGCCCACGGCCCCATGCTGCGAGTCACCCAGCTGAAGGTGGTCCCGCAGTCGGGGTCGACGCGGTTCATCGAGTAGTACGAGGCGGCGATGCAGAGCATCGGCAGGAACGCGATCCACAGGATCGCCGGCGACTGAGTCGCGACCGACGCAGCGACCACGCCCAGAGATGCAGCCACACTATAACCGGGGGCGGTCGACGCGACTCCGATCACCACGCTCGACATGAAGCCGAGCGCGCCGACCTTCAGCCCCTTCTCCAGGGGCAGACTCTCCATCCCCATCGCCGCGACCCTAGCCGCTCGGTCACCTCTTCCACAAGTTCCGCCCGGCGAGCGCCGAAACCGCGAGTGGCTGCTTCGTGTCGGCCGTGAGGGGAACATGCGGCTCGGGCGGATGTCCGTGGGGCGGATGCTTCTGCTCATGGCTGCGTCCTTCCTCTTGCCCATCGCCCTGTCCACGGCGCTCCTGGCACGGAATCTGCTGCACGACATCGCGATCGCACAGCTCGAAGTCGCCGGCCTGCGCTACCAGAAGCCGCTGCTCGAGGCCCTGGTCGCATTGACCCAGTTCGCGGAGGGCGCTCGCGATCACTCGCGTGCCGGCGCGGCGGCGGCGTCACTCGCCCGATCGAGCGCGGCGATCGACGCGAGCTTCGTCGAGCTGACCGCGCTGCAAGCCGAGCTGGGCCGGCGCCTGCGCACGACGCCCGAGTCACTCGAACGGCAGGAGAAGGCCGACCTCGATCCGGCGAAGCTCGCGGCGGAGTGGAATTCACTGAAGGGCGAGTCGGCTTCGCTCTCCGACTACGACCGCGACTCGCGCCAGCGGGCGCTGGCCGCCGACCTGCTCGCGCTGATCACGCACGTCGGCGACAGCTCGACGCTGATTCTCGACCCGGACCTCGACACCTACTACCTGATGGACATGACGACGGTCGTGATTCCGGGCAGCATGCAGCACCTCGACGCTGTGATCGCGCGCAGCGCCAGCGCCCCGTCGGGCCGGCCGCTCGACGACGGCGACCGGATCGAGATGTACAGCCTGGCCGCGCTGCTGCAGCAGGACGATCTGGAGCACGTGGCGGCCAGCGGCCGGACCGCGCTGCGCTCGGACGCGGACTTCTACGGCACCAGCGAGTCACTGCAGGCCCGGCTGCCGCCCGCGCTCGAGAGTCACGGAATGGCGATGCTCGGCTTGCTCTCGGCGTCGCGGCAGCTGACCAGCGCGCACGACCCGGGCGCGCTGCGCGGCGATTTCTCGCGCGCGGCGAACGCAGCGCTCGAGTCGAGTCACAACCTGTGGCTCGTCTCGGCCGTCGAGCTCGCGAAGCTGCTCGAGACGCGCAGCTCGAGCTTGGCGCGAGAGGGCGCGCTCGCGCTGCTGGTGGTGATCGCGGCGCTCGCTGCGGCGGCGGGCCTGGCCTGGCGTATCGCGGTCAACATCACCCGGCCGCTCGCGGAGGCCGTCCGCGTGGCGGTGTCGCTCGCGGGCGAGCGGGCCTCGTCGAAGGAGCTCGACGCCGAGCGCGAGAACGAGAGCGAGATCCTGCGCGCCACGCGCGCGCTCGGCGGTCTCGCGAAGTCACTGCGCGGCCTCGTCGGCCGCGTCAAGGAGACCGTCGAGCGCCTGGGCGGGTCCGTCGAGGCGCTCGCGCCGGTGGCGGAGCAGATCGAGCGCACGTCGGCGGAGCTTGGAGAGAGCTCCCGGACCATGCACGACGGCAGCGAGCAGGCGGCGCGGAGCCTGGCGACCGCCGCCGCCGCTGCCACTCAGGCGAGTCACAGCGTCGACGAGCTCGCGGCGGGCGCGCGCACCGTGCGCAGCGAGATGGAGGCCGCGCGTGCGGACGTCGAGTCCGTGAACGAGCTGATCCGCTCGGTCTCAGCCGCCGTCGAGGAGCTCTCGTCGTCGCTCGCCGACGTCTCGAAGAGCTCGAATCAGTCGGCGGGGATCGCCGACAACGCCGCGCGCAGCGCGCGCGCGACGACGGCCGCGTTCGAGGGGCTGAACACGTCGGCCCAGCAGATCGGGGCCGTCGTCGGCTTGATCAGCGAGATCGCGGATCAGACGAATCTGCTCGCGCTGAATGCGCGCATCGAGGCGGCGAGCGCCGGCGAGGCGGGCCGCGGCTTCGCCGTGGTGGCGAACGAGGTGAAGGAGCTCGCGCGCCAGACCGCGCTCGCGACCCAGGACATCGAGGGCCGCATCTCCGGGATTCAGACCGCCGCGCGCTCCGCGGTGGAGGCGATCGAGGCGATCCTCAGGCTGATCGACGAAATGCACGAGAACACGCGCTCGGTGGTCACCGCCGTCGAGCAGCAGACCGCGACCAGCGCGGAGATCTCCTCGAGTCTCAACGAAGTCGTGACTCGCACCGAGGCGATCTCGCGCGCCGTGGCGAGCGCGACCGAGGCGAGCGTGCGCTCGGCCAGCGGCGCGGGCGAGCTCTCGACGGTGGCCAGCCAGCTTTCCGCCTCCGTCGAGGAAGCCGCGCAAGTCGCGAACGCGGCGCGCGGCGTGGTCGGCTCGGTCGACCGCTCCGCGCAGCAGAACCGCGAGGTGTCCCGCGTCGCGCTCGACACCGCGCACCGCGTCGCTGCCGAGCTCGAGACCCTGCGCGACTTACTGCGCGAGTTCCAGGCGTAGCCCGCGGCTAGCCCGTCATCTGGACGAACTGCTCGATCAGCGCGCAGGCGGTCTCGGGCGCGTCTTCCTGGATGAAGTGACCGACACCGGGCAGTGTCACGACCGGGCCCGCCGGCCAGGTGCCGCGGAAGGCGCCGACGGACTGCTCGGTGGGGATCGCGCGGTCGGCCTCGCCGTGCAGGTACATCGCCGGCTTCGCGGCGAGCTTCGGCAGGTTCGCGATGTGCTCGAGCATCGTCGCGATCGTCTCGGGCGAGCCGATGCACTGCGGAAACTGGAGCGCGCCCTTGCAGTCGGCGGGCGTGCGGAAGTGCGCCGCGTAGGCCCGGATCCAGGTCTCGTCTACGTGGCCGGTGCGCTCGAAGCCGATGCGCTTCATCACCGACAGGATCGTGGCGCCCAGATTCGAGAGCACGGCCTTGCTCTCGTCGGTCTTCACCCACTTGAACCACGGGAAGTCGGCGACCGTCTTGACACCGGCGGGTGTACGGCCGGGAACGCCCGTGTTCATGAAGCACAGGCGCTTCACGCGCTCGGGATGGCGCAGCGCGAAGCACGAGGCGATCGGGCCGCCCCAGTCCTGGGCGACGAACGTGATTTCCGAGAGCCCGAGCTCGTCGAGGAGTGACTCCAGGTTGTCGACGTGCGCGCGGATCGAATAGTCGCGGTCCTGCGGGGTGGCGCTCTTGCCGAAGCCCATGTGATCGGGAACGACGACCCGCCCGAGCCGCGCCAGACGCGGGATGAAGCGGCGGTACAGGTAGCCCCAGGTCGGCTCGCCATGCAGACACACGATCGGCTGACCGGCGCCCTCGTCGACGTAGTGCATGCGGAAGCCGCGCCGGTCGCTGAAGTGCGGTGGGAAGGGCCAGGTGCCGTCGAAGGTCTCGTCTGCGGAAATCACGCCATCCTCTCAGTTCGCCCAGTCGACGTATTCCTCGTCGTTCACCAGTGGATCGGCGAGCGTGCGGTCGATCGCGATCGGGGCTTCGATCAGCGTCGGCCAGAGCGGCGCGACCATCTGGCCGTCCTGCGCGGCCAGCAAGGCGGAGAGCTCGCTCACTTTGTCGGGCCGTGAGTCGGCGAGGTTAGTCTTCTCGGTCGGGTCTGCGGTCATGTCGAAGAGCCAGACCTTCTTCGGCCTCTCGGAGACCTGCAGCTTCCAGCCGTGCGCGAGCAGCGAGCGGTAGTGACCCGAGCGCCAGTAGATCGCCTCGCGCGTGCGCGCGTCCGGTTCGCCGCGCGCCAGCTTCACCAGGTCGACGCCGTCGATCACACGGTCGCTCGGCAGCGGCGCGCCCGCGGCCGCGGCGGCGGTCGCGAAGATGTCGACGTGCGCGATCGGCGCCTCGAATCGCGAGCCGGGCTGCAATCGGCCGGGCCACTTCGCGAAGAACGGCGTGTGCACGCCTCCCTCGAAGAAGGTCATCTTCCAGCCGCGGAACGGGCGGTTGATGTCGGGCAGGCCGATGTAGTTCGCCCCGCCATTGTCACTCGTGAAGATCACCAGCGTGTTGCTCTCGAGCCCGTTCGCGCGCAAGGCTTCGAGCACCTGGCCGACGCCGCGGTCGAGCGCGCGGATCATCGCCGCATAGACGCGCAGCCGGCGATTCGAAATTCCGGGCAGCGCGTCGAAGTCCGCGCGCGTCGCCTGCAGCGGCGTGTGCGGCGCGTTGTACGCGAGATACAGAAAGAACGGACGCGCCCGGTTCGCGCCGATCGCGCGCACGGCCTCGCGCGTGAGGTAGTCGGTCATGTAGGCGTCCGGCTTGAAGCGCGGGCCGCCGTCCTTGCGCACGCCGAAGCCCAGATTCGCCCACAGAAACTTGTCGATCGGGTCGAAGTCCTGCTGCGAGCCGACGCCGTTCGGGTCGTCGCGGTCGAGATACATCGACCCGCCGGCGTAGAAGCCGAGATACTCGTCGAAGCCGCGCGCCTCCGGCCGCATCGGCGGCGCTTCGCCCAGGTGCCACTTGCCGAGCCCGAGCGTGTGGTATCCGCGCGTCTTCAGCAGCTCGGGCAGGCTGATCTCGCTCGCCGGAAGCCCTTCCTTCTCCATCGGCGGCACGTCTTTCTCGTGCTCTTCGAAGTACGTCGGGGGCCGCGGCGAGTTTTCGTTGAAATGCGCGACCAACTTCATGAACGGCTTCGGCGCGGGCGTGAACTCGAAGCCGAAGCGCGTCGGAAAGCGGCCGGTCATGATCGCGGCCCGCGACGGCGCGCAGGTCGCGTTGCCCGCGTAGCCGCGCGTGAACTCGACCCCGTCGCGGGCGAGAGAATCGATGTTCGGAGTGGGCACCGCTCCGTCCGCGACCCCGCCGCCGCGCCAGGTGAGATCGTTGTAGCCGAGATCGTCCGCCACGATCACCACGATGTTCGGCGGCCGGTCGCCGCTCGCGGGCATTGCCGGGCCCGCCTGCCAAGTCACCGGGAGGGTCGGCCCGATCGGATCGCGAAGGCGCCCGAGCCAGCCGGGCGCGTGCAGGATGAGATAGTCGCGCGAAGCGAACAGACCGGCGCCGGCCAGCGCGGCGAAGACGAGCCCGCCGAGAAGGAAGCGGCGCATCAGCGGCCCACCGCCAGAGTCGCGAGCGCCGCTGCGAGCGCGAGCGCGAGCGCCGCGACGATCCGCGGGCTGAAGAACAGCTGCGCGGGCGCGATCGGGAACGCGAGCGTGTTCGCGATCGCCGCGTTCTTGAACATGTGAATCGGCGCGAACGCCGGCGCGCTCGCGAGCTCGATCAGGTCACGCCGGCTGCGGTAGCGGACGATGCCCGCCATCGTCCAGCCGGGATTCTTCTCGACTCCCCACGCCTCGAGATACCCCGCGGCCGATTGGCCGCCGAGCGCCGGGTGACCGCCGCGGCGGAACAGCGCGCGCATGAAGGGGCCGACGTAGCCCTGGAGCACGCGCGCGGCGGGCTGCGGCGCGCCGCCGTCGGGCGGGCGCACCGGGTCGGGCTGCAGCCGAATCAGGTTCACCATGTAGAACTCACCGCCGTCGTCCGACTCGAGAAAGCCGCGCATGCGGTCGCGGCGCTCCGGGTCGACCGCGAGTCCCGGAGAGAGCTTCGCGAGATACGCGTCGACCTCTGCGTGCGTGAGCGGGCGCTTGAAGCCGACGTACCAGGCCCAGAACACGCCGTAGAGAAGTGCGGCTCCGCCCCAGATCCACAGTCCCGGCATCGCGTTCCTCCGCGCGCGGCACCGCGCGCGCCGCGATTATGGCAGTAAGAGTGCCAGAATCAAGCGGCGCCTTGATCTATTGGCAGTCGACGTGCCAATATTCTCGGGATGGTTCGCAGCGCGGAGCGGTTGGAGGGGGCAGGGGGTGTTTCCGCCGACGGGCGCGCGCGGCGCCGCGAGCGCAGTCGCGACGCGATCGTCAACGCGCTGCACGCGCTGATCGGCGAAGGCGTCGTGCAGCCGACGGCGCAGCAGGTGGCGGAGCGCGCGTCGGTCGGCCTGCGCAGCGTGTTCCGCCACTTCGCCGACATGGACTCTCTCTACGCCGAGGTGGGCGCCCGCGTGCAGGACGCGGCGCTGCCCCTGCTGCGCGACCCGCCCTCCAGCGGCAGCGTCGAGGCGCGCGCGCTCGAGATGGTCGAGCACCGCAGCGCCTTCTTCGAGGAGATCGCCCACTACAAACGCGCGGGAAATCTGGCGCGACGCCGATCGGTCTACCTGCAGCGCCAGCACAGCCGGCTCGTTCGCGACCTGCGCGAGCGGCTGCTGCGCGGTCTGCCCGAGCTGGCGCGCGCGCCGGAGATCCTGACGGAGTCACTCGACCTGGTGCTCTCGTTCGACGCGTGGGACCGCCTGCGCGTCGACCAGAAGCTGTCGCGCGAGCGGGCGACGGCCGCCCTGCGCGGCGCCGTGCGCGCACTGCTGGCGGAGCTCCCCAGGAGCTCGGCCGCCCGCCCGAGAGGACGAACGCGATGAGCGACCGGCCACTCACGATCGTCGGAATGCCCGGCTCGCCCTACAGCCGCAAGCTGCGCGCGGTGCTGCGCTATCGGCGCATTCCCCACGTCTGGGTGCTCGGCCGCTCGCTCGAAGGCCGCGGTCTGCCGCAGCCGGTGGTGCAGCTCCTGCCGCAGCTCGTCGGCCCGACGGGGCCCGGCGGCGCGCTCGAGGCGCGCGTCGACTCGACGCCGCTCCTGCGCGAGCTCGAGCGCGACTACACCGCGCGCAGCGTCGTGCCCGCCGATCCGGCTGTCGCCTTCCTCGACTCACTGCTCGAGGACTACGCCGACGAGTGGGTCACCAAGGCGATGTTCCACTACCGCTGGGCGTTCGCGCCGGACGTCGCGCGGGCCGCCGCGATCCTGCCGCGCTGGGGCCGCACCGATCAGCCGGAGCCGGAGGCGCTCGCGCTGGGCGAGATGTTCGCCAAGCGGCAGATCGATCGCCTGTGGGTCGTCGGCTCGAGCCAGACGACCGGGCCGCTGATCGAGGCGAGCTACACGCGCCTGCTGGCGCTGCTCGACGCGCGGCTGACCGAGTCCCGATTCGTCATGGGTGCGCGGCCCGGCGCGAGTGACTTCGCGCTCTACGGACAGCTCACCCAGCTCGTCCAGGTCGATCCGACGCCGGCGGCGATTGCGATCCGGGCCGCCCCGCGCGTGGTTGCCTGGGTCGACTTCGTCGACGATCTGTCCGGGGTCGAGCCCGCCGAGAACGGCTGGATCGGGCGTGCCGCGCTGCCGCCGACCTTCCGCGCGCTGCTCGCCGAGGCCGGCCGCGTGTACGCGCCGTTCCTGCTCGCGAACGCGGACGCGCTGGCGCGCGGCGCCGACCGCGTCGAGTGCACGATCGACGGGCAGCGCTGGACGCAGAAACCGTTTCCGTACCAGGGAAAGTGTCTGGCGTGGCTCCGCGCCGACCGCGCGCGGCTCAGCGCCGCCGACCGCGGCGCGGTCGACGAGTCACTGGCCGGTACGGGTCTCGACGCGCTCTTCCGTCACTCGAGCTGACGGACCTTCACCTCGGCCGAGCTGGCCGGCAGCTCGACGAGCAGGCCGTCGTCGGCGAGCAGCCAGTGGTCGGGTCGGACCTCGGAGACGCCGCGCACGAAGGCGCGCTCCATCAGGCCGAAGCGCGGCGACGGAGTCAGGTGGTACATCACCAGCAGCTTGACTCCCGCCGCGTTGGCGACTTCGGCCGCCTCGACGGGCGAGGTGTGATACGAGGGGATGTCGGCCATGACCTTCGCGATGCGCGGCCGGTTCGCGCGCGCCGCCGCCTCGCCGATCATCGCGACCAGGTGATTCGCCTGTGCCTCGTGCACCAGCAGGTCGGCTCCCTTCGCCGCAGCAACCAGCGCGTCGCTCTTCGCGGTGTCTCCGCTGACGACGGCGGAGCGCCCCTTGTAGTCGAAACGGTAGCCGTACGCCGGCTTCACCGGGTCGTGCTTCACACGGAACGCGGTGACCCGCAAGCCGTTCTCCTCGAGCACGACCGCGCTCTCGCCGGTCTCGGCCGGGCCCGGAACCGGCACCGCTTCGAGCCGCGAGCGGTCCGGCGGCAGGAAGTCACTCCCGTGATGGGCGATCCGGTAGCCGGTGTCGAGCGCGTAGGCCTCCGTGAATCCGGCGACGACGCGCTCGACTCCCGGAGGCCCGTAGACGCGCAGCGCGCTCGGTCGGCCCATGACCCAGGTGTTCAGGTTCAACTCCCCGAGATCCCCGATGTGATCCGAGTGGAAGTGAGTGAAGAAGACCCCGCCGATCCGGGTCCCGTCGACGCGCAGCAGCGCGAGGCGATTCCACGAGCCCGGGCCCGTATCGACGACCCAGAACTTGCCGGCGGCGAACACCGCGACGCAGGCCTTCGCGCGCGTCGGATGCGGCGGCGGAGAGCCCGTCCCGCACAGCAGCACGCGCAGCGCGTCGTCCGCGAACAGCCCGTCCGGCGACTCTGCGACCAGATGGCCGATCGCGGAGCGCATCACGGCGTCC
Source organism: Myxococcota bacterium (assembly GCA_044450765.1). GTDB lineage: Bacteria > Myxococcota_A > UBA9160 > SZUA-336 > SZUA-336 > VGRW01. The sequence continues at coordinate 3,357 of JBIOJK010000080.1, read as the reverse complement.
TGCACTGCGGGCACGCGCTCGGCGACCGCCACCGCGAGCGCCAAGACCGCCCCGAGCCCGACCGTCCAGAGAATGAAACGCCGCATCGAAACCTCCCTCGCGGGCGTCCGCCCGCCAGGGAGATTATGGCACAATGAATGCCACTACTGCAGGGCGCGGCGACTCAGCTCATCCCGGGACGCGCTCGAAGGCCGGAATTCCGGCGGGCAGGTGGTGGAACGACTGCTTGTCGATCGTGTAGATCGCCATCTGCGGCGCGCCGAAGAGGCTCGGGTCGTCGAACGTGCCGACCTTCAGGATCACGGCCCCCGGAACCGTCGGGGCGCGAGTCAGAATGTGAGTTCCGCACTCGGGGCAGAATTCGCGAGTGACTGCCTTCGCCAGATCCTTGCGCGCGAATCCCTTCGCTGCGCCCTTCGTGTAGGAGAAGCTGGCTCCCGGCATCGCCACGATCACGTTCGGGTGCCCGCCCGAGAAATGCTGACACTCCCTGCAGTGACACTGGCCCTTGAACATGGGATTCCCCTCGGCCTGGTAGCGCAGCGCGCCGCAGTAGCACCCGCCTTCGATCTTCATGGGGTTCCTCCTTCGCGGCCAGCGTACCCGAATCGGCGCTTCGCCGGGCCTCGGGCCCAGGTCGCGCGGTCCCCTCACTCGGTGAAGCAGTTCTGCGGGACGCCGATGCGCATGGCGTCCGACTCGACCTGGCTCAAGCGGCGCTTCGCGCTCTCGACCCGTCGGTTCGCGGTCTCGACCCGCCCTTCGTAGTACGAGTCATCGCGCCGGACGTAGTCGTTGGTGTCCGATTGCAGGGCGTCCAGCGCGCTCTCGGCGGCCTCGACCGAATTCGTCGCGATGCGCCAAGTCTGGACGTAGCTCTCGTATCGCGCGCACGGACCATCTCCGCCAGCGCGCGCCGGGGCCGCCGCGGCCGCCGGTGCCCCGGGGCCCGCGGCCGCAGCGGCTGCCGGCGCGGCCGCAGGGTCCGGTGACACCGGCGGCGCAGCAGCCGCGGGCGCCGTTTCGATCAGCCCCTTACCGTTCGGCGGCGGCGTCGTACTCGTGTAGACGTGGCCGTCTTCGCCGACCCAGCGGTACGTCTTGGGCTCCCCCGCGCGCAGCTGCGGGGCGGCCAGGAGCAGGAGGATCAGAGTCAGGATCGGGTGGCGACGAGTGCGAGTCACGCTCTGTGATTCGTCCGGCGGAAAGACCGGCTTGAGGGCCCCGTCGATCCGTCGAATCGGAAGCCGATCGCAGTGACTCCCGCGCACCCGCAGTGATGCGCTCGCCGGGTTGACTCCGAGGCGCTGGTCTGGTCCCATCGCGGGACCATGATCCGGCGGATCGGCGGCAACCTGACGCTGCGCAAGGGCGACGCGCCCGAGGCCAGTGCGCAGCTCGAGCGCGACGGATACGCGGTCCTGCGCGGCGTGCTCGAGCCCGAGCTCGTGGCGCAGCTCGCGGACGAGATCGCAAAGGTGTTCGAGACCTACGGCGCGGAGCGCGGGCGCAGCGATCGCTCGGAGTTTCGCTACGAAATGCTGAACCGCGCGCCGACGTGTCAGGCCGCCGTGGGTCATCCGGGGATCCTCGCCGCGATCGAGCCGCTGCTCGGCGAGGACTGCCACGTCATCGCCAACACCGCCTGGTGGAACCCGGCGAACTTCGGCGGCGGACCGTGGCACTGCGACGCCGGCCCTCACGTTCCGCGTCCGGAAGGCGTGGCCTGGGACGATCGGATTCCGTACCCGGTGTTCGCGATTGGAGCGCATCTCTATCTGAGAGACTGCCCGCTCGAGTGCGGACCGACCGCGGTGATTCCCGGGAGTCACCGCTCGGGTCGCCTGCCGCCGTTCGACCGCGCGAGCGACGAGAAGCTCGAATACGAGGGCCGCGCGGCAGTCGCCCTGGAGGCCCGCGCCGGCGACGTCGCGCTCTTCGTCTCCGACGCTTGGCACCGCGGCTTGCCCGCCAAGGCCGGCGGCGTCGGCCGGCTGTTCCTGCAAGCGCACTACGCGCGGCGCGATCTGGCGCAGCGGATTCGCACGACCGCCGACGTGAATCACTTGTCGCCCGAGGCGACCGCGCGGATCAAGTCAGCGCGAGAGCGCAGCTTGCTCGGACTGCACTCGCCGTTCTTCTACGACGGGTGAGTCGCCTGACTCAGAAGATCGGGCCCAGCGGCCGCATTCCGAAGCGGACGCGGCCCGCGTCTTCGAGCACGCCGCGCTGCAGGGTGACGTGTCCGAGCGCGGCGTTGACGTCGCGGAAGCAGCGCTCGAGCGGGCAGCTCTCGTAGAGCGAGGACCCGCCCGCGCTGCGATACAGGAGCCGGACCGCTTCCGCCGCGCTCTCGGCCGCGTGAACCTGCGCGCGGCGCACGCTCGCGCGCAACGGCATCTCGACCGGTCGGCCGGCCAGCACCGTCTGCCACATCTCCTCGACCTGCGCGAACAGGTGCTCGCGCGACGAATCGACCAGGGCCTCGGCCTTCGCGACGTCGTACTGGGCCGCGGGCCTCTCCGCGAGCGTGTTCGACGACATCATCGGGCGCTTGTCGACGGCGAGTGAGACGAACGCCTCGATCGCGCCGCGCGCGACGCCAGAGGCGACCGTCGACAGGGCGACACCAAAGAATGTCGACGGCAGCGCGAACACGGGCCGGTCGACGATCCGCTCGCTGATGAACGCGACGAAGGTGTGATCGTCGGGGACGAATACGTCGTCGATCACGAACTCCGTGCTGCCGGTGCCGCGCAGGCCGCCGACGTGCCAGGTGTCGAGCACCGTGACCGATTCGCGCGGCACCAGCACGTGCCGCAGCGGCACTCCGGTCTTGACCGGCGCGGGCGGATCGCCGGTGTGAGCGATGCAGCCCGCCAACACCCACTGACTCTGGTGGATTCCACTGGCCCAGGCCCAGCGGCCGGTCACTCGGTAGCCGCCCTCGACGGCGACCGCCTTGCCCTGCGGCGCCGCCGCTCCCGCGACGGCGGAGCTCGGCGTGGCGAAGATCGCGCGGCCGACTTCGAGCGGCACGTTGCCGGCGATCAGACTCGAGCCGCCTCCGATTGCGAAGTTCCAGCCCACCGAGCCGTCCAGCGCCGAGAAGCGCTCGACCATGCGCAAGTACGTGAGCGGGTCTGCGCCGATCCCGCCGTAGTCGGTCGGGAGCAAAATGCGGTAGAAGTTCCGCGCGACCAGCGCGTCCGCGATCGGATCCGGCAGGCGGCGCAGGCGGTCGGCCTCGGCGCGCTGCGCGAGAACGAGATCGCGCAGCTCGTCGACCTGCTTCAGCAGTGGCTCCGGATCCGCGAACTCCATCCCCCGATCCTACACGGGATCAGGTCACCAGCG
>JBIOJK010000079.1:0-17107 GCA_044450765.1 Myxococcota bacterium | reverse complement strand
TCGCCGCCGCGCTCGCGCAGGCGCGCGATGAGGGGCTCCACGGGCAGGGCGTGCAGGCGAGCTGCCGCCTCGGCCAGCAAGCGGGGCAGCCGCAGCGCGCGGCGGGCGCGGCGAAGCAAGTGAGTCAGCTGGTCGGGGGTCTCCCCGCGCGCGCGATCCATGATCAGGAAGCTGCGCCCGAGCGGCCCCGAAGAGTCGCCCGACGCGCGCACGCGCGGTGTCGCGAAGCCGAGCTCGGCGACCGCCGCGTGAATTGCGATCTCCAGCCGCGCGTGCGGCGTGTCCGGCATCCGCCTCAGCACGAGCTCGCCGGCGAAGCCGCGCGGCGGGTCCGCCAGCGAGAAGGCGCTGATCTCGGCCCAGTAGCCGCCGGCGAGTGACTCGGGTCTGCGCGCGAACGCCAGCCCGCTGCGGCCCGTCCGCGCGCCGATCACCGCGAGTAGCGCGCGCTCGAGATCCGACATCGCTAGTAGTCGCGAAAGTTCTTCGCGGCTTCGTAGGCGAACCAGACCGAGAGGACGTGGATCAGGAAGCCGGGCACTAGGATCACGTGATATCCGATCAGCGTCGCGAGAAACCAGCCGAGTCCCGCGGCGAGGCGGCCCGCGTAGACGTGGCCCAAGCCGGGAATGAAGACGGACAGCACGGCGGCGAGCCCAGGGATCGGAGCTCGCGCGGGCCGGCGGTCGACGCCGTAGTCGAAGCGCTCCTCAGGTGTCACGGTGAATCCTCCTGCTGCGGCGAATGAGCAAGCGCCGTGCCGGCCGCTCTGCGGCCGCGCGCTGCCTCGCGCGCCGCGGCGGCGCAGCGTAGGGACGACACGCAGCTCGGCGCTTGCAGCGCCGTGTCTGGCGGTGTGAATCTCGCGCGATGCCCGAGCTGCCCGACGTCGCGGTCTACCTGGAGGCGCTCGAACAGCGAGTTCGCGGCGCGCGGCTCGAGGCGGTGCGGATCGCCCAGCCGTTCGTGCTGCGCTCCGTCGAGCCGAGCCCGTCCGAGCTGGCAGGGCGCAGCGTCGTCGAGCTGCGGCGAGTCGGGAAGCGCATCGCGCTCGGCTTCGACGGCGAGCTCTGGCTCGTGATCCACCTGATGATCGCGGGCCGCTTGCACTGGGCCGAGCCCGGTCACAAGCCGCCGGGTCGCAAGCCACTCGTCGAGCTGCGCTTCTCGACGGGCGTCTTGACGCTGACCGAGGCCGGCAGCAAGCGGCGCGCGTCGCTGCACGTGGCGCGGGGCGCGCAGGCGCTCGCGGCCCACGACCCGGGCGGGATCGAGCCGCTCGAGGCCGACGTCGCCGCGTTTGCGCGCGCGCTGCGCTCGGCCAATCACACGCTGAAGCGCTCACTCACTGACCCGCACCTGCTCTCGGGGATCGGCAATGCGTACTCCGACGAGATCCTGCACCGCGCGAGACTCTCGCCGATCGCGATGACGGCGAAGCTCAGCGACGCCGAGGTCGAGCGACTGCACGCCGCCACTCGCGCCGTGCTGGTCGAGTGGGTCGAACGCCTGCGCACACAGGCCGCCGGCGGGTTCCCCGAGCACGTGACCGCCTTCCGGCCCGAGATGGCCGTCCACGGACGCTACCGGGAGCCGTGTCCGGACTGCGGCTCGCCCGTACAGCGAATCGTGTATGCCGAGAACGAGACCAACTACTGCGCGACGTGTCAGACCGGCGGTCGCTTGCTCGCCGACCGCGCGCTCTCGCGGCTGCTGAAGTCCGACTGGCCGCGCACGCTCGAAGAGATGGAGGCGCTGCGCGGGCGCTAGCGCGCCTGCGACCTCGAATTCCCGCTGCGCGGCTGCGAGCTACGAGCTCGAAGGCAACTTCGGCGCGTTCGCGCTGCTGCGCCGGAAGAGTTGAGATCCGCCGCTCTCCGCGAGCCACGCCGCGAGCGCGATCCCGGGCAGCGCCGCGCACGCGCTCGCGGTGAAGAAGAGCGGCCAGCCGAGCTCCTCGGCAAGCCAGCCCGCCGACGACGCGAACAGCGTGCGCCCGACCGCAGTCAGCGACGAGAAGAGCGCGAACTGAGTCGCGGTGAACGCCGGATGACACAGGGTCGACAGATACCCGACGAACGCAGCCGAGACGAGACCGCCGGTGAAGTTCTCGACGAAGATCGTCAGCGCGAGCACGCGCACGTCGGCGCCCGCATACGCCTGTGCCACGAACGCGATGTTCGAGAGCGCGTGCACCAGGCCCGCGGCGACGAGTGAGCGCGGCGTTCCGAGCCGGTACACGAGCACGCCGCCCGCCGCGATGCCGGCCATCGTGGCAGCGACGCCGAAGATCTTCGCGACGCTCGCGATCTCGAGCTTGCTGAAGCCGATCTTCACGTAGAACGGGTTCGCCATTCCGCCGGTCAGTGCGTCACCCAACCGGTAGAGCACGATGAACACGAGCAAGAGCTGCCAGCGCGGCCGCGACGCAAACTCGAGGAACGGCTCTACGACCGCGGCGCGCAGGAACGAGCCCCGCCTGGCTGGGTGAGTGGGCTCCGGCGCGATCAGCGCAGCGGCGATCACTACACCAATCAGTGACGCCATGACCAGATAGCTGCGCGGCCAGCCGAGCGCCTGCGCCAGCGCGAGCGCACCGGCGCCGGACGCGATCATGCCGACGCGGTAGCCCCACTGAGTGGCGGCCGCGCCCGCGCCTTGCTCGTCGTCGCGCAGAAGCTCGATGCGATAGGCGTCGATCACGACGTCCTGACTCGCCGACAGGAACGCGACCAGCGCGGCGATCAGCGCCGTGCGCCACGGATCGGCGACCGGGTCCGTCTGCCCGAGCGCCGCGATCGCGGCCGCGAGCGGCACGGCGATCGCCACCAACCACGCGCGCCGCTGGCCCAGTCGCTCGGTCAGCCACGGCAGCGGGACGCGGTCCAGCACCGGCGACCAGACGAACTTCAGCGTGTAGGCGAAGCCGACCAGCGCGAACAGGCCGACGTCGGTGAGTGACACCTGCGACTCGGTGAGCCACACCTGCAAGGTCGCGCCCGTGAGCGCCAGCGGCAGCCCGCTCGCGAAGCCCATCGCCAGGATCGCCAGCAGCCGCGGGTTTCGATACACCGCCAGCGATTGACGCCAGTGACTCAAACGGGCGCCGGAGCGTGGGTAGGGTGCCCACGCGACCACCCCGGAGCGTGGGTAGGGTGCCCACGCGACCACCTGTACCGAGGGCGCATCTGCATCCCCATCGGCACGCTCCTACGGAGGATTGACGAGAAATGTCCCGAGCCGGAAGCCGCGGCTCGAGGCGAGCGCGGCCGCCGAAGTCACTGGCTTCTCGAGCTCCGCGAAGCGGCCGCCGTCGATCGCGAAGTGCGCGCACGCCTCGGCGTCCGCGGCGTCGAAGTCCACGCACTGCGCCTCGAGCACGTCGTCGTGTTCGTAGGTCGCCACGTACCAGGCGCGCCCGGGCTCGAGTGACACGGCTTTCACCACCAGCGCGTCGTGGCGCACGATCGCCAGCCAGCCGACGTCTCCGTCGCGGGGCACGATTCCCGCGATGCGCGGCGTCTGCAGCGCATCCTTCTCGTAGTCGAGCGCGAGCAGCACCGTCGCCAGGGCGTCGCGCGGCGGGACGCCGAGCGCGAGCTTCTCGGCGATCGGGTCCGTCTGACTCCCGTTGCTCGCGACCGCGAGCTCGCCCGCGATGCGCAGGCAGTTGTAGGCGATGTACGGATTCTTGTGCAGGTCGCCCTCGTGACCCGGGCGCGGCACCACTGCGAGTCGCCCCTCGACCTCGACGGCCATGCGGTTCGGGAACGAGCGCGACGATACGCGGTAGAGAGCCGCGTTCGAGCCCGCGCGCGTGCGACCCACGGCGACGATCCGTCCGACGTACATGCGCTAACCTCCGGCGGGGAGCCCGGCGATCATAGCCACAACTTCGCGAGGTCACATGGCCGCCTATCTCCACGACTCGGTTCTGCTCTACCTCGAGCGACTGATCGACTGGGACGACTATTTCGAGCGCCGGAAGGGCGACGCGGCCGACCTCGCGGCCGAGCGCGCCGCGCTGCGCAGCCTGCTGGAAACGGCCGCCGAGATCTGCGCGAAGATCGAGCCGGAGTCGCGCGCGGGCTGGTGGGAGGCCGCACGGCTCGAGAACGGCGAGGTCGTGCACCCCGACCATGTGCGACACGGCTACGAGCACCTGCGCGAGGCCGGCTTGGTCAGCGTCGGCGTCCGGGAGGAGTTCGGCGGCTTCGAGCTGCCGACGTTCATCGCGAACGTGCTGATCCAGATGGTCGCGCGCGCCGACGCGGCGCTGATGACGGTGATCGGCCTGCAGGCCGGCGTCGCGGAGGACATCCAGAAGTACGCGTCCAGCGAGCTGGCGGCGCGCTATCTGCCCCGCTTCGTCTCGGGCGAAGTGCAGGGCGCGATGGATCTCACCGAGCCGCAGGCCGGCTCGGACCTCGGCGCGATCGCCACGCGCGCCGTCGAAGAGAACGGCCGCTTCTATCTCGATGGTCAGAAGATCTTCATCACGAACGGCGGCGCCGAGATTCACCTGGTGCTCGCGCGCGAGGCGGACACGTTCGAGCAGTCGAAGGGCACGACCAAGGGGCTGTCGCTCTTCATCTGCCCGCGCACGCTGCCCGACGGGACGAAGAACCGGGTGCGCGTCGAGCGCCTCGAGCACAAACTCGGGATTCACGGCTCGCCGACGGCGGTGATGCGCTTCGAGCGCGCGGAGGCGTGGCGCATCGCGAGCAAGGGCGACGGCTTCAAAGCGATGCTCGACCTGATGAACAACGCGCGCCTCGGCGTCGCGGCGCAGGGCATCGGCATCGCCGAGGCCGCCGTCGAGGAAGCGGTGAAATACTCGCGCGAGCGCAAGCAATTCGGCATGCCGATCGGCGACCAGCCGCTCATGAAGAACTTGCTCTCGCGCATGATCGTCGCGCTCGAGGGCGGGCGCGCGCTGCTGTATCGCGTGTGCACGCTGATCGACCACAGCCGCGCGCTGCACGCGACCCTGGAGAAGGCGATCAGCGCGAGCGAGCGCGCGGAGCTCGAGCGCGCGGTCGAGCGCAACCAGATCCAGACGCGCCTGTTCACGCCGCTCGCGAAGTTTCTCGCGACCGAGAGCTGCGACGAGATCACGCGCGCGGCGATCCAGGTGCACGGCGGAGTCGGCTTCATGGCCGAGAGCACCGTCGGCAAGCTGCACCTCGACGGCATCATCACGACGATCTACGAAGGCACGAGCGAGATCCAGGTCAGCTTCGCGCTGAAGGAGATCGGCAAGGGCGCGCTCGGCATCGTGTTCGAGGAGCTGCGCAAGGAGCTCGGCGCGCTCACGCAGCCCGTGCTGCAGCCGTTCGCGGCGCGCGTCGTTGTCGGCATCGAGCGCATCGAGCAGTCGGCGCACGCGCTGCTCAGTGACTTCGGCTACGCGCTGCTCTCGGCGCGCTCGGTCGCCGAGATGGTGATCGCGGTGATCGTGGCTTCGGAGCTGCTGCGCCAGGCAGACCGCGCGCCCGAGCGCACGGAGCTCGCCGCCCGCTGGATCCACATCAAGATGCTCGAGCTCGAGGCGCACGCGCGCCGCGTGATCGAAGGCGACGCGGGCCGCATCGAGCGCTGCGAGAAGATCGTGCGCTTGTGGGCCTAGGTCTTCGCGGCGCCGAGACGCAGCGCGACCAGGCGACCGATCACGACTGACTGCAGCGGCACCAGCGGAAGCAGATAGTGGATCTGCTTGCTCGGCACCAGCGACCAGGCGACCAGCAGCGTCACGAACGCGAGTGCGAAGAACTGGGTGCTCGGGTCGCCGCGCCAGAGGCGCTGCCTCCAGGCGTCGTACGCGATCCACGGCAGGAGCAGGCCCGCGGGCGCGCTGAGCAGCGGGAAGCGCGGCCAGTAGTAGTAGATCTCGCGCACGTGAGTCGCGTCGGCTCCCTGTGCGTGGACGCCGAGCGGACCGATCAGATACTCGCGGAACAGCGCGACGGCGTCGGGCACGCGCAGCAGGATCGCCGCGTACCACGACACACCGATCGCCAGCGCGACCATTCCCCAGCCGAGCACGGCGGGCCGCAGCGCGAGTCGAAGCCGGCGCTGGAGCGCGAGCCAGACGGCGATCGGCGCTGCGATGCTGAGCAGCGCCGCGGTTGCCTTGGTGAGGAAGGCCAGCCCGACCAGCAGCGCGAGCAGCGGCAGGAGTCGCCGCTCGCGCGTGCGCCAGAGCCGCTCGAAGACCGCGAGCGCGAGGAAGACGAAGAGCGCGAGCAGCATCTCCGCGTCGCCCATGCGCCCGCGCACGTAGAAGAGCGCGTCGGCGCCGAGCGCCGCAGTGCCGGCGGCGCCCGCCGCAAAATCGCCGAGCGAGCGCCCGACCGCGAACACGGCCAGCGCGAGCAGCAGCGCCGCGAACGCCGAGACACTGCGCAGCGTCGTCAGATCGGCGCTGCCCGAGAGCTCCGTCGCGGCGGCGCCGGCCCAGTAGTAGAGCGGCGGCTTCTGCAGCCGGGGGACTCCCTCCAAGCGCGGCACGAGCCAGTCGCCTGAACGCACCATCTCCGTGACGACCGCCAGACAGCGCGCCTCGGGCGCGGGCGACTTCTGGTCCGCGCCGATGCGGATGAACAGGCCGGCCGTCAGCGCGCCGGCGAGCGCGACCGCGGCGGCGAGCCGACGGCGACTCACTCGGCCCGGGTCGGCCGAGCCCGCGAGCGCCCCCGAACCGGCCTCGGTCTGCGGTGTCACGGCGCGAGGGTATCGCGGCGCAGGAGCGAGTACACGGCGTGGTCGACGAAGTGGTCGTACAGCCACTCGGCGTCGCGCAGCACCGCCGTCGAGCCGGAAGCCGAGGCGTTCAGCCACGCGCCGGCTGCGCGTGTTCTCCGCCGCCGCTGCAAGCGCGATGCGGTTCAGCTCGAGCGCGGCGAAGCCGTGGCGCACCAGCGCGCGGCAGCAGGCAGTCACGATCCCGCGTCCTTCGCGGTCTGCGCGCAGCCAGTAACCGATCTCGGCCGCGCGATTGCGCGCGTCGATCGCGCGAAAGCCCGCGATGCCCGCGAGCTCGCCCTCGTGCTCGATCGCCAGCTCGAGCGACGCCCCGTCGCCTTCGCGGATCGCCACGCCGTGCAGGAACTCGCGGATGTGCGCGACCTCGCGCACCCCGTCGACCCAGCCGAGCCAGCGGCGCAGGTGCACGCGGTTCGCCTCGACCAGCGCGAAGATCGGGGCGGCGTCGCGCTCCGACGTCGAGCGCAGCAGGGTTCGCTCGTCCGCGCGCAGGATCACGCGCGAGTCACCCGGCGAGCGGGCGCAGGATCGAGCTCGAGCTCTGCTCGAAGCAGAGCGCTTCGCGCCGGTCGCGAAGTGACTCGCCCGCGCTCATGCGAGCGCGCCGTAGAACGCTCGCAGCAGGCGGCCGAGCCGCCGGTCGCCCGTCGTTCCCTGGCTCATGCGGTTCATCACGTAGGCGAGACTCACGCGCGCGTCGCAGTCCCCCAGCGCGAACGAGCCGCCCCAGCCGCCGTGCCCGAAGGTGCGCGGGTTCGGCGAGAGCGGCAGGTCCTTGCTCACCAGCATGAGGCCGAGGCCCCAGCGCATCGGCCCGAGCACCAGGTCGCGGCCGTAACACTGTTCGGTGATGGCGGTCGCGACGCTCGACTCGCGCAGCAACCGCACGCCGTCGAGCGCCCCGCCGCAGGCGAGCGCGGCCAGCACGCGCGCGGCGCCTCGCGCGTTCGCCTGACCGTTCGCCGCGGGCACTTCGGCGGCGCGCCACGCGCGCGTGTTCGCGATCGCCTGAGTGACCGCCGGGTTCGCGAGCGCGCGGCGGAACTCGTAGTGGTCGTCTCCCGGACGCGGCGGCTCCGAGAGCGGAGCCGGTGGGTCCGGGGGAATCATCTCCGCGACGCGCGGCTCCTCCGACTCGGGCAAGCCGATCCAGAACTCCGCGCCGAGCTTCTCGGCGACTTCCTCCCGGAAGAAGCGCCCGAGCGAACGCCCGTCGATGCGGCGCAGCAGCTCGCCGATCAGGTGTCCGAAGGTGAGCGCGTGGTAGCCGCTGCGCGTGCCCGGCTCCCAGAGCGGCTGCTGCGCGGCGAGAGCCGCGCTGAAGCGCTTCCAGTCGAGCACGTCCTCGGGCGGCATCGGCCGCGAGATCCCCGCGAGGCCGGACTGGTGCGAGAACAGCCAGCGAACCGGCAGCCGAGCTTTGCCATTCTCGGCGAACTCGGGCCAGTAACTCGCGACCGGCGCGTCGAGATCGAGCTGGCCGCGGTCGACGAGCATGTGTCCGCAGAGCGCCGCCATCGCCTTGGTCGTCGACCAGACGTTCGCGATCGTGTCTCGCCGCCAGGGCCGGGTGCCCGCGGCGTCGGCGGAGCCGCCCCAGAGGTCGACGACCAGCTCGCCGTCGAGCGTCGCCGCGAACGAGGCGCCTGCCTCGTCCGCCACCGCGAAGTTCTTCGCGAAGGCGTCCTTCACCTTCGCGAAGCGGGCAGCCGCGTGCCCGTCGATCTCCACGTCAGGCGCGGCGCGGGGCGCTGTTGAACTGCGCGAAGTTCGGGCGGCGCGTGCGCCACCAGTACGCGACGGTGAAGTTCGACCAGTTGTTGGTGACTCTGCCCGCGGCGTTCTTGTACCAGCTCTTGCAGCCAGCGGCCCACGCAGTGTCTCGCAGCTCGCGCTGCACGTCGTCGTTGAAGCTGCGCATCACGTCGGCCTTCACGTCGAGGTACGCGATGCCGCGGCGCCCCAGCTCCTGAATGCACTGAAGCGCGTAGCGCACCTGGCACTCGATCATGAAGATGATCGAGTTGTGACCCAGATTGGTGTTGGGGCCGTACATCATGAAGAAGTTCGGGAAGCCCGCGATCGTGAGCCCCAGGTGCGCCTCGGCGCCGTCCTGCCAGACGGCCTCGAGCTTGCGTCCGCCGAGGCCCTCGATCTGCATCGGCGCGAGAAACGAGGTCGCCTGGAAGCCGGTGGCCAGGATCAGCGTGTCGGCCGGGTGGTGCACGCCGTCCGCGGTGACGACGCCGTCGCGCGCGATCCGCTGGATCGGACTCGTCTCCACCGAGACGTTCGGGCGAGTCAGCGACGGGTAGAAGTCGTCGTCGATCAGAATGCGCTTGCAGCCGACCCGGTAGTCCGGGGTGAGCTTCTTGCGCAGCTCGAGATCGGCCACCGACTGCTCCAGATACATGCGCGCGCCCTTCTGAAACACCCGCGCGTAGAAACCCTCGCGCGCGAACGCGAGGAAGTTCTTCTCGAGCTGCCAGTAGAAGAAGTAGCGGTAGATGCGCGTGAGCAGCGGAAAGCTGCGGAAGAAGCTCTTTGCACGGTCGCTGTACGCGTAGTCACCGCGCGGCACGACCCAGTTCGCCGAGCGCTGCAGGATCGTGAGCTTCTTCGCGACCGCGGCCACCTTCGGAATGAACTGGATCGCGCTCGCGCCGTTGCCGATCACGACCACGTTCTTGCCCGCGAGATCGTGCGCGGCGTCCCAGCGCGCGGAGTGGAACTGCTTGCCCTCGAAGTCTCCGAGCCCCGGCAGGTCGGGCACGAAGGGCCGATTCAGCTGCCCGGCGCCGCTCACGAGCACGTCGGCGGTGATCACCTCGCCCTGCACCGTGCGGATGTGCCACTGCGCGCTGCTCTCGTCGAAGCTCGCGCCGGCGATCTCGGTGCCGAAGCGGATGTGCGGCAGCATCCCGTACTTCTCCGCGGTCCGCTGCAGATAGCGCTGGATCTCGGGCTGCGGCGAGAACTTGTGCGACCAGTCCGGGTTCGGCTCGAACGAGTAACAGTAGAAGTGCGAGGGCACGTCACAGGCCGCGCCGGGGTACTGATTCTCGTGCCACGTGCCGCCCACGCGCTCCGATTTCTCGAAGATCGTGAACGAGCTGATACCCGCCTTCTTCAACTGGATCCCCATGCACAGCCCGGAAACGCCTGCGCCGAGAATCGCCACCGTCGGGGTCCGACCAATGTTCGCCACGCCAGAGATATAGCACGGCGCTGCCTTCGAATTCGGCAGACCGACTCGGAGCGGCAAGCGACGCGCGCTTTGCGGTGGCACTCGACTTGCTGCGCAGGTGCGCATGCTCGGTCTCGTGCTCACCGCGGGCGGCGCGCGAGGCGCCTATCAAGCGGGGGTGTTGAAGCGCATCGCGGAGCTTCCGTCGCTGCGCGATCGTCCGCAGCCGTTCGAGATCGTCGCGGGCGCGTCGGCGGGCGCGATCAACGGGGTGATTCTCGCGGCGCGGAGCGAGCGCTTCGGCGAGGCCGCCGACGAGGTGGCGCGCGTCTGGTCGCAGCTCAGCGTCGAGCGCGTGTTCCGAACGGACCTCCCTGCCCTGGCGCTCGGAGGCGCGTCGCTGCTGCGCGACTTCACGCTCGGCAGCCTGTTCGGCTGGACCGGCACGTACGGCCTGCTCGACACGAGCCCGCTCGAGGCGCTGCTCGAGCGCGCGCTGCCGCCGAACGGAGTCCGCAGCGCGATCGAGCGGGGCGAGCTCTACGCGGTCGCAGTCTCCGCGACCAGCTACCACTCCGGGCGCTCGTACACCTTCGTGCAGGGCCGCCAGGGCCACGCGATCTGGCGCAAGAGCCGGCGCGTCGTGCTGCCGGTCACTCTCACGCACCAGCACATTCTGGCGTCGGGCGCGATCCCGATCGTGTTTCCGCCGGTGCGCCTGGACTCCGGCTCGGGTGAGCTCTGGTTCGGCGACGGAGGCATGCGCCTGGTCGCGCCACTCAGCCCCGCGATCCGCCTGGGGGCGACGCGACTGCTCGCGATCGGCGTGCGCTCGACGCGGGCCGCCGACGCGCTCGCGCGCCGCGAGGTCGCGTCGGACCACCCGCTCCCGTGCCCGCCGCTCGCCCAGGTCTGCGGCGTGTTTCTGAACGCGATTTTCCTCGACCACCTCGACACCGATCTGGATCACCTGCGGCGCATGAACGAGCTGCTCGCGGCGCACGCAGGCGGCGGCGCCAACGGCGCGAGCGAGCCGATGCGGCGAATCACTCCGCTCGCGATCAGTCCGTCGGAGGATTTGGCGCTCGTCGCGCAGCGCTTCGCGCACCGGATGCCGCGGCTTCTCCGCTTCGTGCTCGACGGCCTCGGAACTCCGGACGCGCAGAGCGCCGACCTGATGAGTTACCTGCTCTTCGACTCGGCCTACACCAGGACCTTGGTCGAGATCGGCTACTGCGACGCGAACGCGCGGATCGGCGAGATCGAGGCGCTGGTCTCAGGCGAGCTCGACGGGAAGGTTCTCGGGTCGCCGGAAGAAACCCATCTGCTTCCAGCGCACTGAGTCGAGCCGGTGAGTCGCGGCCGGCGGCAGGAAGTCGAGGGCCGCGTCGAGCATGAAGGCCATCTCGGCGCGCGCGAGGTGCACGCCGATGCAGTAGTGCGGCCCGCGGCCGAAGATCGTGAGCTCGGAGTTGTCGCGCTCGATGTCGAAGCGGTCGGGATCGGGAAACACCGACGGGTCGCGGTGCGCGCCGCTGAAGGACAGCATCAGCATCTGCCCCTTCTTGATCTGCTTGCCGCGCAGCTCGAAGTCGCGGATCGCGTAGCGCGGCAGGCCGCCCTGTCCGCCGAACGCGTAGCGCAGGATCTCGTTCACCGCGCTCGGGATCAGCGCGCGCTCGCGGCGCAGGCGCGCCGCGGCCTCGGGCTGCTCGAGCAGAGTCACGATCGAGACGTAGCCGCCGATCGCGGTCGTCTCGCTGCCCGCGCCGATCAGGCCGGTCACGAGATTCACGATCTCGTCGTCGTTCATCGCGTCGCCGCGGTCGCGCGCGCGCACCAGATCGGTGATCAGATCGTCCTTCGGTGAGTGGCGCCGCTCGTCCGCCAGCTTGCGCACCCACTCGGACAGCTCGATGAACGCCGCGTTGCCGGCCTCTTTCAGCGCCGGCTCCGAGAACGCGAAGAAGCCGCGGATCGTCGCCTGCGCGAGCTCGCGGAAGCGCACCTCCTCGCCGCTCTTCGGCGGAATGCCGGTGACTCGGCTGATCGTCGCGTTCGGCACGGGGTCGGTGAACTCGCTCATCAGGTCGACGACGCCGCGCCGGCCGCGGATCGGCGCCGCGAACTGCTCGACGACCTCCTTCACCTGCTGGTCCATGCGCGCAATCGCGCGCGGCGTGAAGGCAGCCGACACCAAACGGCGTACCCGCGCGTGCTCGTCGGGCGGCAGCGAGAACAGCCCCTTGTCCGCGACCTTCGCCATGTACGAGCCCTCGGGCGGCGGGACGTAGCCCTCCCACGCGCGCGGATCGTTCGTGACGTTCGGGTCGGTGAAGAGCTGGCGCACGTCGTCGTAGCGCGTGACGAACCAGAAGCCGATCCCGGGCAGGAAGTGCACCGGGTCTTCCGCGCGCAGCCGCGCAATCACCTTGTACGGCTCGAGCATGAACTCTTCGGTCAGCATCGGCGACGCGGCGGGGGCGTTGGGTTCGCTCATGGCCGGAGACTGTAGTCGCCGTTGGACGGCGAAGTCCAATCGCCTAGCGCGTCCGGAGATACAGCTTCGAGTGCTTCACCTCGAGGATCGCCGAATAGCGCGAGAGAAAGTCCGCGCCGATCAAGCCGTCTGCGGGCCGACTGCCGAAGCTCTTCTGCTGCTTCCGGAAGTCGCTGAGGTCGGCGCTGAGGATCGTCATCGGTCCGGTCGAAGCCAAGCCGATCTCCAGGTTCTTGATGTCGGCGCTGTAGAGCCGCTGCTTGCCGCCGATGCCGGTGAAGTCAATGTCCGTCTTGGTGAATTCGAGCCCGAGCCCTTCGAGCTTGTCGCGGTCGAAGATGGTCATCGACGCACCGGTGTCGAGGATCAGCAGGAGCGGCGAGCTGCCGTTCAGAGTCGCCTCGACCCCGAATTGGTGGGCGGTGCTCTGAGAGAGCTCGATCTCGGAGTAACCCTGCGCCTTCAGGAAGTCCGAGAGAGCCGCCGGGCACGTCTCGCCTTCCGCGCGCGCGAGCCGGGAGATCGAAAGAAGAATCAGTACGGCGAGCGTCATCCGGCGAGTCACTCGCCCCTTCTACGCGAGTGGCCCGATTCCGTCAATGAGAACTCACCCGGGCGGGCTCGAGTCCAATCGCCGCCCATCAGTGCGCGGGCGAGTGGTCGCAGGTCACGTGCGCGTTCCAAGGCGTGTAGATCTGGTACGGCGACGCGAGCATCTCCAAGAACGTGACCTGCGTCTCGACCGTCGCGACATGATCCTCGCCTCCGCACAGTGCCGCCGCGTCGATCTCGCGCTCGGATGGAAACAGCCCGTAGATGAAAAAGTGCTGCCAGCCGCGCGGGGTGCGCGTCGCGAGAGTCTGCGGCGTCTCGGTGGCCGGAGGAGTGTTCGGGGGCAGCAGGTTCCGGTAGACGGTGCGGTAACAACCCCCGACCGAAAGCGCTGAGCAGGTGACGAGAAGCGCCAGAGATCGCGTCTTCATGGAGTTGCCCCGCTGGCCGGGACCGGCGCGGGCGGCGGCAGCCGGCACCAGTAATACGAGGTCCGCGGTGTGTACATGCCGATCGTGAGATTCGCGAACAGCCCGTCCGTGAACCTGACCTCTTCTTCGATCGCAGCCACGCCGTACGGACACACCTCGTGCACGTCTATGTTCTGGCGCGAGGCGCCGAAGAACCAGAACGACTTGCGATCGACGATCGGCTCAGTCGCCGCCGGAGCCTTGGAGAGGTCGAACCGGATCGTGTGGCAACCGCCGAGAAGACCGGCAATCACTGCGAGCGCGAGGCACCTGCGCCGACTCACTCATTTTAGATAGCGCTCGGGCCAGGGGGGAGTCAATGGACTCAGTTGGGAAGGCCGAGCCCCCGCGTGGCGATGATGTTGCGAAGGATGTTGTTCGTTCCGCCTTGAATCGTGTAGGCGGGCGCGTACAGGAACGTGCGTGCGGCGCGGCCATCGAGCGGGGCGCGCGGGTCACTCGCGTCGAGCGAGGAGGCGGCGCCGAATATCTCGCAGATGGCGTCGGTGATGCGCTGCTCGAGCGAGGTGCAGAAGGTCTTCGCGACGGCGGCCTCGTGATTCGGCACGCGGCCCTGCGTGAGCATCTCGGCGACGCGGTAGACCAGCCCGCGGCCGGCGCGCCAGGCGATCTCGAGCTCGGCCAGGCGGTCGCGAAGCGCCGGGTCGCGCGCCGTGAGTCCCGTCTCGCGCGCGTGTGACTGCGCGGCGCGCCAGAGCGGCGCGTTCGAGACCAGGCGCTCGATGCCGCTGCGCTCGAAGTCGAGCTGCTGCATGATCTGGTAGAAGCCGTTGTGCAGCTTTCCGATCAGCGCCGACTTCGGCACGCGCACGTCGTCGAAGAACAGCTCGCCGAAGTGCGACTCGCCGACCATGTCGCGGATCGGCCGCACCGTGATTCCCGGAGTGCGCATCGAGATCAAGAGCTCGCTGATGCCCTTGTGGCGCGGCGCGCTCGGGTCGGTGCGCGCGACCAGATAGCAGTAGTCGGCCTGCGTGGCGAAGCTGGTCCAGATCTTCTGGCCGCGAATCACGAACTCGTCGCCGTCGATGTCCGCGCGCGTCGCCAGCGCGGCCAAGTCACTGCCTGCGTTCGGCTCGCTCATCCCGGCGCAGAAGCTCAGCTCGGCGCGCGCGATGCGCGGCACGAGCTCCGCTTGCTGCTCGGCGGTGCCGTGCGCGAGCAGCGCGGGCCCGATCTGCCGGTCGCCGAACCAGTGCGCCGCGACCGGCGCGCCGGCGAGCAGCAGCTCCTCGGTCACGATCAGCCGCTCCAGATAGCTGCGCTCGCGGCCGCCGACTCGCTTCGGCCAGGTCATGCCGATCCAGCCGCGCGCGGCCACCCGCCGCGAGAACTCCGGGTCGAAACCCGCGATCCAGCCGTCTTCCAGAAACGAGCGCGCGGCGATCGCGGGATCCGCGGCCGCGAACGCGCGCACGTCCGCCCGCAGCCGCGCTTGCTCGGGTGAGTCGCGGAAGTCCAACGCCTAGCCGGCCAGCGTCTTGCGCACGCGCGCGACGGCCTCTTCGACCTGGTCGCGCTTGCCGAACGCGGACAGGCGCAGGTAGCCCTCGCCGCAGGCGCCGAATCCGGCGCCTGGCGTGCAGACGACGTGCGCCTCTTGGAGCAGGCGGTCGAACATGTCCCAAGAGCCGACACCGTCTGGTGTCGCGATCCACGCGTAGGGCGCGTTCTCGCCGCCGAAGACGCGCAGCCCTGCTGCCGCGATGCCAGCGCGGATCACGCGCGCGTTCTCCATGTAGTAGTCGATGTTCGCCTCGATCTCGCGCCGGCCCGAGTCGGTGTAGCAGGCTGCCGCGCCGACCTGGATCGGATAGCTCGCGCCGTTGAACTTCGTGCTCTGGCGCCGCGACCAGAGCCGGTGCAGGCCGACCGCATTCCCCTTCGAGTCCCGGCCGACGACGTCCTTCGGCACCACCACGTAGCCGCAGCGCAGGCCGGTGAAGCCCGCGAGCTTCGAGTAGCTGCGGAATTCGAGCGCCACCTCGCGCGCGCCGGGAATCTCGTAGATCGAGTGGGGCAGCGCGGGATCGCGGATGTAGCGCTCGTACGCGGCGTCGTAGAGCAACACCGCGTCGTGTTGCTTGGCCCAGGCCACCCAGCGCTCGAGGTCCGCGCGCGTGGCCGCCGCGCCGGTCGGGTTGTTGGGGAAGCACAGATATGCGACGTCGGCGGGCTCGTCCGGCGGCGCGGGCCGAAAGCCGTTCCTCTCGGTGCAGGGCAGATACACGATTCCCGGGTAAGTCCCGTCGTCGTTGGCCGCGCCGGTGCGACCGGCCATCACGTTAGTGTCGACGTACACCGGGTACACCGGATCCGGGACGGCCATGCGCGCCGCGCTGGCGAAGATCTCCTGGATGTTCCCGCTGTCGCACTTGCTGCCGTCGGAGACGAAGACCTCGTCGGGTGACACGACCGCGCCGCGCGCCTTGTAGTCGTGCTCGGCGATCGCGTCGCGCAGGAAGTCGTAGCCCTGCTCGGGGCCGTAGCCCCTGAACGTCTCCTCGGCGCCGAGCTCGTCGATCGCGCGGTGCATCGCGGCGCGGATCGACGCGCCGATCGGCAGCACCACGTCGCCGATGCCCAGCCGAATCAGCTGCGCGCTCGAGTTCTTCTCCTGGAACGCGCGCACGCGCCGCCCGATCTCGGGAAAGAGATACCCGCCCGCGAGCTTCAGATAGTGGTCGTTGATCCGTGCCATCGAGATTTCCTCACTCGGGTGAGAGCGTAGCCAGGATCAGGTCAGCGATACCAGCGGCGGCCCCGAACGGCGCACTCACGCGCACGCGCAGCCCGGGGTGCGCGGCCGCCGCCGCCTCGACCGCGCGCGGCACGTCGCGCGCCGCGTGTCGGCCGGGCGCGAGAAAGAACGGGTGCACCACCAGGTCCGAGACTCCGTCCGCAGCGCAGCGGGCGATCGCTTCGGCGATCGACGGCGTCGCGAGCTCCAGGTGAGCGACGTAGACGGCGAGCTCGGGGCGGCGCTCGCGCAGCTCCGCGGCGAGCCGCGCGAGATGGGCGGCCGCCTCGGGCTCGCGGCTGCCGTGATCGACGACCAGCAGCGCGCGCCTCACCAGTAGTCCGCCGTCACCACGAGGTCGGACTGGACGCGCAGCGCGCACGCGAGTCGCAGCTCGGCGGGCACCCGGTTGCGCAGCTTCGCGCGGCGCTCGACAGGCGCTTCGCGCGCCACGCGACCCGCGAGAATGCGCACGCCGCACTTGGCGCAGACCAGGTCGTCGCCGCAGGCGCGCGCGATCGGCAGACCGGCGTCGCGCACGGCGTCGATCAGGCGCGTGCCCTTCGCGACTTCGCGCTCGCTGCCCGCGGGGAGGAATCGCACGGTCGGCACGCGCGCAGCATAGACGAGTCGCGCGGGTGCCCAAAGCGCTCTGCTAGACTGACCCCGATGTCGACCGCCGGGATCGTGATCATCGGAAACGAGATCCTGACGGGCAAGATTCAAGACGAGAACACGCCGTATCTGCTGCGCGAGCTGCGCCGCCAAGGCGTCGACGTTCCGCGCGTGCACGTCGTGCCCGACGTCGTCGACGAGATCGCGGCGGACGTGCGCGACTTCAGCGCGCGCTTCGACTACGTGCTGACATCAGG
>JBIOJK010000078.1:0-17432 GCA_044450765.1 Myxococcota bacterium | reverse complement strand
GGCTGCTACGAGGTGCTCGAGGGAATGCTGCGCGACCCGGAGCGGCCGACGATCCTGCTCGGTGTCGCCGGGCCACTCATCGCCGGCGGATTGCGCCAAGTGATCCGCGAGCTGGTCGAGTTCAACCTGGTCGACGTGGTCGTCTCGACCGGCGCGATCCTGTATCAGGACATCTACCAGGCGCGCGGCTACGCGCACTACCGGGGCTCGCCGCAGGCGAACGACGCCGAGCTGCGCGAGCTGTATGTCGATCGAATCTACGACACCTACGTCGACGAGGTCGGCTTCGCGAAGACCGACACGTGGATCGGAAACGTCGCGGACGAGCTCGCGCCGGGCGCGTACTCGAGCCGGCAGCTGATGGACAAGCTCGCGGACCGGCTCGACGACCCGCTCTCGATCGTGGCGACCTGCCGCCGCCTCGGCGTGCCGATGTTCGTGCCCGCGCTGAACGACAGCTCGATCGGGATCGGACTCACCGAACACCATCACCGTTCGGTGTCGACCGGGAAGCCCGGCGTCGTGATCAGCTCGATTCAGGACAACTACGAGCTGTGTCAGATCGTGGCGCGCTCGCCGGCCACCGCGGCGTTCTTCGTCGCCGGCGGCGTGCCGAAGAACTACATCAACGACGCGGTGGTCACGAGCTACGTCTTCGGTCGCCCGGACCACGGGCACCGCTACGCGCTGCAGATCACGACCGCGGTCACCGCCGACGGCGGTCTCTCCGGCTCGACCCTCGACGAGGCCGAGAGCTGGGGCAAGGTGAAGCACGGCGCGACGCGCGCGATGGCGTGGGTCGAGCCCACCGTCTCGCTGCCGCTGCTCGCGACGGCCGCGATCGAGGAAGAGCTGTACAAAGGTCGCGCTCGCCTGCGCATGGAGTGGGACGGGCAGATCCTCGCGAAACTCGAGCGGGTCGAGGTCGGCTGAGTTGCCGCTGCTGGTCGAGCCATCGTGGCTCGAGCCCCGGCTCGCCGATCCGCTCGTGCGCGTCGTCGACGCGACCTGGTATCTGCCTGCGATGAACCGCGATGCGCGCGCGGAGTACGCGGCCGCGCATCTGGCGGGCGCCGTGTACCTCGATCTCTCGAGCGACCTGGCCGACCCGCGCGCGCCGATCCGCAACACGATCGCCGCGCCGGAGGCGCTCGCGCGCACGTTCGCCGCGCGCGGCATCGGGACGGACCACCACGTCGTGGTCTACGACCGGCTGGGCGGCTTCTCGGCAGGCCGCGTCTGGTGGAGCCTGCGCTACGCGGGACACTCGGACGTGTCACTCCTCGACGGCGGCTTCACGCGCTGGCGCGCCGAAGGCCGGCCGGTGACGAGTGAGCTGCCGGCGCACCCACCCGCCCGCTTCGCCGCGCCGCCGCGGCCCGAGCTCCTGCGCCGGAAGGCCGACGTGCTGCGCGCGCTGCGCGACGGGGACGTCGAGATCGTCGACGCGCGCTCGAGCGCTCGCTTTCGCGGCACCGGCGAAGAGCACACCAAGCACAAGGGGCACATTCCCGGCTCGAAGTCGGTGCCCTACGACGAGAACCTCGCCGGCGATCGCCTGAAGCCGGCCGCGGCGCTGCGCGCGGCGTACGAGCGCGCGGGCGTGCGCCTGGAGCGCCCGATCATCGCGACCTGCGGCTCGGGAGTCACCGCGGCGCTCGACGCGTTCGCGCTCGCGCTGCTGGGACACACGAATGTGTCGGTCTACGACGGCTCCTGGGCCGAGTGGGGCGACGCCGACGACGTCCCGATCGCGACCGGAGAGTCGTAGCTCGCCCGATGCGCTCAGTGGTACACGGTATGGCTCGGCCGGCCCTCGAGAATGTTCTCCGCGCCCCAGTTGGTGACCTTCTTGAACGCGTCCGAGGCGATGAAGTCGCGGAAGGCCTGCTCGCTCGACCAAACCGAGACGATCAGATACTGGCGCGAGTCGGCGGCGACCTCGCGGAACAGGTGCGAGTCGGCGTGACCGTCGATCCCGCGCATGGTCTGGATCACCCGGGCGCAGGCGTCCTCGAAGACCTTCTCCTTGCCCGCGCGCACGCTGTAGTTCATTCCGATGGTCACCATGTTCTCTCCCTCGCGATTGTGATCCCGGCCCGATGATCCCGATCCGAGACACGATTCGAGCCGAGCGCTGGCCGCTGGTCAACTACGGCTTGATCGCGCTCTGCGCCGCCGCGCTGTGGATGGAGTTCGCCGCGGGACCGGACCTGGACGCGTTCGTAAACGCACATGCGCTGATTCCGACCCGCTTCGTCAAGTCGCTCGCGCGGCGCGGTCCGGACGTCGCGCTCTTCGCGCCCTTCGTCACGTCGATGTTCCTGCACGCGGGCTTCGTCCACTTTGCGGGCAACATGCTGTTCCTCTGGATCTTCGGCGACAACGTCGAGGATCGCATGGGACACCTGGGCTACGCGCTCTTCTATCTCGCCGGCGGGCTCGCGGCCGGAGCCGCCCACGTGCTCGCGAATCCCGGCTCGGTGGTGCCGACCGTCGGCGCGAGCGGCGCGATTGCCGCGGTGATGGGCGCGTACATGGTGCTCTTCCCGGCGTCGCGCATCGAGACGCTGGTCATCGTCGTGTTCATCGTGCGCGTGATTCCGGTGCCGGCGGTGCTCTGGCTCGGCCTCTGGTTCGTGTTTCAATTGCTGTCGGGAAGCATGGGCGGGCGCGCGGGCGACCAGGGCGGCGTCGCCTGGTTCGCGCACGTGGGCGGCTTCGCGTTCGGCGCGGGGACTGCGCTCCTGCTCGGACTGCGCGGCCGGCCCCGACGCAGAACGGTGTAGATTGCGCCCGCTCGAGCCGGACAAGGAGTGACTCATGGAGCGCCACCCGGTTCGCTGGTCCGAGGTCGACACGCTGTTTCTCGATGCGGGCGGGACGCTGATCACGATGGACTTCGCGCGCATCGCGCGCGAGCTCGCGGCACTCGGCGCGCCGTGCAGCGCCGACGCGCTGTCGCGCGCCGAAGCCGCGGCCCGGCCGCTCGTCTCGCGCCTGATCGCCTCGGGCGGCTCGACCGAGGGCCGCGACACCTTCTCGTACTTCGTCGAGCGCGTGCTCGAGCGCATCCTCGACCTGGACGGCGACGCGTGCGCGCGGCTCGTCGACCGCCTGGTGCCGCGCATCCGGGTCCCCGGCCGCTCGCTCGAGCTGTGGTCGGTGGTGCTGCCCGGTGTCGCCCCGGCGCTCGCGCGGCTGCGCGCCGCAGGGGTGCAGCTCGTGGTGGTGTCGAACGCGGACGGCACGGTCGAGGAGGGACTGACTCGCGTCGGCCTGCGCCCGCATCTGGACGCAGTGATCGACTCGGCGGTGGTCGGCTTCGAGAAGCCGGACCCGCGCATCTTCGCGAGCGCGCTCGCCGCCGGCCGCTGCGATCCCGCGCGCACACTTCACGTCGGGGACGTGTACGCTGCGGACGTGCTCGGCGCGCGCGCGGCGGGGCTGCGGGCGGTTCTCCTGGATCCGCACGGCGATTGGGGCGAGGTGGACTGCGAGGTGGCGCGCGACGTGCCCGAGGTCGCCGAGCGAATCTTGTCGGCTCGCGGGAGATGACGACCGAGACACAGACAAAGTGAGGGAGAGACTGATGACGATTCCGTTCTGGTGCGTTCTCGTTGCGGGGCTGTTGCCCTACGTGTGGGTCACGATCGCCGCGCGCGAGCGCAGAGGGCAGCTCGGCACGGTGGACAACAAGCTGCCGCGCCTGCAGGAGGCGAAGCTCACCGGTCTCGGCGCGCGCGCGATGGGCGCGCACAACAACGCCTTCGAGGCGCTGCCGTTCTTCGCCGCGGGCGTGATCATCGCGCACATCGCCGGCGCGGATCCCGGGTGGTCCGCGGACTTCGCGATCGTCTTCGTGCTCGCGCGCATCGCGCACGGTGTGCTCTACGTCGCGGATCTCGACCTGATGCGCAGCCTGACGTTCGGCGTCGCGCAGCTCTGCACCGTCGCGATGTTCGTGCTCGCCGCCCGGGCCTGATCCGCTAGACGAGCTCGGCTTCGAGATCGACGTCGCGCGCGCCGACGATGCGCGCGCGGATGAACTCGCCTGCGGGCGCGCCGCCGCGGATCAGCACCGTGCCATCCACCTCCGGCGCCTGCGACCAGAGCCGGCCGACGGCGCGATCGCGCCCGGCGGAGTCGACCAGCACGTCGACCGTCTCGCCGACCTGCGCCGCGAGCTTCGCGCGCATGATCTCGCGCTGCAGCGCCATCAGCTCGCGGTGGCGGCGGCGAGACACCGAGCGCGGGACCTTCGGGGCGAGTGAGTGCGCCGCCGTGCCCTCTTCGTCCGAGTAGCGGAACACTCCGACCCGATCGAAGCCCACTTCGCGCACGAACGCACAGAGCTCGGCGAAGTCCTCGTCGGTCTCGCCGGGAAAGCCGACGATGAAGGTCGTGCGCAGCACGCAGCCTGGGATTCGCTCGCGCAGCGTCTCGACCAGGCGGCGCTGCCGCTGTGCGGTGACTCCCCGCTTCATCGCGCGCAGGATTCGGTCGCTGGCGTGTTGCAGCGGGACGTCCAGATACGGCAGCACGCGCTGGGCGCCGACGAAGGCGTCGATCACCTCGGCGGTCAGGGCGCTCGGATACAGATACAGGAAGCGCACCCAGGCCAGCGCCTCGACCCCGTCGAGCGCGCGAATCAGTCCCGCGATCTGCGGCCGCCCGGAGAGGTCCTTCGCGTACGACAGCGTGTCCTGCGAGATCACGTTGATCTCGCGCACGCCCTGGCCCGCCAGCATGCGCGCTTCGGCGACGACTGACTCGGGGGCGCGGCTCTGGAACGCGCCGCGAATCGCCGGGATCGCGCAGAACGCGCAGACGCGATCGCAGCCCTCCGCGATCTTCAGATAGGCGGAGTGACGCGCGCCGAGCAGCAGCCGCGGGCTGGTCTCGTCGTAGAGGTGCGTGCGGCCGGCGTCGACGTAGACGCCGCGCGAGCGGCCCGCGCACGCGTCCGCCAGGATCTGCGCGATGTTCTGGAACTGACCCGTGCCGACGAACGCGTCGACTTCGGGCAGCTCCTTCGCCAGCTCGTGCCCGTAGCGCTGCGGCAGACACCCGGCGACCACCAGCGCGCGGATCGAGCCGCTCTCCTTCTCGCCGGCCAGCTCGAGGATCGCGTCGACCGATTCCTCGCGCGCGCTGGCGATGAACGAGCAGGTGTTCACGATCGCGACGTCGGCGTCCGCGAGGTCCTCGGCGATCGCGCAGCCGGCGAGCGCGAGCTGGCCCAGCATGACCTCCGAATCGACCTGATTCTTCGCGCAGCCGAGCGTCCGGAAGTAGACGCGCGTCGGTGTAGGGGCGGAAGTCATGGGCGCGGAAGGTTAGCATGAGGTCCCGGGGGTAGAGTCGATGTTGCGCAAGTTCGCGGGGCCGTACGCCGCGGGCGCTCTCGCCGCACTGCTCACTTCGCTGGTGCTCTGGGTCGCGGTGCGCGCGAAGCTCGGGGCGATCGTCGACGTCCAGCTCGGCAAGCTGTTTCCCGGCGGGCTCGATCTTCACTGGCTCGGGGGACGCGTGCTCGAGGGGAGCCTGTTCGCGCTGCTGCTGCCGCTCGCGCGCGGGCGCGGACTCACGCCGGTGCGCGCCGGGCTCGTGGTCTCGCTGCTGCCGTCGCTGCGCGCGCTGTTTCTGCAGTTGCCGAACGAGGGCTACGGGATGCTGGGCGTGCAGCTCGGCGCGCTCACGCCGGTCGTGGTGCTGGCGTCGAACGCGCTCTGGGGCTGGTTCCTCGGCTCGCTGGTCGTGCGCACGGGCGCCGAGGGCGGCGCCTAGCGCGTGTTACTCTGCGGGGATGCGCATCGGGGTGATCAGTGACACGCACGACAACGCGCGCAACGTGGCGCGCATCGTCGAGGTGCTGCGCGCGGCCCGCGTCGAGCGCGTGATTCACACCGGCGACATCACGCGCGCGGCGACCCTGCGCATGCTGGGCGAGCTCGCGGTGCCGGTGTTCGGCGTGTTCGGCAACAACGACCGCGAGCGCGCCGCGCTCTCCGAAGTCGCCGCGGAGCTCGGCTTCGAGCTCGCGGAGCCGCCGCTCGAGCTGCACTGGGTCGGACGGCGGATCACCGTCGTGCACGACCGCGCGGCGCATCCGGAGCTCGCGCTCGGCGCGCGCGACGTGCTGCTGCACGGCCACGACCACCGCTTCGCGCTCGAGCGGATCGACGGCACGCTGATCTTCAACCCGGGCGAGTGCGCGGGCTCGCTCGAGGGCCGCAACGCGGTCGGCCTGCTGGACCTCTTACGGCTCGAAGCCGACCTGCTGCGGTTCTGACTTGCTGCGCGAGCTGCTCGCCATCGCCGACGAGATGCGCGCGCTCGCGACCACCGGGCTGCACTACACCGAGGGGCCCTTCGACCGCGAGCGATACGAGAAGCTGCTCCAGCTCGCCGCGCGGCTCGCCGCGCACGGCGCGGGCGACGAGCCGCTCGCGCTCGAGCGCCTGTTTCGCGCGGCCGACGACGGCTACGTGACTCCCAAGCTCGACGTGCGCCTCGCGCTGTTCCGCGGCGACGAGGTGCTGCTGGTGCGCGAGCGGATGGACGGCCGCTGGTCGCTGCCCGGCGGGTTCGTCGACGTGGGCGACAGCCCGTCCGAGGCTGCCGTGCGCGAAGCCGCCGAGGAAGCGGGCGTGGTCGCGCGGGTCGAGCGCCTGGCCGGCGTGTTCGACACGCGGCTGCAGCCCGATTGCCCGCCGCACCTCTTCCACATCCACAAGCTGGTGTTCGTCGGGCGGCTGCTCGACCCCGGCGCCGATCCGCGCGCCGGCAGCGAGGCGACCGACGCCGCCTACTTCGGCGTCGCGCGGCTGCCCGAGCTCTCGCTCGGCCGCACCCTGCCGCTCCACGTGCGCGAGGCGCTGCGCGTCGCGCGCGACCCCGCGGCGCTGCCCTACTTCGACTGACTCACGCCTCGCGGCGGCGCGCGAGCTCGCGCTCGTAGGCGCGCATCATGTCGCGGTAGTGGAGCATGCCGAGGATGCGACCTCGACCTGGATCGTCCGGGTCGCTGACCTCGAGCACCGGGATCTGCGGGCAAGCCGAGCTGCGAAACAGCTCGTGTGCGCGGTAGAGGTCGTCGTCCGGCAGGAGCGAGAGCGGCGGCGCCGCGACGTCGCTCGCGACCACGAATCCGTCGAGCTGCCGCTCGTCGAGCACGGGCCGCAGCTGCTCCGCGGTCACCAGGCCGACCAGCCGGCCGTCGCCATCCACGACCGGGACCGTGGCGTCGTCCGCGGAGAGCAGCAGCTCGCGCAGCGCCTCGAAGCGCGTCGACGGCGAGACAGCGCGCAGCGAGTCACTCTTCCGATACACGTCGCCCACGCGCATGTGCTCCAGCACGTTGATCGTGAGATCGGCCAGGTGCGCCGGAGACGAGAAGCGATCCTTGACCTGGTTCTCGTAGATCGAAGTCCCGCGCGCGAGCAGCATCGCGAGCACGCAGACGAGCATGAGCGGCGGCAGCAGCGCGTAGCCGCCGCTCATCTCCGCGACCATCAGCAGCGCGCCGATCGGCGCGGAAGCGACGCCCGCGAAGAAGCTCGCCATGCCGACCAGGACGTACGCGGCCGGGTTCGGAAAGAACGCCGGCGCGAGCTGGGCGCCGCCGAAGCCGACCAGCGCGCCGAGCATGCCGCCGATGAACAAAGTCGGGCCGAAGACGCCGCCGCTCCCGCCGGAGCCCACAGTGAGCGTGGTCGCGAGAATCTTGGCGGCGACGATCATGGCCAGCGAAGCGACCAGGACCTCGCCGTTCAGGGTCCGCTGGAGCCAGCCCCAGCCGGCGCCGTACGCTTCCGGCACAAACAGTCCGATCGCGCCGACGCCGAGCCCACCGAGCATCGGCCGCAGCGGGCGCGCGATCGGCAGCTTGGCGAAGACTCGGTGCCGCAGGAAGCCGAACAGCGCGATGTAGACCCGCCCGACCGGCGCCGAGAGCAGAGCCAGCAGCACGTAGCCCGGGATCTCGATCGGGCGGAACGCGGCGATCGGCGGGACCGCGAAGATCGTGTGCCCGCCGAGCAGGAGCACGAACACGGCGTACGCGCTGATCGACGAGATCACTGCGGGCACCAGCGCCTCTGACTCGAAGTCCTCGCGATATACGATCTCGACCGCGGTGATCGCGGAGCCGAGCGGCGCGCGGAAGATCGCCCCCAGCCCGCCCGCGGTTCCCGCGAGCAAGAGCACGCGCCGATCGCGCGCGTTCAGACCGAGCAGTCCGGCGACGGCCGACCCGATCCCGCCGCCGACCTGCGCGACGGGTCCTTCCTTACCCGCGCTGCCGCCGCTCGCCAGCGTGAGGATCGTCGCCAGCGCCTTCACGATCGGGACGCGCGGCCGCACGACTCCGCGCGCGCGGTGGAACGCGCGGATCATCTCGTCGGTGCCGGTGCCCTCCGCCTCGGGCGCGAAGCGCCAGACGAGTAACCCTGAGGCGAGCCCGCCGAGCGCGGGCATCAGCGCGAAGAGCCAGCGCCGCGGCGGACCCGCGGGCGGGCGCGGCCGCGCGAAGATCGCGTCGCCCGGCGGCGGCTCCGGCGGGAGCTCGCGCACCAAGGTCACGGCGGTGAAGCGCGTCGCGACTTCGAGCGCGACGAAGAACGCGGACGCCGCGAGCCCAGAGCACACGCCGACGACGATGCCGTAGGCGATCCAGCGCGTGCGCAGATGGGCGATTCGCGCGACCAGACCAGCGAGCACGGGACCTCTGCCGGCGGAGCCTGCCATACTTCGCGCGGGCCTTCGAGCGCGCGCCCCGCGCTCCAGCGAGGATGCGGTGAGCGAACAGATCGACCTGCTGGACCCCGACGAATACGCGCGCGTGGGCTACCCGTGGCGCGCGTGGTCGGAGCTGCGGCGACACGCTCCAGTGTCGCGCCGGAAGCACGGCGAGATGGGCGAGTACTGGGCGGTGGTGCGCCACGCCGAGATCGTGGCGGTGTCTCGCCGGCCGAGTGACTTCGTCTCGGGCCCACGGCTCAACATGCCGCCGCGCCGCGTGCACCGCGGGCAGAGCGAGGAGATCCTGCCCGAGACCATCATCACCATGGATCCGCCGCGGCACGCCGCGTACCGGGCGCTCACGAGTCGACACTTCACGCCGCGCGCGCTCTCGGCGTTCGCGCCGCGCATCGCCGCGCTTTCGCGCGAGATCGTCGCGCGCGCCGTCGAGCGCTTCCGCGACGGGGGCGAGTTCGACTTCGTCGACGAGGTCTCGGCGCGGCTGCCGCTGGCGGTGATCATGGAGCTGCTCGGCGTGCCGCGCGCCGACTGGGAGTCGCTGCTCTCGCTCGCGAACCAGACCGTCGGCTCGGGCGATCCCGAGTACAACCAGGGAGGCGTCTCGACCAGCGTCGCGATCGCCGCGCGCAAGGCGATCTTCGAGCACTACGCCGGCTACATCGCCGAGCGCCGCGCGCGCCCGCGCAGCGACCTGATGAGCGCCCTGCTCGGCGCGCGCGTCGGCGAGCGCTCGCTCGAGGACGCCGAGATCCTCGGCTACTGCTTCCTGCTCACGGCCGCCGGCAACGAGACCACCCGCAACGCGACCAGCGGCGGAATGCTCGCGCTGCTCGAGCACCCGGCCGAGCTCGCGCGGCTGCGCAGTGACCCGGCCTCGACCTTGCGCGCCGCGGACGAGATCGTGCGCTGGACCTCGCCGGTGATTCACTTCTGTCGCACGGCCACCGCGGACGCGGAGCTCGCCGGCCAGCGAATCCGCGCGGGCGAGACACTCGTCCTCTTCTACCCCTCGGCCGCGCGCGACGAGGCGGCGTTCGCGCGCCCCGACGTCTTCGACGTGACCCGCTCGCCCAATCCGCACGTCTCGTTCGGGATCGGCGAGCACTACTGCCTGGGCGCGCGCCTCGCTCGGATCGAGCTCGCCGCAATCTTCCGCGAGCTCGCGACGCGGATCGACTCGATCGAGCTCGCGGCACCCATCGAGCGCCTGCGCTCGACCGTCGTCGGCGGCATCAAGCACATGCGGGTGCGGCTCGCCGCGGCGGCACCCCTCCGCAGCTGAGCGTTCGAGCGGTTGCACCGGGCTCTCGCTTCCCCATCTTCAGCGGCGTGACCGAGAAGCACTACTGGGCACTCGTCGTGTCTCTGCCGTTGCTCGCCCTCGCGGCGCTCACCGGCTACGCGACCGGCGCGGGCTGCTACGCGTGGACGATGAACTGCTTCAGCGTCGTGGTGCCCGAGGACTCGGTGACTCGCGCTCTGTTCCAGACCGCGGCGTTCCTGCCGTTCGGGCTGCCCGCGTACGCGCCGATCGCCCTCGGCGGGCTGGCGTCGCTGCGCCGCTGGGGAGTGAGCGGCCTCCGGCGCCTGCTCTGGCTTGCGCCCCCTGTCTACGTCGCGCTGCTGCACGGCGGCTGCGTCGTGTTCGCGAGCTGGGTGATGCCCGAGCGGCGGGTCGAGCCGACGCTGCGCTTCGACGCCCTCGCGCTCGCGTTCGGGTTCGCCTACGCCGGGCTCGGCGTGCTCGCCAGCCGAGCGCTCGTGCGCCCGAAACGCGAGACACTCCACTGGGCGCTCCGGCGCTAGGCCGGAGTCCAGCTACGCCGGGCGCTTCTTCAGCATCATCGCGGAGCGGCGGCAGACCGCGACGACCTCGCCGCGCTGGTTCACGCCGCGGTGCTCGAAGAGCACGATTCCCCATTCGGGTCGCGACTTCGACTCGCGCTTCTCGATCACTTCGGTCTGCGCGGTGATCGTGTCGCCGATGAAGACGGGCTTCGGGAACTCGACCTTGTCGAAGCCGAGATTTCCCACCGTGGTGCCGAGCGTGGTCTCGCCGACGGAGAGTCCCACCACCAGGCCGAGCGTGAAGATGCTGTTGACCAGGCGCTGGCCGAAGTGACTCGTCTTGGCGAACTCCGCGTCGAGGTGCAGCGGCTGCGGATTCATGGTCAGCGCCGAGAACAGCAGGTTGTCGGCTTCGGTGACCGTGCGCGCGGGCTGGTGCGTGAACACCTGCCCGACGCGGAACTCGTCGAACGTGAGTCCGGCCATCAGTGCCGCGCGGCCGGATCCTCGAGCGGCACCGAGATGCCGCCGCCGGAGCCGTCCCGCTGCAGGGTCTGTGTCTCGGCGATCTGCCGCCCGAGCGCCTGCATCACCGGGATCTCGTCGTCGGCGAGCGGCTTCATCCACTGCTTGCGCTTCATGGCCGCCTCGATGAACGGCGCCAGCTCGGCCTGCTTCTTCCGCTGGCGCTCGGCCTCCTCGGCGTGGAACTCGGGCATGACCTCGCGCGCGAAGAGCTCGAGTGACTCGCAGATGTGCTCGTGCCGGTTGCGGCCGCCCTGCTGGATGAAGGTCACTTGGTCGACACCCGAGGTCGCGAACCCGCGCAGGTGCGCGCGCAGCTGCGCGGGCGTGCCGATGCCGCGGTTCGCGCCGGTGGTCGGAAGCGCGCCGCGCGCCTGCTCGAAGCGCTCCCAGATGTTGGTCCGACCGGGCTTGTGCTCTCCGAAGATGTAGTGGTGGCCCAGCGCGTAGCCGAAGAAGTTGAAGCCATCGAGGCCGCGGCGAATCGCCTCCTGCTCGTCGCGGTGACACGAGAAGCCGGTCACCATGGCGACGTTCGCGTTGACCGCGTGTCCGATCGGCACGCACTCCGTCTTCAAGATCCGGTAGTAGTCGTCGACCCACTGCTTCGCTTCCGCCGGATCGACGAACGCGAAGGTGAGTGCACCGATTCCGAGCTTCGCGGCGAGCTTGATCGTCTCGCGGTTGGAGCACGCGACCCAGATCGGCGGGTGCGGCTTCTGCACCGGCTTGGGGACGACGTTGCGGCAGGGCATCGAGAAGTATTTCCCCTGGAAGCCGGGGTACGGATTCATCGCCATCATGTTGGCGATCTGCTCGACGGCCTCGCGCCACTGGTCGCGCTTCTCCGCCACGGGCACGCGGAAGCCAGCGAGCTCCGCGAGCGACGACGACTCACCCGTGCCGAACTCGACGCGGCCGTTCGAGACCAGGTCGAGCGTCGCGATCCGCTCGGCGATGCGCGCCGGGTGGTTGTAGCCCGGCGGACAGAGCGTGATGCCGTGACCGAGTCGGATCCTCTTCGTGCGCTGACTGCACGCCGCGAGAAAGACCTCGGGCGCGGACGAGTGCGAGTACTCCTCGAGGAAGTGGTGCTCCACCTCCCACGCGTGATCGATACCGAGCCGATCCGCGAGCTCGACTTGGTCGAGCGCCTCCTGGAAGAGCTTCTGCTCGACGCCGTCGGCCCACGGCCGCGGCAGCTGGTGCTCGTAGAAGATCCCGAACTTCACGAGAGGTCGCCCAGAATCACCTCGGCCTTGCTGACTTCGAACTTGCCCGGCGCTTCGACATGGAGCTTCTTCACGACCCCGTCTTCGACCAGCGTCGAATAGCGCTGCGAGCGAACGCCCATGCCGAAGCCCGAGCCGTCGAACTCGAGCCCGAGCGCGCGCGAGAACTCGCCGTTGCCATCGGCCAGCATCGTGACTTTGTTGCCCACGTTCCGGTCCTTGCCCCACGAGTCCATCACGAAGGCGTCGTTCACCGAGACGCAGACGATCTCGGAGACACCCTTCGCCTTGATCTTGTCCGCCTGCTCGACGAAGCCGGGCAAGTGTTTCGCGCTGCAGGTCGGGGTGAACGCGCCCGGCACCGCGAAGAGCACGACCTTGCGGCCCTTGAAGAACTCGTCGGTGTGAATGTCCTTCATGCCTTCGGGCGTGAGCCGCTTCAAGGTGGCCTTGGGAATCCGGTCGCCGACTTTGATCGCCATGGGGATGCTCCTCGTCGATTGGGTAGACGGCGATTCTAGAAGATCCGGTCCGCGCTTTCAGACGCAGCGCCGACCGGGCCTCTCCGCCTCCTCACCCACGCGCTCACCGACGCGGGGCTGGAGTCCCGGCCCGTGGTAACCTCGGCCGCATGCGAAGCCCCCGCCATTTCACCGCGCCCAAAGCGATCGGCGCGCCACAGCCGCTGCGCGAGATCCCCGTGCGACCGTCGCGCATGATTCACTTCTTCGATCCGAGCAATCCGCGCATGGCGTCGAAGGTGCCGGATATCGCGAAGCAAGTGGACATCCTGCTGGGAAATCTGGAAGACGCGATCCCGACCGAGCGCAAGCTCGACGCGCGCGAGGGCTTGATCAAGATCGCGCGCGACACGGACTTCGGCGGCACGCAGCTGTGGACGCGGGTCAACTCGCTCGACAGCCCGTGGGCGCTCGACGATTTGATCCGGCTGGTCGGCGAGATCGGCGACAAGCTCGACGTGATCATGATCCCGAAGGTCGAGGGCGCCTGGGACATTCACTTCGTCGACCAGTTACTGGCGCAGCTCGAGGCGAAGGCCGGGCTGCGCAAGCCGCTGCTCGTGCACGCGATCCTGGAGACGGCGCTCGGCGTCGCAAACGTCGAGGAGATCGTCTGCGCGAGCCCGCGCATGCAGGGTCTCTCGCTCGGCCCAGCGGATCTCGCGGCTTCGCGGCGCATGAAGACCACGCGCGTCGGCGGGGGACATCCCGGCTATCTCGTGCGCACGGATCCGGATCCGAAGAGCCCGAACGCGCCGCGAGTCACCGCGCAGCAGGACCTCTGGCACTACACCATGGGGCGCATGGTCGACGCCTGCGCCGCGACCGGCGCGCTGCCGTTCTACGGGCCGTTCGGTGCAATCGACGACCCGGTCGGCTGCGAGGACCAGTTCCGGAACGCCTTCCTGATGGGCTGCGTCGGCGCTTGGTCGCTGCACCCGTCGCAGATCGAGATCGCCAAGAAGGTGTTCACGCCGCCGCCCGACGAAGTGATCTGGGCCAGGCGCGTGATCAAGGCGATGCCCGACGGCAGCGGAACGCTGATGCTCGAAGGCAAGATGCAGGACGACGCCACCTTCAAGCAGTGCAAGGTGATGGTCACGCTGGCGGAGCTCCTGGCGGCGCGCGACCCCGAGCTCAAGAAGAAGTACGAGCTCGATGAGTGAGTCGCCGGACTGGTTCCGGCGCGCGCTCAACGACAAGCCGGACGAGGCGCGGCTCGAGGTCGCCGGCGCGCCGATTCACTACCTGCGCTGGGGTGAACGCGACAAGCCCGGCATCGTGCTCGTGCACGGCGGCGCGGCGCACGCGCACTGGTGGAGTTTCATCGCGCCGCTCCTCACGTCGCAGTATCACGTGGTCGCGCTGGATCTCTCGGGACACGGCGACAGCGGTCGCCGCAGCGAGTACCGGCGCGAAGTCTGGGCGGACGAGGTGATGGCGGTCGCGCGCCACGCGGGCATCGTGGGCGCGCCGCTGCTGGTGGGTCACAGCATGGGCGGCATCGTCTGCATCGCGGCCGCCGCGCGCTTCGGCGATCGGCTCGCGGGCGCGATCATCGTCGACTCACCCGTGCGCCGGCCCGATCCGGAGTCCGAGGAGGGCACCCGCGGCCGCGCGTTCCGCAACCCGAAGACGTACCGCGACTTCGAGACGGCGGTCGCGAAGTTCCGCCTGGTCCCTCCGCAGCCGTGCGCAAACGACTGGATCGTCGAGCACGTCGCGCGCCACTCCCTACACCAGACTACGTCGGGCTGGACCTGGAAGTTCGATCCCGCGGTGTTCCGCCGCGCGGTCCCGGAGGCGATCGCGGAGAACCTGTCCCAGGTGCGCTGCCGCGTGGCGGTGTTCCGCGGCGAGCTCTCCGACCTGGTCACTCCCGACGTCGCCGACTACATGTACGAGCTCCTCGACCGCAACGCGCCCGTCGTCGAGATCCCGCAGGCGCACCACCACCTGCTGCTCGACCAGCCGCTCGCGTTCATCGCCGCGCTGCGGGCGATCCTGGCGGATTGGGAGCACTCGCTGCCGCGTCTGAGCGGGGCCCGGCGCGGCTGAGCCGCGCCACCCGCCCCTCCGCTCGGCTCCGCCTCGCTGCGCGCTCGCGCTTTCGCGCTCGCTTGCAGCACTGGCGGGACTGGGACCACGCCGCGCTCACTCGGCGGGTTATGATGCGCGGCCAAGCGGAGGGAGGCCAGGATGTCACTGTCGGGTCGGGTCGCGCTGGTCACGGGCGGAAGTCGCGGCATCGGGCGGGCGATCGCGCTCGGGCTGGCGGAGGACGGTGCGGACGTCGCGGTGAACTACCGGCGAGACGAGGCAGCCGCGAAGGAGACCGTCGCCGCGATCGAGTCGCTGGGGAGGCGGGCGCGCGCCTACTCCGCGTCGGTCGACTCACTCGAGGCGTGTCAGTCGATGGTGGAGGCGGCCATCCGCGACTTCGGCTTCGTCGACATCTTGGTGAACAATGCGGGCATCGCGAGCCGCGGGCAGACGGTCAAGAACTCCGACCCGCTCGAGTTCGAGCGCGTGGTGCGCACGCACGCGTTCGGCGCGTGGTACCTGTGCCACCTGGTGATCCCGTCGATGCGCACGCGCCCGCGCGGGGACGTCGTGATGATCTCTTCGGTCGCGACCCTGCACCACGCGGGCGGAGGGGCGCCTTACAACATGGGCAAGGCCGCGCTCGAGTCACTCGCCTTCACGCTCGCGAAGGAAGAGAAGAAGAACGGCATCCACGTCAACGTCGTCGCGCCCGGCCTGGTCGAGACCGAGATGGGGCGGCGGCTCGCGAAGGGCGCGATGGGCGTCGACGACATCCGCAAGCTCGACGCCGTGATGCCCTTCGGCCGGGTGTGTCAGCCGGAGGACGTCGCGAACGCGGTGCGCTTCCTGGTCTCGGAGCGCGCGAGCTACATCACGGGCGAGAAGCTCAACGTGCACGGCGGCGGACAGGGGTGACCGGCGTCGCGTCGGGGTTCTTCCAGCTGACGCGCCAGACGCAGCGATCGTCGCCCCGCAGCATGCAGAGCGGCTTTTCGATCGACATCGCGTCGAAGCCGTTGACCGCCAGGGCGCCGCGAATGTAGCCGGTGCAGAGCGTGCAGTTCTCGTGCGACGGCGAGTCGAAGCCCGAGAGCTCGATGCGCGCGGCGCTCGGTGACTCCCAGACGGCCCGCAGCTCGCCCGTGTCGTGTTGTGAGGACCAGAGCGCGAACACGCTGCTGTTCGAGCTCACGCTGGTGAGCAGATCGCCGTAGACCTCCGCGTGGAAGTGAGCGCCGGCGGCGCCCATCGACTCCATCGCCGCGTCGGGGTCGCCGGGGATCAGCTGCATCGCCGCGCGCACCAGCGCGACGAAGTCGGTCTCCGGGTACCAGGACGAGAGCCGCACGTGCTCCTCGAGGTAGTGGTACAGCTCCGGCGCGAGCAGGGCGCGCGCCTCCTCGCGCCGCTTGCGCAGGAATTTGATCGGCTCGACGAGCACCGCGCCCTTCGTGTTACCCATGACTCACTCAGTGAGCTCCGCGCTTCCAGGAGCAACGCCAGAGGCAGGCGTCGTCGCCCCACAGCCGGCAGCCCAGCTTCTCGATCTCGGCGTCGGAGAACCCGTTCATCGCGAAGGTCCCCCGGAAGTAGCCGGTGAGCACTAGACACTGCTCGCGCGAGGTGTCGTTGAAGTCGAGCAGCTCGAGCCGCATTCGCGTCGACGACTCGCGCACGCGGCGCAGCTCGCCCGTGTCGTGCTGGCTCGACCACATTGCGAACGCGCGGCTCGGCGAGCCGCGTCCGACCAGCAGCTCGTGGTAGATCTCGGAGTGTCCGCGCGCGGCGAGCTCGCCCATCAGCTCGAGCGCGCGGTCGGGCGAGCCGGGGTGGAGCTGCGCGCCCGCGCGCAGGAGCTCGGCATGCTCGGACTCGAGGTACCAACCCGAGGGCCGAACCGTCTCCAACAGGTAGTGGTGCAGCTCCGGCCGCAAGAGGCCGAGCGCCTCGTCCCGGCGCGCGCGCAGGAACTTCACGACGCCGAGAAAGGCGACGCCCTTGATCTTGCCGGCCGACACCGGCTTGAGATCGGCCGAGACCGCTCGCGAGTGGAGGTGTTTCACTTCTCGTCCAGCGGCGACCACGAGCCGCGCCAGGCGCAGAGCTGGTCACCCCAGAGGCGGCACGAGAGCTTCTGGACCGACCCGTCGGTGATGCCGTTGATCGCCAGCGTTCCGGCCAGATAGCCGCCGAGCAGGAGACAGAACTCGCGCGAAGTGTCTTCGAAGCCCTCCAGCTCCACGCGCACGCGGTTCGGTGACTCCATCTGCGAGCGCATCTCGCCGGTGTCGTGCTGCGTGGACCAGAGCGCGAAGGTGCGACTGTTCGACTGGATCCCGCGAATCAGGTCGCCGTACACGATCGTCTGCGCGCGGGCGCTCCGCTCCCCCATCATCATCAGCGCGCGGTCGATCGGGCTCGGCAGCAGCTTCGCGACCCCTCGGATCAGCTCGACGAGATCCGCTTCGGGATACCACATGGAGGTGCCGACCTGGCCGTCGAGATACGAGTGGATCCGCGGCGGCAGGACTTCGAGCGCCTCGTCGCGCCGCGC
>JBIOJK010000077.1:0-17433 GCA_044450765.1 Myxococcota bacterium | reverse complement strand
TCCTTCACGACGTCGTGCCCGACGATGCAGGTCACTCCCGAGATCGCCTTGGTCGCGTCGAGCATCTCCACGACGTCCGTCTCGGTCCCGTTGGCCTGGTTGCTCTGGTACTCCCAGCGGTCGCCAATGGCGATCGGGAAGTACGGATTCGGATGCGTGAGATGCGCGAAGTCCGTGTCGAAGCCGTTTGGATCGAGGTCGTCCACGTAGCGGGCCTCTCCGAGCTGCTTGCAGACGGCGCGGCGCGCATCGAGCTGGTCCCTGCAGAGCTGCGCCGCCTCGCCGCGCGCGTCCTTTGCGTCGGAGATGCACTGCGAGCGCGAGTTCGGGTCGGCGAGGTTCTCGCAGACCGCGACCGCGGTCAGGAAATCGTCCTGCCGGGAGTTGTGGCAAGCGTCGAACGCGCGGGAGGCGGTTGCCGAGCAGAACTTCTTGCCGTGGGCACTCGCCGCCGGGGCCGCAAGCAGGGCGGCGAACACTGTGAGTGCGAACGCCAACCAGATGCGCTTTGCCATTTCGCTTCTCCTCTGTCGGCCCGTGTGGGCGACCGCGACGACTTAGGCAGATGCGCGGCCGCACTTCCATATGCCTTAGGGCGTATGCCCCCGTCTTGAAGAACCGGGGGCCGTTGGGTTAGAAGATTCTCTATGGCGTACGGAGCTCTCGTCGAGAGAACGGTGCCGGTGCCGCGCGCGGCGATCTACGCGCTGCTCGTCGACTTCGGCGGGATCGGGAAGCTGATGGGTGACTCGGTCGAGTCGTGCACCCTCGAAGGCAGCGGGATCGGTGCGCTGCGCAGGGTTCGCGCGAAAGGCGTCCCGGGCGAGATGGTCGAGCGCCTCGACACGGCGCTCGACGGGCGCCTGATGTCGTACTCGATCGTCGCGCCGTCGTCGCTGCCGCTCGACCACTACCACGCCGTCGTCACGCTCGAGGACGCGCCCGGTGGCGGCTGCGCCATTAGCTGGGGCAGTCACTGGGTCGCGGTGGGCGCGCCGGAAGACTCCGTGCGCCGCATGCTCACCGGTCTCTACAACCGCATCATCGACGCCCTGGTGCGCGCGGCGGCGTGACTTGCTGGTGGGCGATCCGAGATTCGAACTCGGGGCTCCTACCGTGTGAAGGTAGTACTCTACCGCTGAGTTAATCGCCCGGCGAAGCGGCGCTACGGTAGCACTAGAGGACGGCGGCGCGCAGCCCGGGGAAGACCTTCTCGACCTTTCCGAGCAGGTAGTCGCCGTAGGTTCCATCGAACGCGTGCACGCTCGCGCGATCCCAGCGCTCGGCCCGGTCGTCGGCGGGAATCGCGTCGGCCGGCAGGTCGATCGGCCGCACGCGCGCGCTCCAGCCGGGATCGAAGAAGAACGGGAACGAGAGCCGGTCGCGCGGCGCGGCATTGCGAGCGCGGTGCGGCGTCGAGCGGAACACGCCGCGGGTCATGCGGTCGAGCATGTCACCGATGTTGCAGACGAACGAGCCCAGGATCGGCGGCGCGGCGACCCAGCGCGAGCGCGAGCGCACCTCGAGCCCGCCGGCGTCGTCCTGCAGCAGCATCGTCAGCAGACCGTAGTCCGTGTGCTCTCCTACACCCCAAAGTGTCGGGTCGCGCGCGGCCGGGTAGTTGAAGATGCGGAACAGGGTCAGTGGCTCGCGGGTGTAGCGCTCGGCGAAGTAGGTCTCGGGCAGGTCGAGCGCGAGCGCCAGCCCCGCGACGAGCCGATGCCCGAGGCGAGTCATCGCCGCCATGTACGAGAGCACCGCCGCGCGCAGCCCGGCCGGCTCCGCCGGGAACAAGTTGGGCCCGTGCAGCGGCGTGCCCGCGCGAACCCGTGGATCGTCCGCGGGAAGCTCCGCGCCGAAGTAGATGCCCTCCTTCTGATCGGGCTTTCCCGACGTGAGCTCCGCGCCGACCGGAAAGTAGCCACGCCACGCGCGCCCGCCGAGCTCCATGCGGATACGCAGCTTGGTGTCGGGGTCCTGCGCGAAGAAACGCCGCGAGAGCTCGCGCAGCTCGCGCTGCAGTCCGTCGTCGACGCCGTGCCCGACCACGTAGAAGAAGCCGCTCTCGCGGCACGCCTCGCCGAGCCTGGCCGCGACGCCGAAACGGCCCGGGCCGCCGCCGACCAGCTCGGCCACATCGACGCAGGGGATGTGCGAGAACTCGGCCGCGGGCACGCGGCTAGCTTGCCCGAGGCGAGGCTCGGAGTCTCGTCAGCTCTTCCCCCCGGCGATTTCGACCGCGTCGCCCGCCGGCCTCCAGCCGAACGCCAGCGCGGCCGCCATGCCGAGACACCCGATCGCGAGCAGCGACGCGGTGCCGTGAATCACCATCGAGATCGGCCCGCACCAGTCGACGAGCCCCAAGTGAGCGAGCAGCCAGTTCCAGTCGTGCGTGTCGCCGCCGACGAGCGGCAGCGCCATCGCCTTCGCGTCGCCCAGATACTCGGCCATGTATATGGTGCTCTCGGCCAGCCAGATCCCGCAGACCCAGGCCTCGAACGGGCGCTCCTGTCGGTACAGGTGGAAGGCGCACGCCGCCGGGAAGAAAAGCTGCCCGATCGTCCCGCCGAGCATGTACAGCGTCATTCCGAACGGCCAGAACACCACGTGCCCGCCCTCGTGAAATAGAAGATTCACGCCGTCGAGGAAGTTCCAGTGATACGCGAAGACCAGCCACGCCACATAGGGCACGAGCGCCGCGACGAGGAGCTTCTGGAGAATCATCATCGCCGGATCGGTCGCTACGCTCGAAAGTGTAGGCTCCGGGTCCGCGTCAGCTGGTCGAAGCCGAGCACGCTCATGCCGTGGCCGCGGCCGGACTGACCGACGCCGCTCCAGGGCAGCCGCGGGTCGCCGAAGTCGCAGCGGTTCATGAAGACGGTGCCGAAGCGCAGCGCGGCGCCGAAGCGCTCGGCGCGCGCGCGGTCGGAGGTCCAGACGCTCGCGGTCAGGCCGTAGACCGAGTCGTTCATGCGCTCGAGCGCGTCCTCGTCCGAAGTGACTCGCTGCAGCGCGAGGATCGGCCCGAACTGCTCGATCCGCATCGCTTGGGCGTCGCTCGAGACGCCGGCCAGCACGGTCGGCTCGAAGAAGCGCCCCCGCCCGCCCGCGGAGGTGCGCTTGCCGCCGGTGATCAAGGTCGCGCCGCGCGCCACCGCGTCCTTCACCAGCGCCTCGAGCTCGGCCGGGTGCTGCGGCTGCGCGATCGGGCCGAGCGTGGTCTCGGCCGCGAGCGGGTCGCCGAGCACGTACTTCTCCGCGAGCTGCTTCGCCCCAGCAACGAACGCGTCGAAGTGTCTCGCGTGCACGTACGCGCGCTCGACCGCGCAGCAGCTCTGCCCCGCGTTGTACATCGCGCCGTCGACCAGGCCGTCGACGCTGCGCGCGAGGTCGGCGTCTTCGGCGACATACGCGGGATCGTTCCCGCCGAGCTCGTAGCCGATCTGCAGGAAGCGCCCCGCCGCGGCCTGGCTGATGCGCGTGCCCCCGTACACCGAACCGGTGAAGACCACGTGGTCGACCCGCGGGTCCGCGACCATGCGCTCGCTCTGCTCGTGCGTGCAGTCGAGTGACTGCACGATCCGCGGGTCCGCGCCCGCGTCGCGGAAGGCGTCGGCGAACATCGGACCGCAGAGCGGCGAGCGCGGCGAGTGTTTCACGATCACCGCATTGCCGGCCAGGACGGCCGGCATGACCACGTTCACCGCCGTGAGCAGAGGGTAGTTCCAGGCCGGCAGATCGAGCACGACGCCGAGCGGCACCTTCAAGATGCGCCGAGTGATTCCGTCGTCGCCGCCGGGATCGATCGGCGCGAGCCCGGGCGAAGCGAGCTCGATCATCGTGCGCGCGCGCGAGGCCAGCGTGCGCAGCTCGCCGGCGGCCTGCGCGAGCGGCTTGCCCATCATCTGCGAGATCGGGCGCGCGATCGCCTCGCCCTGCGCCTCCATGCGCGCGACGGCGCGCTCGACGAGCTGCGCCCGCGCCGCCAGCGGCATCGCCTCGGCGATCTTCGCGCCCGCGCGCGCTCGGTCGAGCGCGCGCTCGATCGCGCCCCACTCGGCGAGCGGCACTTCGCACGCCAGGTCCAAGGTGAACGGGTTGTCGACGCGCAGCGCCGTCATCTCTCTCGCCCCGCCTTCCCTTGTAACACAGCGCTCGCGCGAGGGGTCTCGAGCAGCGCGCGCACGTCTTCGACGCCGACCCCGCGGATCGCCACCGTCTTCTGCCGACTGGTCTTGCCGCGGATCAGCTCGACGTCGCGCTTGGGCCGCCGGAGCGCCTTGGCAAAGAACGCCACGAGCTCGGCGTTTGCGGCGCCCTCGACCGGCGGCGCCGCGAGAGACACCTTGATCCGACCGCCGTGCTCGCCGGAAATCGCGGACAGCGGCGCGCGCGGAACGACGTGCACCTCCACCAGCACGCGCTCGCCCTGCGCGCGGACCATTCGCGGCGGCGCCCCCATGCGTCGCATCCTACCCCGCCGACCGCGGGCTGGCGCGAACGCGACACGGTTCGCCGCGCTCTCGACAGCGCGCGGGGTCGACGGCTTGGTACAGTTGCGCACATGGGCCTCTTGAACGATCCCCGGCTGGAGACACTGCTCGACCGGCTGCACGCGCAGAGCGCCGGCCAGAACGACGCGCTCGCGGGCTACTTCTCCGCCCGCGCGCGCGAAGGAACGCTCGACTGGAAGGGCCTCGACGAAGGCGCCCACCGCTTCATGGCCGACAAGCTGGTCGCGCTCGACCGCGACAAGGCCGAGCTCTGCTACCAGCTCTGCCGCGCGCTGCGCGCGAAGCGGGTGGTCGAGGCCGGAACCTCGTACGGCGTATCGACCTTGTATCTCGCGGCCGCGGTCCGCGACAACGCGCGCGAGGACGGCGGCGCCGGCGCGGTGATCGGGACCGAGCACGAGCCCGAGAAGGCCAAGGCGGCGCGCAGACACTTCGCCGAGGCGGGGCTCTCGGAGTGGATCGATCTGCGCGAGGGCGATCTGCGGGAGACACTGAAGGGTGTCGCCGGGCCGATCGATTTCATGCTGATCGACATCTGGACCGAGATGGCGCGGCCCGCGCTCGAGCTCGTGCTGCCCGCACTGCGCCGCGGCGCGATCGTGATCGCGGACAACACCGCGCAGTTTCGCGAGGCGTACACCGACTACTTCGCCTTCGTGAACGACCCGGCGAACGGGCTGCGCACGCTGACCCTGCCGTTCGAGGGCGGCTTCGAGCTGACGGTGCGCGCGTGACCGCTAGAGCCGGATGAACTGCCCGTCGGCGACGTAGGTCAGCGGGTGCTCGCCGACCGCCGCGCGGTGCTCGCGGACCCAAGGCATGTCGGTCGGCACCGCGCGCCACTTGGGCTTGGTCTGGAACTCCATCGGATAGGCGAGCCGCGGCCGGTCGGTCGTGTTCGGCGCGGTGTAGTGCAGGGTCTCGTTGTGGTGGAAGGTAGCGCCGCCGCGCCGGAGCGGACACGCCACGGCGAGTGACTCGTCGACGGGGGCGATCGTGGTCAGCACGTTCGCCTCGGGCTTGTCCGCGTGCCGGTGCGCGAGTAGGCCGAGCTTGTGCGAGCCGGGAATGAACTGCATCGCGCCCATCTCGACCGACACGTCGTGCATGGGCAGCCAGACCCCGAGCGCCTGGTAGTCGAACTCGGGGTCCCAGTAGGCGTGGTCCTGGTGCCAGAGCGCGGCGCGACCTCCGGGCGGCTTGTGAATCATGTGGCCCCAGCTCGTGAGCTCGGCTTCAGGGACGCCGAGCAGTGCCGACGCGTAGCGCCTCGCGTTCCGCCAGTGAGTCGTCTTCAGCAGCTCCGGGAAGCGGCACTCGGGGAAGAAGGCCTGGCTCAAGCGGACGGGCTCGGAAGCGTCGCGCGTGCCCGAGCGATCCACCGGCGCGTCGCGGCGCGCGGCCTGCTCCGCCGAGAAAATGAACTCGTAGATCTGGTGGATCCACGCGATCTCTTCGTCCGTCGTGATGCGCTCGACTGCGAGAT
This sequence comes from Myxococcota bacterium, assembly GCA_044450765.1. Taxonomy (GTDB): domain Bacteria; phylum Myxococcota_A; class UBA9160; order SZUA-336; family SZUA-336; genus VGRW01. The sequence continues at coordinate 11,433 of JBIOJK010000077.1, read as the reverse complement.
ACCCGTTCTCGCGGAAGAACGCGACCTCTTCGCACGTCGGGGTCACTTGGAAGTCGGTCTCCGGCGGCGGTCCGAAGTGGAGCTCAGCCATGTCCGCAGGCTACCGCGTCGCCGGCGACGCGGTCAAAGGCCGGCTCCTCGCGCGGCGACCCGGCGCGCGCGAGCGCGATGCGCTTGCACGGCAGCTCGGGGTACGCCCAGCGGATCAGACTCGCGCGCTGGCGGTTCGACGGCTGCAGCCAGAAGCGGTCGAGCGCCTCGGACACTCGCGTGTTCGTGAGCTCGCGAGCCCAGACGGGCATCAGCGACATCGACCCGCGCAGTGACTGCCGGCGGTCGAAGCGTTCGAGCCGACCGACCGGAAGATCGCCGCTGCGGCCCTCGAGGAACGCGATGAACGAGAGCAGCTGCTCGTTTGCGCCCATGCGCGGGCGCATCTCGGCGACGAAGTCCTCGAGCTCGGAGACGGTCTCGGGTACCCAGTCCGCGCCGCCCATGCGGCCGATCACGGCCTGCTCGCGCAGGTAGCGGTTCTTCTCGTGGAGGCTGAGCGGGCGCGTGTAGCGATCGAAGGCAGTCATGACCGCCCACGGAATGCAGGTGTGCACCCAGGCAATCAGCTCCGGGTCGAGCGCGCGATAGCCGACGCCGTCGGGTCGCGCGCCAGCGACGCGGCCGTGCACGCGCTTCACCGCCTCGATCACCGCGGTCGCCGCGCGCGTGTTGCCGAACGTCGTGCGCAGCACGTAGCCGAGCGTGTTGCGCGCGCGGCGCAGCGGCTCCGTGCGGTACGACGAGTGAGTGAAGACGCCGGCCATCACCGACGGGTGGAGCACCTCCATCAGGATCGCCCCGCCGCCCGCCACCGCCAGGCTGGCCAGGTCGCCGTTGATCTCCCAGGAGAGACTGCCCGGCCCGCCGGCGAGGCCGGGATCGCCGGGCTCGCCGCCGTAGATCTCGACTTCGTCGTGCCGCCCGCCCCCGGCCTCGATCTCGCGCGCCAAGCGCGTGCGCAGTGTTTCCATGATCGGAGTATAATCCAAGTAAATGCTCAGATTACTCGGATTCTCCGCGCGCGCGGGCCGCCGATGACTCGCGCGTCCAAGCCCCACGACTTCGCACCGAAAAAGCAGCCCTCGCAGGAGCGCGCGCAGGCCACCTTCGACGCGCTGGTCGAGGCGTGTACTTGGCTTCTGCCGCGCCGCGGCTACGCGGGCGCGACCACGAATCACATCGCGCGGCGGGCGGGGGTGAACATCGCCTCGCTCTACGAGTACTTCCCGGGCAAGGACGCGATCGTCGCGCAGGTCGCGGAGCGGCTCGTCGAGCGCGTTCTCGGCCGGCTCGAGACGGGCGCCGCGGAGCTCGCGCGCGCTCGCGAGCGAGACGCCGTGCGCCGCTGGATCGAGCTGATCCACGACACCGTCGCGCGCGAGCGGGAGCTGGTGGCGGTGTTCCTGAACCAGATCCCGTACACGAATCAGCTCGAGCCGATTCGCGCGATCGGCGCGCGGCTCGTCGAGCTCTCGCAGAACGTCCAGACCCGCGCCGGCGGCTCCGGCCGCGGCGTACTTTCCGGCGCTTCGCTCCACCTGCTGATCAACCTGGTGACTTCGACGATCATGCAGATCGTGCAGGACCCGCCGCAGGACCTGACTCAGCGCGCCCTGCTCGACGAGCTGACCCGCCGGGTCGAGAGCTGGGGCCGGCTCTAGCCGCGCGACACCAGGTTCAGCGCCGACCCGGCGCGGAACCACGCGAGCTGTGAGTCGCTGTACGAGTGAGCGAGCTCGAGTGACTCGCTCGAGCCGTCCGCGTGCGCGACGACGCACGTGACCGCCTTGCCAGGAGCGAGCTGCGCCAGGTGCAGGAGGCTGAGGCGGTCGCCGCGGCGAATCCGCTCGTAGTCCGCCGGGTCGTGGAACGTGAGCGCCAGCAGCCCCTGCTTCTTCAGGTTCGACTCGTGGATGCGCGCGAAGCTCCGCGCGATCACGGCAGCGCCGCCGAGCAGCCGCGGGCTGAGCGCGGCGTGCTCGCGGCTGCTGCCCTCCCCGTAGTTCGCGTCGCCGACCACGACCCAGCGCACGCCGCGCGCGCGGTAGTCACGCGCGACCTTCGAGATTCCAGGCGCCGTCTCCCCGGTGAAGGCGTCGATCGCACCCATCAGCAGGTTGTCGCTGAACTTGTCCAGGTGGCCTCGGTAGCGGAGCCAGGGCCCGGCCGGTGAGATCTGGTCCGTCGTGGTCTTGCCCTGGGTCTTGATCAGGACCGGCAGGTCGAGGAGATCGCGGCCGTCCCACGCGGGCCACGGCTCCATGCGCTGCAGGCGCTCGCTGTGGGGATCGATGCGCAGCTCGAGCGCGCCCCCGTCCGGCGGCGGAGCGACGTAGAGCGGCCGCCCGCGCTCGAAGCGATTCGCGGGAACCTCCGGCGCCGTCGCCGGCGGACTGAGTCGAAACGCCGAGCCGTCGGCGGCGGCCAGTGAGTCGCGCCGCGGGTCGAACGAGAGCCGGCCGGCGAGCGCGAAGGCGGTCACGATCTCGGGGCTCGCGATGAAGCTCATGGTCGCGGCCTGACCGTCGTTGCGCCCCGGGAAGTTTCGGTTGAACGAGGTCACGATCGTGTTCGGCGCGCCGTGTGAGTCGTCCGACCGGCGCCACTGTCCGATGCACGGCCCGCACGCGTTCGCCAGCACGCTGGCGCCGATCGCGCGCAGAGAGGCCATCTGTCCGTCGCGCTCGATCGTCGCGCGGATCTGCTCCGAGCCGGGCGTCACCATGAGCGCCACCGCGGACCTCACGCCGCGCGCCCGCGCCTGCTCTGCGACGTCCGCCGCGCGACTCATGTCCTCGTACGACGAGTTCGTGCAGCTGCCGATCAGCGCGACCGAGATGCGCTCGACGAAGCCGCTCTTCGGGTCGCGCAGCTCGGCGGCGAGCTGCGAGATCGGCCGCGCGCGGTCCGGCGAGTGCGGCCCGACGACGTGTGGCTCGAGCTTCGACAAGTCGAGCTCGAGCACGCGGTCGTACAGCTTCTCGGGATGCGCCTCCGCGTCGCGATCCGGCTCGAGCAGCGACTGACTCCGCTCGGCGAGCTGCGCGAGCTCGCCGCGCCCGGTCGCACGCAGATACTTGGCCATGCGCGCGTCCGCGGGAAACAGCGACGTGGTCGCGCCGAGCTCCGCGCCCATGTTGGTGATCGTGGCCTTTCCCGTCGCGCTGATCGCGCGCGCGCCGGGACCGATGTACTCGACGATCGCGTTGGTGCCGCCCGACACGCCGAGCTGACCGGCGACCCAGAGGATCACGTCCTTCGCAGCCGTCCAGCCGCCGAGCTCGCCGGTCAGGAACACGGCGATCCGCACCGGGTAGAGCAGCTCCCAGGGCAGCCCCGCCATGACCTCGACCGCGTCGGCGCCGCCCACGCCGACCGCGCAGGCGCCCAGGCCGCCCGCATTGGGCGTGTGTGAGTCGGTGCCGATGATCAGCTCGCCCGGGAACGCGTAGTTCTCGAGCACGACCTGGTGGATGATGCCGGCGCCGGGCCGCCAGAAGCCCGCCCCGTACTTGGCCGCCGCCGAGCGCAGGAACGCGTAGATCTCGTCGTTCTCCTCGACCGAGGCGCGCAGATCCGAGTCACCGTCCGTGCGCGCCTGAATCAAGTGGTCGCAGTGAATCGAGGTCGGCACCGCGACGCTCGCGCGGCGCGTCTGCATGAACTGGAGCATGGCCGTCTGACCCAGCACGTCCTGGAGCACGACGCGGTCCGGGCGCAGCGCCAGATGGCTCCGGCCGGGCGCGAGTTCGGCGTGCTCCGGTTCGTCGAGATGGCCGAGCAGCACTTTGTCGGCGAGCGTGAGCGGTCGTGAGAGCCGCCGACGCGCGATCTCGAGATTGCGCGCCGTCCGCTCGTAGACGCGCTCGGCCATTTCCGGGGTCGATTCGATGGGGACCATGCCCAGAGTTTCGGGGCGGTCCGTTCTTCAGTAAAATGGATTTATCTCATCGATTGATGTATTTCAGTCATGAGAAGTCAGGCATGAGAATCGACACGCTGGGCATCGAGGCCTTCATCGCCATCGCGGATCAGGGCCGCTTCGGGAAAGCCGCGCACCAGCTCCACATCACGCAGACCGCCCTCTCGCGCCGCCTCGCGAACTTCGAGGACTTGCTCGGCGTGAAGCTGGTCGAGCGGACCACGCGCTCGGTCGCACTCACCGACCTCGGCCGCGCGTTCCTGCCCCAGGCGCGGCGCCTGATGAGTGACCTGACCCACGCGCTGGTCGAGATCCGCGAGACCGGCAAGGCGCAGCGCGGCGACGTGTCGATCGCGTGCGTGCCGACCGTCGGGGTCCAGTATCTGCCGCGCGTGATCCAGGAGTACGCGGCGCGCCATCCGAACAACCGCATCAAGATCCTGGACCACGCGTCGTCCGGCGTCGCCGAGGCGGTGCTGCGCCGCGAGGCCGAGTTCGGCATCCACATCGCGGGCCCGCACCAGCCCGAGCTCGAGACCGTTCCGTTGCTCGAGGACCGCTTCGTGCTGATCTGCCGCGCCGACCACGCGCTCGCGGCGCGGAAGAAGCTCACGTGGAAGCAGCTCGAGCCATACCCGCTGATCTTCGTCGGCGCCGAGAGCGGGAACCGCCCTCTTCTGGACTCGGCGCTCGCGCCGCGCGCCCCTCGGCTCCAGTCGCACTACGAGGTGCAGCGCAGCTCGACCGCCGTCGGCCTGGTCGCCGCGGGTGTCGCCGCGGCGATCGTCCCGAGCCTCGCGATCCAGAAGGGCACGTATCCGAGCATCCGCGTCGTGCCGCTGACTGACCCCGTGGTCTCGCGCAGCCTCGTGCTGGTGACTCGCAAGGGCGCGCATCTGTCACCGGCGGCGCAGGCACTCTACGAGGCGATCCGCGCGCGCGGCTAGGTCCACCCCGCGCGACGGTGCTACGCTGCACGCTGGATGCAGGTTCACCCCTTGCTCGGCGCGCGCGGATGAGCACCGTTCTGGTGACGGGTGGGTCGGGGTTCGTCGCCAGTCACATCGTCCTCCAGCTCCTCGAGCGAGGAGACGCGGTGCGCACGACGGTGCGTTCGCTCCAGCGCGAAGCAGCCGTACGCGCCATGCTCGAAGGGGCGGGCACCCGCCAGGGCGACCGCCTCTCGTTCTTCGCCGCCGACCTCGAGCGCGACGACGGCTGGGCCGCAGCGGTCGCCTCCTGTGACTACGTGCTGCATGTGGCTTCTCCGATGCCACCGGTCGCTCCAAAGTCCGAGGACGAGGTGATCATTCCCGCGCGCGACGGCGTGCTGCGCGTGCTGCGGGCCGCGCGCGACGCGCAGGTCAGGCGCGTGGTCCTCACGTCGAGCTGCGGAGCGATCTACTACGGCCACCCGCTCCAGAAGGAGCCCTTCGACGAGACGAGCTGGACGAATCTCGACGGCGAGATGAGCGCGTACGTCAAGTCGAAGGCCATCGCCGAACGCGCCGCCTGGGATTTCGTGGCGGCCGAGGGCGGAGCGCTCGAGCTCACTGCCGTCAACCCCGCGGGCATCTTCGGACCCGCGCTCGGCGCGGACTACTCGGCCTCGCTCGATCTCGTGAAGCGCCTGATGAACGGCATGCCCGGCTGTCCCAAGCTCCACTTCGGCGTCGTCGACGTGCGCGACGTGGCGGACCTGCACCTGCGCGCAATGACCAGCCCCTCGGCGAAGGGCGAGCGCTTCATCGCGGTTGCGGGCGAGTACATGTCGATGCTCGACATCGCGAAGGTGCTCCGGGCGCGGCTGGGTGACTCGGCGGGAAAGGTGCCCACCCGCCAGCTGCCCGACTGGCTGGTGCGACTCACGGCGCGCTTCGACCCCGCGCTGCAGCAGCTTCTGCCGCTGCTCGGGAAGGTTCGCAACGCCACGAGCGAGAAGGCGCAGCGCGTCCTGCAGTGGAAGCCGCGCTCGCGCGAAGACGCGGTCGTGGCGACCGCCGAGAGCCTGCTGAGGCTCGGAATCGTCGGCTGAGCGAGTCAGCTGCTCCCCGAGACCAGCACCCCACGCTCCGTGAGCGCCGCGATCCGCCCCGCGTCGATCCCGAGTCTCTCTCTCAGCACCTCCGCGTTGTGCTCGCCGAGCAGCGGCGCGCGCAGGTCGGGGAGCTCCGGGATGGCGCCGAACTTGAAAGGGAAGCCGGGGATCGTGACTTCGCCGAGCACGGGATCGGGCACGCGGCGCACCATGTCGCGAGCGGCGAAGTACGGGTGACTCACGGTGTCCCTCACCGACAGCACGGGCGCCGCGGCGACCCGGTGCTGCTCGAAGACGGAGAGCGCGGCCTCGTCGGTCTTCTGACTCGCGAGCCAGCGCTCGATGATCGCGGTCAGCTCGGCGCGGTTTTGTCCGCGCGCGGCGCCGGTCGCGAAGCGCGGATCGGCGGCGAGCTCGGGCTGGCCGAGCGCGCGGCAGAAGCTCTCCCACTGGCGCTCGAGTACCAGGATCACGATCCAGCCCTGCGCGGCCTTGTACACGCCCATGGGGCCGACCCAGGCGTGCACGGCGCCGTGGCGGATCGGGTCGAGCTGGCCGCCGCTGTTCGCGAAGGCCTGCACGTTGCCCTCGTGACTGTGGTAGAGCGCGTCGACCATCGACACGTCGATGTGTTGGCCGCGGCCGCTGCGCTCGCGGTGGAAGAGCGCGTAGCCGATCGCGCCGAAAGCGTGCACGCCGCTCTGGACGTCGGCGATCGCCGCGCCCACCCACATGGGCGGGCCGTCGGGCGCTCCGGTCATCGACATGAGACCCGAGAAGGCCTGCGCGATCAGGTCGAAGCCGACCTTGTGCGCGAGCGGACCGGTGCGGCCGAACGCGGAGATCGACGCCATGACCAGGCGCGGATTCCGCTTCGAAAGTGACTCGTAGCTGATGCCGCGCTTCTCGAGCACCCCGGGGCCGTAGTTCTCGACCACGACGTCCGCGCCCGCCGCCAGCTCCAGCAGCAGCGCCGCGGCTTCGGGCTTCTGGAAGTCGACGCAGAGACTCTTCTTTCCGCGGTTCTGCTGGATGAAGTAGATGCTCCGCTCCCCGATGCGCAGCGGCAGCAGGCGCGACGGATCTCCGCCGGGCGCCTGCTCGACCTTCACCACGTCGGCGCCCATCTCGGCCATCAGGCGAGTCACCGTCGGTCCCGCGAGGTACTGCGTGAAGTCGACGACGCGGATGCCCTTCAACATCGACAAGAGCCCTCCTTCAGCGCGCATGCGTGTGCGGGCCGACGTGTAGCATGCACCGGCGCGAGCGATGTTTGCTCTTGACCGCTGCGGCGAGGCGGCGACCTTGGCTTGCGGATGCGGTTGCTCCTCGCGCTCGCGGTGTACGGCTCCTACCTGCAGGGGCTCGGAGGCGTCGCCCCACCGTTTCTCGCGGCCGAGCTCGGCCTGGACGACACGCGCATCACCGCGATCGCCGGCTGGGTCGCGCTCGGCGGCTTCGGCACGGCCGCGCTCACCCGGCTGGCGGACCGGCGCGGCCGCCGCGGTCTCTTGGTGCTGTGCTTCGCGCTGCTGCCGGTGCTCTCGCTCGGGTCCGCGCTCGCGCCCGACGTCGTCAGCTACACCATCACACAGATCGGTGTCAGCGCGCTGCTGGGCGCGCTGTTCACGGGCGTCGTGGTCGCCATGATCGAGCGCTCGTCGGAGGCGTGGCGCGCGGCCGGGCAAGCCTGGTTCGGCTTCGCGAGCGCCGCAGGCGGCGGGCTCGCGATCGGTCTGGCCGCGATCACCGAGCAGCTGCCGTGGGGCTGGCGCGGACTCTGGCTGGTCGCCGTACTGCCGATCCTGCTGCTCGGCTCGCTGCGCAAGACACTGTCCGAGACCGATCGCTTCACGCGCGCGCGCGACCGCGGTCACGTGGCGGCGTCGCGCACGCGCGATCTCTTCGGCGGTGGCTGGCGCCGCCGCTCGACCGCGCTGCTCGTGGTCGCCGCGCTGCGGCCGATCGCGCTGATCGCGACCTCCGCCTGGCCCTACTACCACATGGTGAAGTCACTCGCGCTGTCACCGGCGATCGCGAGTCTGGTGTTCTTCGCCGGTGGCGGCATCGGTCAGCTGGGCAATCCCGCGGGCGCGTGGCTCGCGAATCGCTGGGGCCGACGGCCGACCACCGCCGCGGGCTCCGCGGTCGCGGTCGCCTCCGGCATCGCGTTCTTCTGGGTGCCACTGGGCCCGCGCGCGATCCCGTCGCTGATCGCGCTGATGGCGGTGAATCAGGGCGCGACCGCCGCGTTCTCGGTCGCGGACCGCCTGCTCGCCATGGAGCTCTTCCCGACGCCGCTGCGGGCGACGTTCTCCGGCGTCGCGAACCTGGTCGTCGCGGGCGCGAGCCTGGTCGCGAACTTCGGACTCTCGCTGCTCGTGGTGCCGCTGGGCGGCCTGGTGCAGTCGATCACCTGGGTCTCACTGGTCACCTTCGTGCCCGCGACGTTGGTCTTCCTGGCCGCGGTGCCCGAGACGAACGGACTCTCGCTCGAGCAAGCTGCGCTCGAAGAAGACCCCCTGTAGAAGGTAGACTCGAGCTCGAAGAAGGAGTCTCCATGGCCGCCAAAGAGCCCGCGCTTCCCGCTTGGATCGCCGAACACCTGAAGAAATACCTCGCGTCGAACGGCGCGGACGGTCACCTCTGGAACGGTGTCCCGACCTTGCTTCTGACGACCGTGGGGCGGAAGTCGGGTGAGTCGCGCACCCTGCCGCTGATCTACGGCAAGGACGGCGCGCGCTTCGTGATCGTCGCCTCCCGCGGCGGCGCCCCCGACCACCCGGGTTGGTACAAGAATCTGGCCGCGACTCCTGCGGTGCAGGTGCAGGTGGCTGCCGACCGCTTCAAGGCGCGCGCGTCCACCGCGCAGGGCGCCGAGCGCGCCGAGCTGTGGAAGCGGATGGCGAAGATCTGGCCCGCGTACGACGAGTACCAGAGCAAGACGTCGCGCGAGATTCCGGTCGTGGTGCTCGAGCGCGTGTGACTGGGCCCCGACTCGGGGCGAGCTGGAGTGGCCCCGCTAGTCGTGCCCGGCGCTCGGGTCCGCGAAGGGATCGCGGCCGGGATCTGCGCCCGCCGCGGCGATCTGCAGGCGGGCGAGGTAGTGACTCCAGCCCTGCTCGTGGCGGCCGCGGCGCTCCGGCGGGCTGCCGCGGTGCACGAGCCGCAGCAGTGTCCCGCGGCCCTGCGGAATCAAGTCGATCTCGACCGTCGTCGAGCCCGCGGGGACCGGACTCTCCGGGTCGGCGAATCCCCAGGTGAAGACCACGCGCCGCGGCGGCGAGACCTCGACGTACTTCCCGAGAATCACGTTGCGGCCGTTCGCGTCCACGCGGTACACGCCGCCGGGCCGCGGGTCGAGCTCCGCCGCGATTCCCATCCAGAGCGAGTAGCGCGCGCTGATCGTGAGGTAGGGGAAGACCTCCTCCGGGCTCGCGTCGATGAAGATCTCCCGGACGACGGGACTATCGGCCGCCACGCCCCGGCCTCTTGCCCTGCTCCACGCTGCGCTTCAGCGACGAGAGGCCGTCGCTCCAGAACGCGTCGAGGAAGGCGCGCAGCTCGCCGAACGCTTCGCGGCGCACGCGGTACAGGCGCTTGGTCCCGTCGCGGCGCAGGTCGAGCAGCCCTGAGTCGGTGAGCAGCCGAAGATGCTGCGAGACCGCCTGTCGCGTGGTGTGGAAGTGAGTCGCGATCTCGCCCGCGGGGAGCTCCTGGTCGTGCACCAGGCGCAGGATCGCGATGCGCTGAGGGTCCGCCAGCGCCTTCAGCACTCCCTGCACGCGCTCGCGGCGCCGCGGGCTGGCAGTCACTCGCCGTACTCGTCGCGGCGCCGCACCCAGAACTGGTTCCGGCCGCCCTCGTCGCGGCCCTTCGGCGTGAGGTCGATGTACTGGTACGCGCCGTTCATCATGTCGACCCCGCGCGAGTAACACGAGTAGGTGTGAAACAGCGCGCCCGCGGGATCGCGCGCGAAGACACTGATGCCCACGGTCTCGGCGCCGAACGGCTTCTGGCGCTGGTAGTTGTAGTCGACGCTCCCCGCGGCGACCTCCGCGTCGGTGAAGGAGACGCGATAGTCGAAGTTGAAGTCGCTGCCGAACGACGACAGCCACTTGAAGCGCCAGCCCATGCGCCGCCGGTAGGCTTCGAGCTTGGCGTACGGCGCGCGCGACACGGCGACGAAGCTGATGTCGCGCTGCCGGAGGTGAACGTCGATGCCGTCGAAGTTGTCGGCCCAGAACGAGCAGCTCTTGCAGCCCGCGTCCCAGCTCGGGTCGAACATGAAGTGATAGACGACGAGCTGTGACTGGCGGCCGAAGAGCTGAGCCAAGCTCTCCCGGCCGTTCGGCCCCTCGAACGCGTACTCCTTGCGCACGGCCTCCCAAGGCAGCGCGCGCCGTTGCTCGCACAGCTCGTCCCGCAGCCGCGTGAACTCCTTCTCCTTCTGCAGCAGGCGCTTGCGCGCCTCGAGCCACTTGTCGCTCGACACCACCGGGTGAGTCTCGGCCATGGCACCTCCGTTGTTGGCGCGGATTCTAGGGCAAGCGGATCTATTCGCAAGAAGATTCTTGCGTTCGATCGCTCACAGCAGCGGCAGCTGCGTCTCGCGTTCGTCCAGCGCCAGCGGCAGCGCGCGCAGGCGCTCCACGTACTCCGCGGGAAGCCCGTGGTGGCGCGCGCCCGTGAGCAAGAGACCCAGATACCGCCGCGACGGCTTGCGGCCCGAGACTCCCCGGCTGGAGTGATAGGTGAAGGCGGCCAGCGCCGCGCCGCTCTGCTCGCGCAGCTCCACCGCGAGCCGGAGGTATGCGCCTCGGTGCACGCCCTCGGTCCGGTCCAGCCGATCTGCGTCGGAGTGAGTCAGCAGATAGCTCACGCCCCAGACACGCTCGCCGTCGCGCGGCGCCACGTTCGCGACGCCGCGCTCGCCCGGGCCGACCGGCAGATCGAAGCACAGCTCGAAGTTCTCGAGCGCGACGATGCGGGTCGCGAGCGGCCGCATGCGCCGCCGGCCGAGAAAGGTGCCCGGGTCGAGATTGCTCCCGTAGGCGAAGTACCAGAGGCTCGGCTCCGCGGCGCGCTCGCTCATCGGAGCTTCGGGATCACCTCGGCGCCCATCAGCTCGATGGTCTGCATGACCTTCTCGTGAGGGATCTTGTACGGGTTCACCAGGCACAGCAGCAGATCGACGCCGGCGTCCTGGTAGCGGCGGCACGCCTCGAGGCAGTCACTCGGCGTGCCGAGCGCGCAGGCGCCCGAGCTGGTGAGATACTCCAGGCTCAACAGGTCGAGCGCGCCGCTCTCATCGACCTTCGCGAGCTCGGCCGCGTACGCGTAGGTCCCGAGCTCCCGCTTCGTCTCGGCCATCCACTTCGCGAGCGAGCCGATCAAGCGCGCGCCCGCCTTCGGGTAC
>JBIOJK010000076.1:0-17818 GCA_044450765.1 Myxococcota bacterium | reverse complement strand
GTCCTTCGGCGTGCGCGCGTTCGTGAAGAAGACCTCGTTGAAGTCGGCCGCACCGGTCATCTGGCGCAGCGGGCGAACCTCGATGCCGGGCTGCTTCATCGAGAGCAGGAGATACGAGATCCCGCCGTGCTTCTGCGCCGCGGGCTCGGTGCGGCAGAGACAGAACATGTAGTCGGCGCGGTGCGCGCCGCTGGTCCAGATCTTCTGGCCGTTGATCACCCACTCGTCGCCGACCAGCTCGGCCTTGGTCTGCAGCGACGCGAGATCGCTGCCGGAGCCGGGCTCGCTGTAGCCCTGACACCAGATGATGTCACCGCGAATGGTCGGCGCGATGAACTTCTCCTTCTGCCACTCGCTGCCCTTCTCGAGCAGGGTCGGCACGAGCATGCTGGGGCCGATGCCCGCCATCTCGCCGGGCGCGCGCGCGCGCGCGAACTCCTCGCGGATGATCTGGGCTTTCAGCACGTCGGCGCTCTGCTCGGACCCGCCGTACTTCTTGGGGATCGAACGCGCGAGGAAGCCCGCGGCGATCGCGCGCTCGCGCAGCAGGGCCGCGCGCTTCTCGCCCGACAGCTTGGCCTCGTCGCCGCGCAGCGGCCAGCTCTTCGCCAGGAACGCCTTCACCTCGCCGCGAAATGCCTCGTACTCGGCGCTGTAGCTGAGATCCATCGAACACCTCTCGATTGGTGGACCGACGAGCTCTCAGCTTATCATGACGACCAAAGGAGCCGCCGATGGCCTACCCGATCATCTCCGCCGACTCGCACGTCACGGAGCCCCCGAACACCTACACCGAATTCATCGACCGAGCGTTCCTCGACCGCGCGCCTCGCATGGAGAAGATCGGCGACGCAGGCGAGATGTTCGTGGTCGACGGCATGTCCAAGCCGATCTCGATCGGGCTCGCCGCCGCCGCCGGCCGGCCGCCCGAAGAGATTCGCGTGCGCGGCTGGCGCTTCCAGGATCTGCACCGCGGCGGTTGGGATCCGGAGGCGCGCATGGCCGACCAGACACGCGATGGTGTCGCCGCGGAAGTGATCTACCCGACGGTCGGCATGGTCCTCTGCAATCACTCCGACCTCGACTACAAGAAAGCCTGCTTCGACGCGTACAACCTCTGGATCGCCGGCTTCCAGTCGGCGCACCCCGAGCGTCTGCTCGGCATCGGCCAGACCGCGATGCGCACCCCGGACGAGGGCATCGCCGACCTGCGCGAGATCAAACGCCTGGGACTGCGCGGCGTCATGATGCCCGGCGATCCCGGCGTCGAGGACTATGACTCGAAGATCTACGACGAGTTCTGGGAAGCCGCGGTCGAGCTCGAGCTACCGCTCTCGTTCCACATCCTGACGGTGCGCGAGACGGCGCCGACGCGCGGCCCGAAGATGAACAGCTTCCTGTCGATCATTCGCGGCTGCCAGGACATCATGGGCACGCTCATCCTGGGCGGCGTCTTCGAGCGACACCCGAAGCTGAAGGTCGTCTGCGTCGAGGCCGACGCCGGCTGGGTGCCGCACTACATGTACCGGATGGACCACGCGTACAAGCGCCACCGCTACTGGCTGCCCGCCGGGCAGCACCTCTCGAAGCTGCCCTCGGAGTACTTCCGCGAGCACATCTACACGACGTTCCAGGACGACTGGGTCGCGTTCAAGTCGGCCGACCAGATGAACTGGCATCGACTCATGTGGGCGAACGACTTTCCGCATAGTGACTCGACCTGGCCCGGGTCGCAGGCGATGCTCGCCGAGCACGCGGCGCAGCTCACGCCCGAGCAACGGCGCGCGATCCTGTGCCAGAACGTCGCGGAGCTGTACCACATCGACCTGGCTCCGCTGCAGTAGGCGACTCACTCCGCGGGTACGCTGCGCAGAACGTCCGCGACGCGCTCCACGCGCGCGTCGCCGTCGATGCGCAGGCCGAGGAAGCGCACGCTCGCCGCGGCGGCCGCCTCGCGGTCGAAGCGCGAGTCACCGACCACGAGCGCCTGCTCGGGGGCGACCCGCAGGCGCCGGCACGCTTCGAGCACCATGTCCGGCGCGGGCTTGCCGCGCGGGACGTCGGTGCCGCCCACGACGGTGTCGAGCTCGAGCCCGGCGTGCGCGAGAATGCTCGACGCCAGCGCTCTCGGCGTGTTCGTGATCAGCGCCTGGCCCAGCCCCGCCGCACGGATCGCCGCGAGCGTGCGGCGCGCGTCGGGGTCGACGCGGAGGTGTGTCGCGTGCTCCATGAAGTGCGCGTGGTAGAAGGCCTCGACCTCGGGAATCGTGCGGTCGGGAAAGAAGCGCTCGACGTCCTTCTCGATCCCCTGGCCCCAGCCCGCTGCGAAGATCTCGCGCGAAACGGCCGGCGCCGCGAACGCGCGCGCGGTGTGGTTCAGGACGTGGAACCAGACCTCGTAGCTGTCGACCAGCACACCGTCCAGATCCCAGAGCAGCGCGAGAACCGAGCGAGTCACCGAACGACTAACTTCCGGGATCGCAGCTCGCCAGCTCCGCTCCGCGCCGCTTCACCATCGCCGCGTCGTTGCGGACCGTCTTCCCGCCGAAGGTCACGCAGACGCGCCGGTCCTCGATGCCGAGCCGCAGCTGCACCAGCAGATCGCCCTGCGCCGGCAGCTTGAACACGGTGTGCGAGCCGTTCAGCTTGCAGCTCGCGCGCACTCCACCGCGCGTGACCAGAACCGACTTGCAGGGGTCGTCGTCGCTGCCGTCGCCGCGGTAGCGGAACGCGCGCGGCTTGTGCGCCGGTCCGAGCCGCTTCCAGCCGGACGCCGGCAAGCCGAAGCCGATGTTCTCAGCCGAGCCGGTGTCGAAGACGTAGAGCGTGGCGCCGGTATGAGTCGGATCGCCGTGCGAGTCGGCGAGGTCCAGGCGAGCGGGCGCGCGCGCGCTGACGTGCAGGGCGTCCCCGGGCTTCAGCACGAGGCTGCCGCCCTCGAGTGACTCGTCCGAGAGCGGCTCGCGCTGCAGGACGATCGGCGTCGAGATCACGTTGTTGTCCTCGTCCGACTCGGGGATCCGTCCGAGCGGGTCGACGGTGACGCGCAGCGAGTAGCTGCCGTCCGGCACGCCGGTCACGTCGACGTACTGGCAGCCGAGCCAGTACGGATAGACGTCCCAGCAGCCGGGATCGAGCCCCTGATCGAGACAGGTGTGGTGTCCAGTGACTCCGGCCGGGCACATCGTCTCGGCCAGGCAGAAGCTGCGCTTGCCGCCGACGGCCGAAATGACGCCGTTCGGATCGACGATCTCGTAGCGCAAGAAGTCCTGGTAGTGCGGGTGATCGTGGCCGCCAGCGGGGCTGCAGATGAAGTCCGGGTTGCCGCAGACCTCGTCCGGGTGAGTCGCGCAGACGGGGCACATCGGGTCGCCGAGTGTCTCGACGCCCTGCCCGGCGTTCAGCGTGGTCAGGCTGAGCCGCACCAGGTCGAGCCCGGTCGTCGCGCTCGCGCAGGACTCGGCCACGTCGCCCGCGTCCACGTCGGCGTCCCACTCGACGTGAACGTCGCTGACCTCGGGCACCAGGTCCGGAAGCTGCGCGCGCGCAGCGCCGGCGGCGCCGAACACCGCGAGCGCGAACGCGAGCGCGCCCGTCGCCGCGCGCGAGATCTGCAGCGCGGAGTCGGAGAGCGCGTTCGGGATCTGCCGCGCGAGATCCATCGGCGGATTCTACTCTGCCGATTCGTCGCCCAGGTAAGCGCGGCGCACGCGCGGATCGCGCGCGAGCTCGGAGGCGACCCCCGAGAGCGCGAGTGCGCCGGTCTCGAGCACATACGCGCGGCCGGCCAGGCGCAGCGCCTGGTGCGCGTTCTGCTCCACCAGCACGACCGTCGTGCCCTGCGCGTTGATCTCGCGCACGATCTCGAAGATCTGGCGCACCAAGAGGGGCGCGAGGCCGAGCGAGGGCTCGTCGAGCAGGAGCACCGCCGGCGCGGCCATCAGCGCGCGCCCGATCGCGAGCATCTGCTGCTCTCCTCCCGACAGTGTGCCGCCGAGCTGAGTGAGTCGCTCGCGCAGTCGCGGGAACAGCGCGAATACGCGCTCCAGCCCGGCCGCCTCGGGGGACCGACGCGGCCAGGCGCCCATCTGCAGATTCTCGAGCACCGTCAGGTTCGCGAAGATGCGGCGGCCTTCGGGAACGTGCGAGCAGCCGAGCGCGACGATCGCTTCGGGCGCGTGCCGCGAGACGTCGACGCCGCGCAGCGCGACGCGGCCGGAGCTCGCGCGGATCAGCCCCGAGACCGCGCGCAGCAGCGTCGACTTCCCGGCGCCGTTCGAGCCGATCAGGCTCACGATCTCGCCAGCCTTCACCTCGAACGAGACTCCGCGCAGCGCGTGGATCGCCCCGTAGCGGACGTCGAGTGACTCGACCGAGAGCAGTGTCTCGCTCATGCGCTCGCCTCGGAGTCCGCGCCGAGATACGCCTCGATCACGCGCGGATCGCGGCGCACGTCTTCGGGCGCTCCGTCGGCGATCTTCTCGCCGTGGTCGAGCACGGCCACCCGCTCCGACAGGTTCATCACGAACGAGACGTCGTGATCGATCAGCACGATCGTGAGTCCATGCGTGCCGCGCAGCCGCGCCACCAGACCGCGCAGCGCCAGCTTCTCGGCCGGATTCATGCCCGCCGCGGGCTCGTCGAGCAGCAGGAGCTTCGGGCGCGTGGCCAGCGCGCGCGCGATCTCGAGCCGGCGCTGCTCGCCGTAGGGAAGTGAGTCGGCGCGCGCCTCGGCGACCGCCGCGAGCCCGAGCTCGTCGAGCAGCATGCGCGCCTCCTCTTCGGCGAGGCTCTCGCGCCCGCGCCAGCGCGCGCCGCGCAGAACGTCGCGCGCGCCGCACCGGCGCGCGCCCTGCAGCGCCGCGCGCACGTTGTCGAGCGCCGACAGGCCGCGGAACAGGCGGATGTTCTGGAACGTGCGCGCCACGCCGCGCGCGCAGATCGCGTGGGGCTTCGCGCCGCCGATCTCGTGACCCGCGAAGCGCACGCTGCCCTCGGTCGGCGCATAGATGCCGGTGATCACGTTGAACGCGGTGGTCTTGCCCGCGCCGTTCGGCCCGATCAGCGCCACGAGCGCGCCCTCTTCGACCGCGAAGTCGAGCCGCGACACCGCGGTGAGTCCGCCGAAGCGCACGCAGAGCCCACTCACTTCAAGCAGCGCCACGTCTGCGTCCGAACGAGAGCAGCTCGCGCTGGCCCAGCAACCCCTGCGGCCGCAGGATCATGGCCGAGATCAAGAGCAGCGAGTACAGGATCATGCGCCACTCACCGAGCCCGCGCAGCAGCTCCGGCGCCGCGGTCAAGGTCGCGGCGGCCACGACCGCGCCCGAGAGCGACCCGAGCCCACCCAGCACCACGAACGCGACCAGCTCGAACGAGCGCACGAAGCCGAAGCTGTTGGTGTGGATGTAGCCCTCGCTGTGCGCGAAGAGCGCGCCCGCGACTCCGGCGAAGAAGCTCGCGACCAGGAACGCCTCGACCTTCACGCGCGTGGTCGCGATGCCGAGCGACTCCGCCGCGGTCTCGTCTTCGCGCACTGCGCGGAAGGCGAGTCCGCCGCCCGAGTACACGAGCCGCGCGATCGCCGCGATCGTGATCGCTGCGACGCCGAAGACGCCCGCGAGGCTGTCGAAGCGCAGGTCCACGGCCGGGTGCGCGGCCGACGCGAGCGAGAAGCCGCGCGCTCCGCCGACCGCGTCGACGTTCAGGATCGCGATGCGGATGATCTCGCCCGCGCCGAGCGTCGCGATCGCGAGATAGTCGCCGCGCAGCCGGAGCGTCGGGACCGCGACCACCAGCCCGGCGGCCGCGGCGACGAGACCGCCGCAGACGAGCGGGAACGGGAAGTACAGCAGGCGCGCGAGGCTGCCGTCGCCCAGTGAGTCGAGGGCGCCGGCGCCGAGATACACCGAAAAGGCCGCCGACGAGTAGGCGCCCAGCGCCATGAAGCCGGCGTGACCGATCGAGAACTGTCCCGTGAATCCGTTCACGAGCTGCAAGCTCACCGCCGCGACGATCGCGATGCCGATCCGCGCGAGGATCGTGATGTAGTACGGGTTCAGCGCGAGCGGCGCGAGCCAGTGCAGGGCCGCGAGCGCGGCGCCGAGCGCCGCGAGCCGCGCGAGTCGCGCCGCGTCCACCGGCTACACTTTCTCGGTCTGGGGCGCGCCGAAGAGCCCGGTCGGCCGGTACAAGAGGATCACGACCAGGATCACGAACGCGATCGCGTCGCGGTAAGTGCTCGAGAGATAGCCGGTGACGAGTGTCTCGATCACTCCCAGCAGCAGCCCGCCGATCATCGCGCCCGGCACGCTGCCGATCCCGCCGAGCACGGCGGCGACGAACGCCTTCAAGCCGGGCATCAGGCCCATCAGCGGCTCGATCTTCGGATTCGAGAGACCGACCAGGATGCCCGCCGCCGCGGCCAGCATCGATCCGAGCACGAAGGTCCCGGAGATCACGCGGTCCACGGGCACGCCCATCAGCGCCGCGGCGGGCGCGTCGAAGGACACGGCGCGCATCGCGCGCCCGAAGCGCGTGCGCTGCACGATGTACTCGAGCGCGCCCATCAGGAGCAGCGCCGTCGCAAGCACGGTCAGCTGGATGTTCGAGACGGCGACCTGGCCCGCGCGAAACACTTCGCGCGACTGCAGCAGCGGCGGGAAGAACTTCGGGTCCGCGCCGAACACGA
Organism: Myxococcota bacterium; assembly: GCA_044450765.1. Taxonomy (GTDB): domain Bacteria; phylum Myxococcota_A; class UBA9160; order SZUA-336; family SZUA-336; genus VGRW01. The sequence continues at coordinate 11,127 of JBIOJK010000076.1, read as the reverse complement.
GCTGTCCCGCGTTCTGCAGCAGCAGTGACACGCCGATCGCGGTGATCAGCGGCGCGAGTCGGCCCGCGCCGCGCAGAGGCCGGTAGGCGACGCGCTCGATCAGCGCGCCGAGCAGCCCGCAGACGAGCATCGCCGCGACCAGCACGACGACCAGCCCCGTCGCGCTGGGCGCCGCCGCGAAGCCGAGCCAGTGGGCGGCGTAGTAGCCGGTCATCGCGCCCATCATGTACACCTCGCCGTGCGCGAAGTTGATGAGCCGCAGGACCCCGTACACCATCGTGTAACCCAGGGCGATCAGCGCGTAGATCGAGCCCCAGGTGATGCCGTTCAGCAGTTGCTGGAGCAGGTTCTCCACGAGCGAGCGGCGGCCGCTACTCCGCCGAGACCGTGCGGTAGTAGCGAAACTTCCCGCCGTCGATCTTCAGGACCACAGCGTCCTTGCGCGCGTTGCGGCTCGGATCGATCGAGATCCTGCCAGTCACTCCGTCGAAGCCCGACGTCGCGGCGATCGCGTCGCGCAGCTTCGCGCCGTCGGTTGCGCCAGCGCGCTTGAGTGAGTCGGCCAGGATGCCGGCCGTGTCGTAACCCAGAGCCGCCATCGCGTCCGGCGTCGAGCCGTACTTCGCGGTGAAGCGCGCGACGAACTCCCGAACGCGCGGGTTGTCGGAGTCCGCCGCGTAGTGAGTCGAGAAGAAGTACCCGTTGACCGCATCGCCGCCGATCTCGAGCGTCTTCTCGGAATCCCAGCCGTCGCCGCCCAGCAGCGGCACGTTGACGCCGAGCTCGCGCGCCTGCTTCGCGATCAGGCCCAGCTCCGTGTAGTAGCCCGGCACGAAGACGGCGTCGGGATTGGCCGCGCGAATCGTCGTCAGCTGGGCGCGGAACTCGATGTCTCCGCTGGTGTAGCGCTCGTCGGCGACGATCTCGCCGCCGCTCTTCAGCACCGTGTCCCGGAAGAATTGGGCGAGTCCGACGGAGTAGTCCTGCTTGAAGTCGAACAAGATCGCGAGGCGCTTGGCGTGCAGCTCCTGCATCGCGAAGCGCGCCATGACCGCGCCTTGGAACGGGTCGATGAAGCAAGCGCGGAACACGTAGTCACCGACTTCGGTCACCTTCGGGTTGGTCGACCCGGGCGAGATCATCGGCACCTTGGCCCGCTGCGCCTCGGGCGCGGCCGCGAGCGATCGCGACGAAGCGACCTCGCCGAGCAGCGCGACGACGTGGTCGCGCTGCAGGAGCTTCTGCGCCGCGGTGCGCGCCTCTTCGGTCACCGAGCGGTCGTCCTCGGTCACGAGCTGGAGCTTCTTTCCGAGCACGCCGCCGGCGGCGTTCAGCTCCTCGATCGCCATGCGCATGCCCTGGTCCGCGCTGCGGCCGAAGGTCGCGGTGTCGCCTGTCATCGACGCCACGTGGCCGACCACGATCGCATCGCCGTCGCTGCCGCCACCGCACGCGAACACGCCGAGCACAAGTGACAGGACCGCCGCGCGCAGTGCCCCCCGCATGCTCGCCCTCCTCGTCCCCGTCTCTCGGGGACGCGCCTTGGGTACACGGCCCCGTCTGCACGCGCAAGACGCGGCGCGGATTGCCCCGCTCGCTCGAACGCGGTACGAACTGGGCCAGAGGTGAGATCGATGCTCCGCGCCGCTGCCGCACTCGTCCTCTTCCTCGCGCTCGCGCCGCTGGCACGCGCCGATGGCGATTGTCGCGGTCGCTCCTCACAGGGCGCGATGTGGTGGTCGATCCTTCATCCGGGTGTGGGCGAGTGGTACCTGCGCGGCTTCGGCCCGCTCGCCAACGCGCCGCAGAAGAAGTTCTGGCTCGGCTTCATCCCCTTGTACGGCTGGCCCGGCTACCTGCAGGTGAAGAGCGCGATCGACGCCCAGAAGTGCCGGACGAACGACGAGCTGAGCTTCAGGAGCGACTGATCGCGCGCACGAACGCGGCGAGTGACTCGCGCGCGAAGCGCGCTCTGTCCCACGGCTCGTTCGACAGCTCCCCGTAGTGCCGCGGGCGGATCGCGTAGACCAGCGCCTCGAGTGACTCCCCCGACGCGCAGCGCACCGGCAGCGCGCGGCGCTCGTAGAGCGCGAGCTCGAAGGCGTCCAGGCGGGCCGCGGAGTCGGGATCGACGCCGCGCCACAGGGTGCCCGGCGTGCTCGCGCCCGGGCGCGGTCGGCCCGGGGTATGCCGCGCCGCGGATCCGCACGCGCAGCCAGCCGTCGAGGCGCGCCCGCTCGTGCGCGAAGCTGCGGCCGGTCACCGCGCGCATGACCGCCGCGAACTCGAGCGAGCCGTAGGTGAAGAACGTCATCGGAGCCGAACCCGCTGCAGCCGCAGCGCGTTCGCGATCACCGACAGCGAGCTCGCGCTCATCGCCGCCGCGGCCAGCATCGGCGAGAGCAGGATCCCGAACCACGGATAGAGCGCGCCCATCGCGATCGGCACGCCGAGCGCGTTGTAGACGAACGCGAGAAACAGGTTCTGGCGCAGGTTGGCGCCGGTCGCCCGACTCAGTCGCCGCGCGCGCGCGATGCCGCCCAAGTCGCCGCGCAGGAGAGTCACCGACGCGCTCTCGATCGCCACGTCGGCGCCCGTGCCCATGGCGATTCCGACGTGGGCGCTCGCGAGCGCGGGCGCGTCGTTGATGCCATCGCCGGCCATCGCGACGATTCGGCCCTCGCGCGCGAGTGACACGAGCGCATCCGCCTTCGCCGTGGGCGACAGCTCCGCTCGCACGTCATCGATGCCGAGCTCGCGCGCGACCGCCTCCGCGGTGCGCCGGCCGTCGCCGGTCAGCATGACGATGCGCAGTCGCTCCGCGCGCAGCGCTCCGAGCGCCGCCCGCGCGCTCGCCTTGATCGCGTCGACCACGCCGAGCGCGCCGAGCACCCGACCGCCGCGCCAGGCGAACACCACCGTCTGACCGCGCGCGCGCAATGCGTCGGCGGCCGCTTCCAGCGCCGCGATCTCGGCCGCGCCGACGCCGAGCTCCGCCAGCAGCGCGCGGTTGCCGAGCGCCGCCGGCACGCCGCCGAGCGCGCCGACCACGCCCCGACCCGGGTCGGACTTCCAGTCCCGCACCTCTTCGAGCGCGAGCCCGCGCTCGCGCGCGGCGGCGGTGATCGCAGCGGCCAGCGGGTGCTCGCTGCCGAGCTCGAGGCTCGCCGCGACACGGAGCAGTGTCACCTCGTCCGCGCCCTCGGCGGGCACGAGGCTCGCGAGGCTCGGCTTGCCCTCCGTCAGCGTGCCGGTCTTGTCGAGCGCCAGGGTGTCGACCTGGCGCAGGCGCTCGATGGCTTCGGCGTCGCGGAACAGCACGCCCTCGCGCGCGCCGCGCCCCATCGCGACCATGATCGACATCGGCGTCGCCAGACCGAGCGCGCAGGGACACGCGATGATCAGCACCGAGACTGCGGCGACGACCGCGTGCGCGAGCCGCGGCTCCGGCCCGAGCCACGCCCAGAGCGCGAAGGCGGCGAGCGCGCAGCCGATCACCGCGGGCACGAAGAGCGCCGCGACTCGGTCCGCCAGGTTCTGGATCGGCGCGCGGCTGCGCTGCGCGCGCGCGACCTCGGCGACGATGCGCGCGAGCAGCGTGTCTGCGCCGACCCGCTCCGCCGCGATCAGCAAGCTGCCGGACTGATTCTGCGTGGCGCCGATCAGCGCGTCGCCCGGCCGCCGCTCGACGGGGATCGGCTCGCCCGAGACGAGTGACTCGTCGACGGCGCTGGCGCCTTCGAGCACCCGCGCGTCGACCGGGATCTTCTCGCCGGGCCGCACGCGCAGCACGTCGCCGATGCGGACCTGCGCGAGCGGAACGTCCTCCTCGACACCGTCGCCGCGCACGCGCCGCGCGGTCGCTGGCGCCAGCGCCAGGAGCGCCCGCAGAGCGTCGCCCGTGCGCCGCCTGGCGCGCAGCTCCAGCACTTGGCCGAGCAGCACTAGTACGACGATCACAGAAGCGGCTTCGAAGTACGCCGACACCTCCCCGTGTACACCGCGGAAGGCGTCCGGAAAGAGAGACGGCGCGAGCACCGCCGCGGCGCTGTACGCCATGGCGACGCCGGTGCCGAGCCCGATCAGGGTGAACATGTTCAGATTCCCCGTGCGCAGCGACGCGAGCGCGCGCGCGAAGAACGGCGCGCCGCCCCAGAGCACGACGGGCGTCGCGAGCGCCAGCTGCGCGATGCCGAGCCCGCGCGCACCGACTGCCATCGAGATGGGCATGCCGGGCAGCATGTCGAGCATCGAGCTCGCCGCGAGCGGCAGCGAGAGCGCCGCGCTCACCCAGAAGCGCCGAGAGAGATCGGCGAGCTCGGCGCTCGGCTCGAGCTCCGCCGCCGGCGCGAGCGGCTCGAGCGCCATGCCGCAGATCGGACAGCTGCCCGGTCCGCGCTGCCGCACCTCCGGGTGCATCGGGCAGGTGTACTCGGCGTCGACTTGCACCGGCATCTCGCGTGCAGAAACCGCTGCATGTTCAGACAGCGCGAGATACTGCTCGGGGTCGGCTTCGAACTTCGCGAGACAGCGCGGGTTGCAGAATCGGTACTCGACGCCGCGGTGTTCGGTGTGGTGCGGCCCGTCGGGCCGCACCTTCATTCCGCAAACGGGATCGATGAGCTCGCCGGGCATCCGAGTCGCTGACTGTAGCGGAGCGGATCGGCGCGCCGATGCGCAGCGCGCACCTGCTACAATCTCGCTCGCTTCCAGGAGGCACCCCCGCTTGCCGCGACTTTTCCCCGGAGGCTCGAGCTGCGCCTTCGCCGCGTGCGCTCTGGCCGTCGTCCTCTCCGCGCGCACCGCCAGCGCGCAAACCTGCACGACCGGACCCCGCGTTCCGTTCGCGGGTCACAATTTTCCGCTCGACAGCATCCCCGACCCCAAACCGATGACCCTGGTCTCGGCCTACCCGAATCTGGTGCTGGACCGCCCGACCAGCCTGGTGTTCGCCCCGGACGGATCCGGGAAAGCCATCGCCGCGGAGCAGTCGGGGCGCGTGCGCCTGTTGCCGGCGAACACGAGTGACTCGTCCGCGAGCGTGTATCTCGATCTCACCGGCGACGTGCTCTACAACCAGGTCGAGCAGGGCCTGCTGGGCGTGGCGTTCGATCCCGCCTTCGCGACGAACCACTTCATCTACGTGAACTACATCTCCGCGGCCTGCCAGAGCGGCACTTACTGCACGAAGGTCGTGCGCTACACGCAGAGCGCGGCGAACCCGAGCGTCGCCGACCCCGCGAGCCGTTTCGAGATCCTGCAGTTTCCGCGGCCGGCGGACTTCCACAACGGCGGCATGACCGCGTTCGGTCCCGACGGGATGCTCTACATCGCATCCGGCGACGCCGGGACCTACAACTCGCAGGACACCAGTCAGCTGTACGGCGAGATCCTGCGCATCGATCCGCACGGCGGCACGCCGTACGCGATCCCGCCGAACAATCCGTTCGTCGGGCAGGCCGGGAAGCGCGCGGAGATCTGGGACTACGGCTTGCGCAATCCGTACCGCTTCTCGTTCGATCGACTCACCGGCGACCTGTGGATCGGCGACGTCGGCCAGTACCTGTGGGAGGAAGTGGACTTCTCGGCGGCCGGGGTCGGCGGCCTGAACTTCGGCTGGGCCTACTGCGAGGGCACGCACGACTTCCCACCGAATCACTGCTCGGACATCTCGTCGACGCCGCCGGTGATCGAGTACCCGCACGACGCGACGGGGAGCGCCGCGGTCACCGGCGGCTACGTGTACCGCGGCGATCGCATGCCGGAGCTCTACGGCGCCTACATCTACGCCGACTACGAGTCCGGGACGGTGTCGGCGTACTCGCCCGCGACTCACGTCTCGACCGCGATCGCCCAGTCGAGCTTCATCGCGTCGTTCGCGGAGGACACGTTCGGCGAGCTGTATCTCGTCTCGATCAACGGCGGGATCTATCAGCTCCAGCCGAGCCAGGACAGCGGCACGCAGCAGTTCCCGACCGCGCTCTCCGCGACGGGTCTGTTCTCGAGCACCGCGAATCTCACCCCGGCCCCGGGCCTGGTCGAGTACGACGTGAACACGCCGCTCTGGTCGGACAACGCGATCAAGAAGCGCTGGCTCGCGCTGCCCGGGACCCAGCACATCGGCTTCTCGCCGAGCGACGCGTGGACCTACCCCGTCGGCACGGCCTTCGTGAAACAGTTCGATCTGCCGACCGGACCGGCGACGCGGCGCCACGTGGAGACGCGGGTGTTCCTGCGCCAGGTCGACCGCTGGGTGGGCTACACCTATCGGTGGAACGCCGCGCAGACCGACGCGACCCTGCTCACCGCCGCGATGGACGAAGCGCTCACGGTCGACACGGGGGCTGGCCCGACGCAGCAGACGTGGCACTACCCGTCGCCGTCCGAGTGTCTCGGCTGTCACACCGCGGCAGCCGGCCGCGTGCTCGGGGCGCGAACCGTGCAGCTCAACAGGAGCTTCGCGTACCCCGGCGGCAGCGCCAACGAGTTGCAGGCGTTCGGGACCTGCCTCGGCCTGTTCGATACCTCGATCTCCCCGCCGCTGTTCTACGGCTCGTACGCCGATGTGACGAACACCGCCGAAACGGTGGGTGCGCGCGCGCGCTCGTATCTCGCCGCGAACTGTGCGCACTGCCACATGCCGGGCGGACCCGCGCCGGGCGGAATGGACATGCGCTATCAGCCGCTGCTCGGCGGCATGAGTCTGATCGGCGTGGCGCCCAGCTACGGCGACTTCGGAGTCAGCGGCGCGCAGCGCGTGCACGTCGGCTCGAAGGAGCAGAGCGTGCTGTGGCTGCGCATGTCGTCGTCGGATCCGAACCAGCGCATGGCGAAAGGCACGCTGGTGCCCGACCCGGTGGGCGTGCCACTGATCGGCTCCTGGATCGATTCGGGTCTGTCCGTGATCGACTCGGACGGAGACGGGGTTCCCGACGCGGTCGACAATTGCCCATACGAGCCCAACGCGAGTCAGACCGACCGCGGCGGCTGGCTGTCGCTCACGCCGGACGGAATCGGCGACGCCTGTCAGTGCGCGAACATCGACGCCGGCGGCGCCGTGACCCTTCTCGACGAAATTCAGTTGCGTGCATCTCTCGCGGGGAAGTCGCGCTTCGTGTTGCCCGGCGCCGGCCGGCGCTGCTCGTACACGGACGAGGCCGGCCGTCCGAGCATCCTCGACTCGACTCACCTGCGGCGCGCCATCGCGCGCAGCGAGCCACCGCCGGCTCAGACCTGTCCGGCCGCGACCCGGCTCAACCCCTAGCCGCCAAATTCCAGCTTCAGGAACGCCCCGCACGCGGGGCAGCGCTGGATCGCGGGAAGTGACTCGGGCAGCTTCCGGGGCTCCTCCTTGCCGCAGTCCGGACACTTGCCGGCAAGAGACACGAACTCGCGCTCCAGCCGGTAGCGCTTGCGCCCGTAGACGATCCCGACGCTGGTCCAGATCGCGAGCCAGAGAACGTGGGGAGGCACGAGCAGGAGCACGCAGCCCGCGCCGAAGAACGGCAGGAAGGCCCGGAAGCCGCGGCGCGCGCGTTCGCGGCGCGTGAACTCGTTCACGCGCGCAGAGAGCTGAGTCGGCTCCTTGCCGTAGGTCGACGCGCGCACCGACAAGTCAGCGGTGGTCACCGTGACTCGCCCTTGCGGCGCTCCAGGTGGTCGATGCGGCTGCCGAGCAGACCCTCCATGTACTCGATCAGCTCCACGATGTTCCCGTCGGGATCGCGGCAGCAGACGACCGCCTCGATTCCACTGCGCGGGTCGGGTGGATTGGGCGGCGCGTGGAAGAGGACGCCCACGGCACGCAGCTCAGCGTAGGCGGCGCGCACGTTTCGGGTACGCAGCGCAATGATGCGGGGCACCCGCTCGTCCTGCGGCAGGTGCGCCTCTGCGTCGACCAGCTTGGGCTCGAGCCACTCGATCAGGTCGAGCCGCGTGTGGTGCTCCTCGGGGCCAATCGCGAGCAGCGCGCCGCGGCCCTGCGCGCGCTTCAGGCCGAAGTTCGCCGCCACGAAGCTCGGCCAGACCACGTCGCGGTTGTCGCGCAGCACCTTGAAGCCGAGCTGTTGGTAGAACGCGAGCGAGCGCTCGAAGTCGGTCGCGTTCACCGTGAAGTGGAAGATGGACCGGACTTCCCAGTCGCCGCTCATTGCTCGCCGACCATACACCAAGAGCGATCGCCGCTTCAGGCTTGCCAACGCGCTCCGCAGCGTGATCTGCTCGCGAGCGCCGTGAAGTTCGACGTCTTCTGCGAGATCCAGAAAGCGAAGCCCTGGGCCGCGAACCACGAGCGCGAGCTGTTTCGCGAGACGCTCGAGCAGGCGGTGCTCGCCGACGAGCTCGGCTTCCGCTGCTGGTGGGAGGTCGAGCACCACGGCGCGGTCGAGTTCTCGTGGAGCTCCGCGCCCGAGCTGTTTCTCGCCTATCTCTCGCAGCACACGCGGCGCATGCACCTCGGTCACGCAGGCGTGCTCGCGCCGTTTCGCATCAATCACCCGCTGCGCGTCGCGGAGCGCGCGGCGCTGCTCGACGTGATCAGCGGCGGGCGGCTCGAGCTCGGGCTGGCGCGCTCGGGCGGCAACGAGTGGGACACGTTTCACGTCGACCCGGCGACCTCGCGCGCACAGCTCGTCGAGGCGATGCGCATGATCCCGAGGATGTGGAGCGAGGATGCCTTCTCGTGGAAATCGGAGCTGATCGAGATTCCCGAGCGCAACGTGATCCCCAAGCCGGTGCAGTCACCGCATCCGCCGCTGTGGCAGACCTGCGGCAGCCCCGAGTCGTTCCACCTGGCGGGAACACTCGGCGTCGGCGCGCTCGGCACCACCCTGCTGACGCCGCTCTCGCAGATGGACTCACTCCTGCGCGACTACCGGCGCGGGCTCGGCGAGTGCACCGACCCCGCCGGGAAGTTCGTGAACGCGCAGAGCGCGGTCTTCACCTTCGTGCACGTGCGCGACTCGCAGAAGGAGGCGATCGAGAGCGGCGCGTCGGCGGCGGCCTGCTGGTACGTGAACACGGCGCCGCGCGTGTTCAACGCGCCCGCGGAGATCTGGTACGGACAGATCCGCGGCGGCTTCCTCGCGAACGATCCGGCGGCGACGCGCTCGCTCAGCTCGGGCGGCGGCGCGTCGGGCGGCGCCGCCGGTGGCGGCGAGGTCCCGGTCGTCGCCCTCCTGAAGCGACTCGCCGCCGGCGAGTCGGTCTCGAACGAGGAGATCTTCGAGACACTCGACCCGCTGCCGTCGGTGATCGTGGGCGACGTCGCCTCGTGCCGGCGCAAGATCGAGGCGTATGCCGACATCGGCGTCGATCGACTGATGTGTCTCGTGCAGTTCGGCGGTCTGACCCAGAAGCAGATTCTCGGCTCGCTGCGCACGATCGGCCGCGAGCTGATCCCCGTCTACGACCGCTGAGGCCGCGGCCGAACGAAGTCAGGCGGATCCCCAGTCGTACATCCGGCGGCGGCGGCCTTCGCGGAAGTTCGTGATCTCGAGGCGAATGGAGTCGGGATCTTCGAAGAAGGTCGCGTAGTAGTCCGGCGCGTACTCGGGGTATGTGCGGGGATCGGTCGCCGCGACTCCCAGCGCCCGCAGCTCGCTGCACGCGCGGTCGACGGCGCGCTCGTCGACGACTCGGAAGCAGAAGTGGTGCAGGCCGGGCGCGTACGGATCGTGGGGGGCGGTATCTCGCCGCGCGGGACGCAGCGAGAATCCGAACTGCCGGTTGTAGTAGTGCACGTGCGGATCGCCGCCGATCGGCGCCTCGAGCTGCGCGTAGCCCAGCACGCGCATGACTCCGTCGTAGAAGCGCTTGGATCGGGCCAGGTCGCGGACCGCGAGATACACGTGATCGATGCCGATGACCTCGACGGGCACGCTGCCTCCTATGACTCAGCGGTCGAGCGCCCAGGCGTGACTGCGGTGGTGGAGCTGCTCGTGGGCGTTCGCGGGCTCGAGCCAGATCAGCTCGTGCTGCGCGGCGCCGTTCCGCGCGCCGACGAATCGGGCGTCGAAGAAGACGTGCCGGCCCTCGAACGCGCCCTCGGAGGTCTCGAAGAACTCCAGCGCCAGCCCGATCTGGCGGTCGAGCGCGACCGGTCGCGCGCACTCCTCGCGCAGCTCGCGCTTGAGACACTCGACGATCGTCTCGCCGCGCTCGAGCCCGCCGCCGGGCAGGAGCAGGCCCAGGCTCGTGCGCACCGCGGCGACGCGCCGCTCAGCGTCGCGAATCACCGCGTAGACCGCTGCCCGCGGGCGGTGCTCGCGACCCGCGAGCGGCGTGCCGAAGACCGGCACCGACTCACTCACCGGGTGCGCCCCGCTTCCCAGGATGGCGCGGCAGCGCCGCGAGCCCCTCGCTCCAGGCGAGCGAATGACTCGTCCAGAGCTGGTCGCGCGGCGGAAGTTCGTCGGGCTGGTCGAGGCTGGCGGTCGTCACGTCGATGCTCCCCGGCTCGTCCTCGTGCGCGTAGCTGAGCGGCGTGCCGCAGCGGCCGCAGAACGTGCGAACGACCTGCGCCGAGGATCGATAGCGCACCGGCTCGCTGCCGGTAAAGGCGAAGCCGGCGCGCGGGAAGCTGACCCACGCGACGGCCGGTGCGCCGGCCGCCCGCCGGCAGGTGCGGCAGTGACACAGCGTCGGGCTGCTCGCCGCGCCCAGCGCCCGATAGCGCACGGCGCCGCACAGGCAGCCGCCGGCGCGTCCGCCGTCCGTCATGGGTTCTTCTTGCCCGTGCGCAGCTTGTTCCCGACCTCGCGCAGCACGCGCGGCGCCAGGTCGGCGCGCTGCGCTGCGACGAAGCGGCGAACCGCAGACGGGTCGCGCTCCGCGAGCGCACGCAGCGCCCAGGACAGCGCCTTCACGACCAGATCCTCGCGGTCCGAGACGAGCGGGCGACACACCCGCAGGGTTCGCGCCGCGTCGCCCTTGCCGCCCTGCGCCTTCACGTTCAGCGGCACGGTGCTCACCAGCGCGGCGCGCCGCCACCAGGCATCGCGGGAGCGGGCCCAGCGCAGGACCTCCGATTCGGCCAGCCGCCCGTCGCGGAGCGCCTGGCCCGCGATCAGGCACGCGAAGACGTCGACGTCGGACCAGCTCGCGAGCCGGCCCGCCAGGCGGCGGACG
>JBIOJK010000075.1:0-17864 GCA_044450765.1 Myxococcota bacterium | reverse complement strand
GGTGTCGATGACGAAGTTCTTCGTCGCGAACACGCTGTGGAAGGTGCTGGACCAGGCGATCCAGGTGCACGGAGCGCTGGGCTACTCGAGTGACACGCCGCTGGAGCAGATGATGAAGAACGCGCGCTCGGCGCGGCTGGTGGACGGCGCGGACGAGGTGCACCTGACGCAGATCGCGAAGCACGTGCTCGACGCGTGGCGGTCCGAGGGCTCGAGCCGCCGCGCCACGGGGCTAGGGCTGCTGTTCTGAACATCCTGTTCCTGGTCGAAGGCGCGGAGATCGGCGGGGGCGAGGCGGACGTCTTGCGCCTGGCGGCGGGGTTGTCCGAGCGGGGACATCGCGCCGTCGTGGGCGCGCCGGGCCGCGCGCTGCTCGACGAGGCCCGCGCGCGTGGCTACACGGCGCTGTGTATGCCCCGGAGCGCGAACCTTCCGGGTGCCGTGCGGGCCGTCGCGCGCGCCTGCCGAGAGCACGCGATCGATCTGGTGAGCGCCTACGGGATGCGCATGACGCTCGCCGCCGGGCTGGCGCGCCGGCTGCGGCTCGCGCGCGCTCCGCTGGTGACGACCATCCGGGATCTCTCGGAGCGCGCGTCCGGTCTGCGCGCGCGCCTCGTTCTGCAGCGGCTGCCGGACGAAGCGATCTTCGCCTCGCGCTTCGAGCGCGATCGCATCGCCGAGCGCTGGGGTGGCGCCGCCGGCCAGGTGATCCATCCGTGGGTCGACGTGCCTCGCCCGGGCTCGATCGAACCGATCGACCTCGAGTCCAAGCACGGCGTGCCGCGCGACGCGCGCGTGATCGGGTATCTCGGCGCGCTCTCGCCCGAGAAGGCGGTCGGCGACGTGATCGCGGCGCTGGTGCGGCTGCCCGAGGACGTCTACCTCTGCATCGTCGGCGAAGGATCCGAGGAGGGCGCTCTGCGCGCCGAGGCGCGCCGGCGCGGCGTCGAGCGGCGCGTCGTGTTCGCGGGCGCGAGCTCGGAGGTCGAGCGCTACATGATCGGCCTGTCCGCGCTCGTGCTGCCGTCGCGACAGGAAGCTCTGCCCGTGTCGCTGCTCGAGGCCGCCGCGCTCGCCATCCCGGTGATCGCTGCCGACGTCGGCGGAGTGCGCGAGATCGTCGATCCGCGCGAGACCGGGCTGCTCTATCCGACCGGCGACGTCGACGGGCTGGTGCGCGCGATCCGCGGCATCCTCGACGACCCGTCGCGCGCGGCGACGCTCGGCTGCGCGGCACGCGAGCGCGTCGCGCGGGTCTTTGCCGCGCAGCGCTTCGTCGACGAGACCGAGGCGCTGTTCGCGCGCGTCGCGCGGGCGGACTGAGGCCCGGGGTGCGGACCTGCGAATGACTCGCCCGGTGATCGGGCCGCTCGCGGTCGTGCTGTCGCGCTTCCCGTCGGTGACCGAGACGTTCATCCTGCGCGAGGTCGTGGAGCTCGACCGCGCGGGAGTCGAGGTCGCCTTCGTGCCGCTGCTGCGCGAGCCGACGCCGCCCGCGCTGCACGCCGAGGCGGTCGCCTGGGATCGGCGCGCGCTCTACACGCCGTTCGTGAACGGTCCGATTCTCGCGGCGAACCTGCGGGTGCTCGCGAGCCGGCCGTGGCTCTGGCTGCGCACGCTGCTCGCGCTGCTCGCCGAGTCGGCGTCGTCCTGGAACGCCTTCTCCGGCACGCTCGGGATCTATCTGAAGTCGGTGTACTACGGACAAGTGCTGCGGGCGCGCGGGGTGCGCCACGTCCACGCTCATTTCGCGACTCACCCGGCGACCGCCGCCTACGTGATGTCGCGAGTCAGTCGCGCGGGCGACGCCGAGATCCCCTACAGCCTGACCGTGCACGCGCACGACATCTTCCTCCACACGGCGGGCCTGGCGCGGAAGCTCGCGGGCGCGAGCTTCGTGCGCACGATCTCAGAGTTCAACGCGGAGTTCCTGCTGCAGCGCTTCGGGCGCGGCCGCTTCGCGGTGACTCGCGACAAGTTCCGGGTGATTCACTGCGGGATCGAGCTCGGGCGCTACGCCGGCCGACCGCTCCCCGGCACCCCCGGCAGTGACCGCCCCGCGCGGCTGCTCACGGTCGCCCAGCTGAAGCCCTACAAGGGCATCGCGTTCCTGGTCGCGGCCGCGCGGCGACTCGCCGACCGGGGCGTGGACGTGCGCTGCGACGTGATCGGCGGCGGGCCGCTGCAAGCGGAGCTCGCGGCCGAGGTCGAACGCGTCGGGCTCGGCGAGCGATTTCATCTGCTCGGCCCGCGCAGTCAGGCCGAGGTGGCGGAGGCGCTCGCCAGCGCGGATCTCTTCGTGCTGCCGAGCATCGTGGCGCCGGACGGGCAGATGGAGGGCATCCCGGTCTCGCTGATGGAGGCGCTGGCCGCCGGCCTGCCGACGGTCGCGACGCGGCTCTCGGGGATTCCCGAGCTCGTCGTCGACGGGCGCACCGGCTACGTCGTGCCGCCGGGCGACGCCGAGTCACTCGCCGCGGCGATCGCGCGCGCGCTCGCCGAGCCGGAGCGCGCTCGCGCGCTGGCACAGGCGGGCCGCGCACTGGTGCAGGAGCAGTTCGAAATCCGCGGCTGCATGGAGCGGCTCGTCGCCGCGATCGGCGGCAGCGAGTGACCCGCACAACGAGGAGTGAGTCATGAACTACGAGCAGATCCTCTACAGCGTCGAGGAGCGCGTGCTCACCATCACGCTGAATCGACCCGAGAAGCTGAACGCGTTCACCGGCCGCATGCTCGCCGAGATGCTCGACGCGCTCGACCGCAGCGACGCCGACGACGACGTGCGCGCGGTCATCGTCACGGGCAGCGGCCGCGCCTTCTGCGCCGGCGCCGATCTCTCGAGCGGCTCCGGCACCTTCGACTCGCGCGCGGGCGCCGAGGGCGTCGGGATCGAGCAGCGGCGCGACGGCGGGGGGCGACTCACTCTGCGGCTGTACGACTGTCTGAAGCCGATCATCGCAGCGATCAACGGGCCGGCCGTCGGCGTCGGCGTCACGATGACCCTGCCGATGGACGTGCGCCTGGCGTCGAACGACGCGCGCTTCGGCTTCGTGTTCGCGCGCCGCGGCATCTGCCTCGAGGCCTGCTCGAGCTGGTTCCTGCCCCGCGCCGTCGGCGTCTCGCGCGCGCTCGAGTGGACCTACAGCGGGCGCGTGTTTCCCGCGAGCGAGGCGCTGGACGCGGGGCTGGTGCGCAGCTTGCACGCGCCGGCCGAGCTGCTCCCGGCGGCGCGTGGGCTCGCGCGCGAGATCGCGGACCACACGTCGGCGATCTCGGTCGCGGTGACTCGCCAGCTGGTCTGGAAGATGCTCGGCGCGGATCACCCGATGGAGGCGCACAAGCTCGACTCGCGCGCCATCGGCGCGCTCGGCCAGAGCGCCGACGCGCACGAGGGCGTCGGCGCGTTTCTCGAGAAGCGCAAGGCGGAGTTCCGTCAGCGTCCGAGCCGCGAGATGCCGGCGTTCTATCCCTGGTGGAAGGAGCGCCGCTTCGAGTGAGCTAGGCCTTCGCCGAGGGCCGGCTCGACACCTCTTGGTGCCAGCGCGCGAGATTCTTGTGCTCGGGCGCGACGCGGATCGCAGAGGCGCGCCCGAAGTCGATCGCGCAGAGCGCGGTGATGTCCGCGACGGTGTAGCGATCGCCCGCGATGAACTTCCGGCCGGCGAGCTCGCCGTCCAGCCACGCCATGCGCGCGAGCGCATTCTCTTTGCAGATTGCCCCCCACTCGGGCACCTGCTTGATGCGCCCCTTGAAGAAGTCGTGCGTGTGCTGGAACGCGCCCGTCGTGAGGCTCAGCAGGCCGAGCTCCATGCGGCGCTGCCACATCTCGATCTGCGCGCGCTCCTTCGCGCCGTCCCCGAAGAGTGACGGCTTGGGGTTCGTCTCCTCGAAGTAGCGACAGATCGCGATCGACTCGGCGATGCACGTGCCGTCGTCGAGCTCCAGCACCGGCAGGCCGCCGAACGGATTCTTCGCGAGAAACGCCGGCTGGCGATTCACTGACTTCCCGATGTCCACCTGCTCGACGGGAACGCTGATCCCCTTCTCCGCCAAGTAGATGCGGACACGGCGCGGGTTCGGAGCGGCGGTGCTGTCGTAGAGTTTCACGGGCGGTTCCTCCGTCGGTGCCGCGATCATACGCGAAGCGCGCGGCGCCGCGCTTGACCGGCGCGGCGCGACCCCGTAGAGACTTTCGACATGAACCTGCTGCGCGCGCTGCGCTATGCGCGGCGCTATCGGAACTGGCGCGAGCTGGCGAGCGACCGCGCGGCGAAGCGGAAGCCGTCGCGCGCCGTGCTGCGCGACGGCACGACGTTCCGTGCGCCGCCGGGGGTGAACCTGCTGCGCGTCGTGACTCCCGTGTTCCACAAAAAAGTGTATACGCCGCCCGGCCTCGAGCTCGCGCCGGACGACGCCGTCGTCGACGTGGGCGCGAACGTCGGCGCGTTCGCGGTGTTCGCCGCGCAGCGCACGCGCGGCCCGCTGCTCGCGATCGAGCCGCACCCGGGCAACGCGGCCGCGCTGCGCCGCAATCTCGACGCGAACGGAGGGACGCGCGCGCGGGTCGCGGAGTGCGCGGTCGCGGACGCGCCCGGGGTGCTGCCGCTGTCTCTCGGTCGCAGCGGTACGACGCACCGGCTGCGCATGGCGGACCCGGCGCCCGGCGCGGGCGGGTCGATCGACGTGCGCGTCGCGACGCTGCCCGAGCTGCTCGCGGAGAACGGCCTGGCGCGGGTCGACTTCCTGAAGCTCGACTGCGAGGGCGCCGAGGGCCTGATCCTGCCCTCGCTCTCCGACGCGCTGATCCGCTCGATCCGCTGCATCGCGCTCGAGTTCCACGACGACGCCTCGCCGCTCGCCCACGACGCGCTCGCGAAGCTGCTGGCCGAGAAGGGCTTCGACGTCGCGGTACGCTGGGACGGGCGCTCCGCGAACGGAATGCTGCTCGCGCGCCGCCGCTAGGCGTATAGTGACCGCCGTGGCGATCCGCGCGAGTGTCATCCTGGCGACATACAACCAGCCGCGCCTCCTGGACCTCGCGCTGCTGGGTTACTCGAACCAGACCCGGCGCGACTTCGAGATCATCGTCGCGGACGACGGCTCGCGCTCCGAGACGGGCGACGTGGTCGCGGCGCACGCGCGGCGCTCGCCGCTGCCGATCCGACACGTCTGGCAGCCGCATCGCGGCTTCTGGAAGTCCGCGGCGCTGAACCGCGCCGTGCTGCACAGCCGCGGCGAGCAGCTCGTGTTCTCGGACGGCGATTGCGTTCCGGCGCGCGGCTTCGTCGCCGAGCATCTCGCGGCGGCGCGCGCGAACGCCTTCGTCGTGGGCGGTCACGTGCGGCTCTCCGAGGAAGAGACTCGCCGAGTGACTCCGGAGGCGGTGCTCTCCGGATCGCTCGAGCGCGAGGTGTCGCGGCGCGAACGCGCGCGGCTCGCGTGGACTCACGCGAAGAGCCTCGCCTACATCGCGCTGCGCCGGCCGCGCCGGCCGCGCATGCTCGGGCTCTGCTTCTCGCTGGACCGCGCCAGCTTCGTCGCGGTGAACGGATTCGACGCCACCTACCTCAACAGCGCCAAGGACGACTCGGATCTGCGCAACCGCCTGCTGCTCGCCGGGGTGCGGCCGGTCTCGCTCTGGCACCGCGCGCACGTGGTGCACCTGTTCCACCCGCCGCACTTCGAGCGCGGGCTGTGGCAGGAGGCGGACGGCTACTACCGGCGCGAGATCCTGTCGCCGAAGGCTCCGAACGGGCTGCGAGAGCTCGCGCGCGAGCTGCAGCTCGGGCGCCTCACGGGAACTTGATGCGCTCCGCGCCGGCGTAGACGGTGAGTGACTCGCCGCGGACGAAGGCGGCGAGCGTCATGCCGTTCTCGCGCGCCAGCTCGACCGCCAGGCTCGACGGGCCCGAGATCGCCGCCAGAATCGGAACGCCCGCGACCAGCGCCTTCTGGGCGATCTCGAAGCCGATCCGCCCGCTCGCAAAGAGCACGTAGCCGCCCAGCGGCAGCTGCCCTTCGAGCGCCGCCCAGCCGATGACCTTGTCCACCGCGTTGTGGCGGCCGACGTCCTCGCGCGCGCACAGCAGCGCGCCGTCGGCGCTGAACAGCCCGGCGGCGTGGAGCGCGCCCGTCGCCCGGAACAGCGGCTGAGCGGCGCGCAGGCGCTCCGGCAGCGCGGACAGCACGCGCGCGTCGACCCGCGTCACATCTCGGTGTAGATCGGGCGCGCGCGTGCGCAGTGACTCGAGCGTCGCCTTGCCGCACAGGCCACAGGCGGACGACGCGACGAAGGCGCGCGCGGCGGGTCGCGCGATCCCCACCGCGCCGGGCTCGCTGCGCACCTCGATCACGTTCTCGTTCGCGTCGCAGTGCGCGATCGAGATGATCGCGCCGAAGTCGCGCGCGATCCCCTCGCTGACGAGAAAGCCGGCGGCCAGCTCGACGTCGTCTCCCGGCGTGCGCATGGTGATTGCGAGCGGCTCGCCGTCGAGCCGGATCTCGAGGGGCTCCTCGACGACCACCGACTCGGCGCGCCGCGCGCTCTCGCCGCCGCGCAGCGCGATCACCTCCACCGCTGTGCTGCCCCGATCCGACACAGGCTGCAGCGTAGCCGATCCCGGGCCGCGAGCGCGCGACTCACTCCGTGTCGTCGCCGTCCTCGTGCACCAGCGGCCCGAGCGCGCGGATGCGCTCGTCGCGGCTCCAGCCCGCCACCGCGTCGGCGGCAGCGTGGGCGCCGGCGCCGCGCAGCGCGAACAGCAGCGGGCCGCTGAGCGCGTCCTCGAGCGCGAGCCGGAGCGCTCCCAGCCCCGTCAGCGCGGTGTCGAGGCGGCCCGCGCCAGGCGCGTTCTCCAAGTAGGCCTCGCGCGGCTCCGGCAGCCGCTCGATGTCCTCTGCGCGCAGCCCTTCGAGGGCGCCGGTCGAGCCCTGCGAGACCCCGAGCGCGAGCCGCCGCAGCGCGCCGCTCGCGACACCGAACAGGATCGGCTCGGTCCAGCGATTCGCGTCGGCGAGCGCGAGTCCGTCCCCGCACAGACCGAGCGCCGAGGCGGCCAGCAGCCCGCCTGCGCCCAGCGCGTCGCCGGTGACACGCAGCGGCGTCGCGACCAGCGCCCGCAGCGCTCCGCCCACGTCCGGCGCGGCGACCGCGCGCGGCGCGAGCGCGAGCAGCAGCAGCGCGAGCACGCCCGTTTTCACCGGCCCCCCTTCGTCGCGCTCTCGATACCGCACGCTAGGATGCCCGTCCATGCAGATCGAGCTCACACAGCACGTGGAGGCTCCGCCGGAGCGAGTCTTTGCGCTCTACACCGATCACCTCTCCTGGTCGCGATGGGCGGGCGTGAAGGAGGTCGTCCTGCGCCAGAAGGGAGACCCGCCGCCGAACGGCCTGGGCGCGATCCGAGTGATTCGCGCGCGCGGCATGGCGATCGAAGAGGAAGTCACCGCCTTCGATCCGCCCAACCGCATGACCTACCGCCTGGTCGCCGGCGCGCCGGTCCGCGACCACGAGGGCATCGTGCGCTTCGAGCCGGCCGGCACAGGCACGCAAGTCACTTGGCGGGTGACCTTCCGGCCCCTGATTCCGGGAACCGGCTGGCTGCTGCGCATCGCGCTGGAGCGCGGCGTGCGCGACGTGCTCTCTGCGCTCGCGGCCCACGCGTCGGGCGCGTGATGCGGCTGCGCGCGGCGCTGGAGCCCTTCGCCTCGCCGCGCGCGTTTCCGATCGCGCTCGGAGTTGGCCTCGCGCTGCGGCTCGCGCTGCTGTGGCTGCTCGCGCACGTGCCGCTGGTCGCCGACGCGAAGTCGTATCACGAGATGGGCGTGGCGATCGCGCGCGGCGAGTCATTCGAGCCGTACTACCCGCCCGGTCTGTCGCTGCTGCAGGCTCCCCTGTGCGCGCTGCTCGGCGCCGGCGAGCTGGTCGCGCGCGCGGAGATGATCGGATGCTGGCTCGCCGCGAGCTTCCTCTTGCGCGGCTGCACGCGCGCCCTCGCCGGCGAGCGCGCCGCGAATCTGGCAGTGACCTGCTTCGCGCTCTATCCGACCTCGATCTGGCTCTCGGTCGAGCCCCTGACTCAAGTGCCGGCGGCGGCATGTCTGCTCGCGATCGCATGGCTCGCGCCGGCGCTCGCTGAGCGGCCGCGGCTGCTGCCTTCGCTCGGGCTCGGACTCGCGACCGCCGAGCTGGCGCTGATCCGCCCGAGCAGCCTGCCGTTTCTAGTTGCGGTCCCGAGCTACTTGCTGCTGCGCAGCGCCGGGGCGCGCAGCGCGCTCTTGGTCACGGCGATTGCGCTGCTGCCGGTCGGCGCGTGGCTCGCGCGAGCGCACGCGATGACCGGCCGCTGGGTGCCGATCAACGACGCCAACGCGCTCAACTTGTTCTACGGCAACAATCCGTACACCCCGCTGTACAAGACGTGGTGGTTCGGCTCGCACGCGGCCGGCGAGCCCGGAGTGCCGCGCGAGTTCACGGAGCTCGCGGAGCGCATCGCGGCCGAGCCGCCGGCGCTGCGCGAGCGCTCCTACCGCGACGAAGCGCTCGCTCACATCCGCGCGCGCCCCGATCTGTTCGCGCTGCGGACCGCGAACCGGGTGCGCGCCTTCTTCGCGCTCGACTGGAGCACGGGCGGATGGCTGCGCGTCTACGGCCTGGCGCCGACCTCGGCGGCGCTGGCAGTGACTGCCGTCGAGGCGCTGTTCTACCTCTCGATCGCAGCCGCGGTGATTCTCAGCGCGGTCGCTCCGCCCGCCGCGGGGCCGGCGCGTGCGCGGCTGTGGGAGATGGCCGGCGCGAGCCTGCTCTACGCCGCGCCGTATTTCGTGGCCTTCTCGCACCCGACCTACCACTTCCCGGTCGTTGCGCTGGGAATCGCGGCGGCCGCCGCGTTCGCGGAGCGGGTGGGGAGTGAGTCGCACGGCGGGCCGCTCGCCGCGCTGCGTGCCTCTCGGCCGCGGCGGGTCGCGGCGCTGCTGGCGCTGCTGGCGCTGGCGTTGGTTCAGGTCGAGTGGCTCGCCATGAATCTCGACAAGATCGGCTGACCCGCGCGCTCAAGCTGCACCCGATTCTGCCGATCAATGACATGAAGTTGCGGCCCGCCAGCCGGCAACGAACGATCAGGGAAGGCGGGAGCGCAGGTGCACGGGACTGGGGGGGACCGGCGCCAGCGCTTCCGCCTCTTCTGTCTTTTGGGGGACCCCCTCCGAAGTCTTGCGCAAGCCGACCCGCGCAGCGGGAGGCGCGCAGCGAGGCGGAGCCGAGCGGAGGGCGGGCGCGCGCGGCCGTCCGCGCGCGTCAACCCGCTAAGGACGTGAAGAGCTCGAGGTCGCGGGCGAGCTCGTCGAGGCGGTCGGGATTGCCGGGGCGGAAGCCCGCGGGCGAGCGCTCGGCGGCGCCGAGGTTCTCGAGCAGGCGCAGCGCGTTGGCGAAGTTGAGATTCGAGAAGAGCTCGGGTGACTGGACGCGGTCCTGCAACAGTAGCTGGCGCCCGATCTCGTGACAGCGGCGCAGCACGCCGGCGCTCGTGGTCGGCGCGGAGCCGGGCAGGCGGCGCAGCGTCTCGGTCACGACCCAGTAGCTCTCGAGGAAGTCGAGCAGGATGCGCGGACACGCGGCGAGCAGCGGCGCGAGCCCCGCGGCGCGCTCGCGCGCGAGCAGCTGCGCCTCGCGCTCCATCTCGCGGGCGAACGCGTCGCGCTCCGCGAAGAAGAACTCGAACTTGAGCAGCTCGCGCAGGCGCAGCGCGATCGCACGTGCGTCGCGCCGCGCCGGGTCCGCGCTCGCCGCGCGCGCGGCGAGATCGGCGATCGCGCGCCCGAGCAGGAAGTGAATCGCGGTGTTGCGGTAGTAGGACGCGGCGTGGCGCCCGGTCGCCGCGACGTAGTACACGGGCTCGACGCCGCCCTCGTAGCGCTCGATCACGCCGGTCGCGCCGAGCGCGCGCTCCGCGCTCTCGACGACCGCCTTCGCGCCCGCCGCGACTTCGGCGGTCATTCCGATGCCGCGCTCGCGCGCGTAGTCGATCAGCCGCGCCGCCTGCGCTTCGAACTCCTGCTGCGAGAGCGCGCGCTTTCCGGCGCCGACCAGGACCGAGCAAGCGACCGACGCCGGCGTGAGCGGAGTGACTGCGTTGATGCCATTCGCGATCCGGAACGCGAGCTTCTCGACGACGAGCTTCTCCTCGCCGGTCCGGTCGAGATACTCGCGCAGCGAGATCGGCTCGGCGAAGCGCACGTGGATCCGGCCCAGCTTGCGCGTCCGCGCGGCGCGGATCTGCCGCAGCAGGAAGACGAAGCTCTCGGTTTCCTTCTCGTCGCCCAGGTTCTGGCGCACGTACTCGGCGAGCTCGAGAATCTGGTCGTACGCGATCGCGACCGGGACGAAGAGCACTTCGCCGATGTCGTGGCGGCGCGCGCCGTCGACCACGTAGTTCAGGATCCCGTAGCGCGGCGGCAGCAGCTTCCCCGAGCGCGAGCGCCCGCCTTCGATGAAGAACTCCTGGTGGAACCGGTGCTGCACGAGCGTGTTGATGAACGCGCGCAGCGCCTCCTTGTAGATCGGGTCGTCGGAGAAGCTGCGCCGCAGGAAGTACGCGCCGGTGCCGGGCAGGATCCGACTCATCGGGAAGAAGGCCATGTTGATGCCCGCCGCGGTGTGCGGCGGCGGGAAGCCCGACGAGAACAAGAGCGAGTAGAGCGCCAGGTGATCGAAGTTGCTCTTGTGCGACGGGATGAAGACCAGCGGCGCGCGGCGGCCCAGCTCTCGCAGCTTGTCGAGCTCGCCGGGGTCGACGTCGATCTCGGGCTCGTAGGCCAGCGTGTAGATCCAGCGCGTGAAGCGCCGGAAGATCTCCATGGCGAACAGGTTGTGACTCGTCGCCAGCTCGCGCAGCGCGCGCTCGGCGCGGCCGAGTGACTCATCCCGCGTGAGTCCCAGGGTCGCGCCGGTCGCCGCGATCTGATCCCGGAAGCTCGGCTCGGCGACGATCTGCTCGACGAGCAGGCGCGGCACCTTGTAGCGGTCGCCGAAGATCTGGCGCTGGGCGAGCGAGAGCGCCTTCACGGCCTGCACGCGCACGAACGCGGAGAGCGCGAGCTTGTCCCCGTGCGCGTGACTCTCGCTCTCCAGCGCGCTGCGCGTGCCCGGCAGGCCGACCACGACCCGCGCGTAGCCGCGCCGGAACAGCCGCAGCCAGCGCGTCCACTCGGGCGGGTCGTACGGGTTCCCGAACGGCAAGTTCCAGAGCGACGGCGGGCGCTCGATCGGCCCCCAGAGCACCTCGACGGGGATCAGGTCGACCTCGACCCCGGCCTTCTGCGCGAACGCGAGCAGGCGCGCGAGCCGGTCGGGGCCGGCGATCGGCGGAGAGAGCGGCACGAGCGCGGGCTCGCCGGCGAGAAACGAGATCGCCAGCTCGTCGGCGCCGACACCGCCGCGTGTCGCTGGCACCCAGCGAGGCGCCGCGATGCCCGCGCGCGCCAGGCTCGCCAGCAGCACGCGCAAGTCGAGTCTGGACTCGAGCGGCGCGAGATAGATCCGCGCGCGCCGAGCGGCGGGCGGGCGCGCATCGGAGCCGGTCGCGTGCACCACCGGCACCGCGAAGACCCCGTTGGCGCGAGGCGCCGGCCGCAGCGGGACGGTGTCCGACACCGCGCCACCATACCGCGAAGCGCGCGCAGCGGACAGCGGCGCGAGTGACGCGCCGCGGCGAGCGCGTCGCGTTCAAAGCGCCGCGCCGCGCTCCGATACGGGGGTGTAGTCGCGCGACTACGCGAGGAGCGGGCCCGCGTGCGCAGCACCCCCAGCTTGAGCGTCCGGGCCACTCTGGTCGTCGCCGCGATCATTCCGGTCGCGCTGTTCACGCTCGGCACCGCGGCGGTGCTGTACTCGGTCGCGCGCACGCAGCTCGACCGCGGCGTTCACCAGAAGCTGGAGACGATCGCCGCGTTCCTGAGCCAGTCGGCGCGCGCCGGTCTCTCGGCCGACTCACCCGCCGCTGTGCGCGAGTCGGTCCAGTCGGCGCTCGCCGACCGCGACGTCGTGCACATCTCCGTGTACGACCGCGCGGGCAACGTGCTCGACGCGGAAGGCGACCCGCAGATCGCGCCGCTCTTTCCCGAGGAACGCGGGACCGACACAGAAGAGCGTCGCTTCCACGCGCTCACCTCGCGGCTCCAGGAGCTGCGCCTCGTCGTGCGCGAGCTCGGCTCGGGCGCCGAGCCCGGCGCCCCCGCCGGTGTGATTCGCATCGTGATCTCGACCGACCGCAGCATCGCCGAGTATCGCGAGCTGCTGTTCTCGAGCACGCTCGTGCTCGCCGCCGCGCTGGTGGTCGGCCTCGGGATCGCCGCGGCCCTGTGGCAGCACCTGTCGCGCGGCATCGACCTGCTCAGCGCGACCGTGCGCCGCGTCGGCGCCGGCGATCTGGGCGCGCAGGTGCCCGAGGTCGGCGCTGGCGAGCTGGGCGAGCTGGGGCGCGCGTTCAACGACATGATCCGGCAGCTGTCGCGCGTTCACGGCGAGCTCGAGACACACCGCGCGACGCTCGAGCAGAAGGTCGCCGAACGCACGCTCGAGCTCGAGGCGGCGCGCAACGACGCCCAGCGCGCGAACCGCTCGAAGAGCGCGTTTCTCGCGAACATGAGTCACGAGATCCGCACGCCGATGACCGCGATCCTCGGCTACGCCGACCTGTTGCTCGACGAAGAGATGCAGCTCGGCGACGAACCTCGCCGCCTGCTCGAGATCGTGCGCCGGAACGGCGGCCACCTGCTCGACGTGCTGAACGACATCCTCGATCTGTCGAAGATCGAAGCCGGGCGCCTCGAGGTCGAGCTGATCCCGACGAGCCTCGCACACATCGTCTCCGAGATCGCATCGCTGATGCGCGTGCGCGCCGACGAGAAGGGCATCGCGCTCGAAGTCGCCTTCGAGACCCCGATTCCGTCCGCGGTGCAGAGTGACCCCACGCGCATGCGCCAGGCGGTCGTCAACTTGCTCGGCAACGCGATCAAGTTCACCGAGCGCGGCTCCGTGCGGCTCGCGGTCTCGTACGACCCCGAGAGCGAGCGCGCGCGGATCGAAGTGCGAGACACCGGAATCGGGATCGCGCCCGAGAAGCGCGACGGGCTGTTCCGCGCCTTCGAGCAGGCCGACAGCTCGATCACGCGGCGCTTCGGCGGCACCGGCCTCGGGCTCGCGATCACCAAGCGCATCGCGATCCTGCTGGGCGGCGACTGCAGCGTACGTTCTGAGGTGGGGCGCGGCAGCACCTTCACGTTCGAGCTGAAGGCGCACCCGTCTCCGGACTCGCAGCTGCTGCACGCGGTCGGCGACGCCGAGCTCCAGCGCGACACGCGGCGGACCAGCAGCGCAGAGCCGATCTCGGCGCGCATCCTGCTGGCCGAGGACGGCGCCGACAATCAGCGGCTGATCTCGCTGGTGCTGCGCAAAGCCGGCGCGGACGTCAGCGTGGTCGAGAACGGCCAGATGGCGCTCGAGCGCGCGGAGCGCGAGTCATTCGATCTGATCCTGATGGACATGGCCATGCCGGTGATGGACGGCTACACCGCGGCGCGCAGCCTTCGGGCGCGCGGCATCGACGTGCCGATCGTCGCGCTCACCGCGCACGCGCTCGCCGGCGAGCGCGAGAAGTGTCTCGAGGCCGGCTGCGACGCCTATCTCACCAAGCCGATCGACCGCTTCGACTTGCTGGCGTCGATTCGCGGCTTGCTCGAGGCGCGCACCAAAGCGATCGACTAGCGCGGCCGGCGCGACGCGATCTCGCGGAGCCGCGCGAGGGTGCCGCCAAAATCACTCGCGCGCGGAACCAGAGCGGCGCGCAGCCCCTGCCCCGAGTCGGCGAGGAACAGCGCGATCGTCGCGGCGGCCTCGACGCCGTACGAGATCAGACTCGCGAACGCCGCGCCCGTGATGCCAGCGCGCGGAATCAACACGGCGTTCAGCGCCACATTCAGCGCGAGCATGGCCGCGCGGAGGAGGAGCACGGCGCGCTGCCGGCCCACCGCGGCGAAGTAGCGCGCCAGCACGCGCGAGATCGTGACGGCCATGACTCCAGGGAGCAACACGAGAAATGGAGTGACCGCCTGCGAATAGTCGCGGCCGAACAGAAGCGGGATGCCGACGATGCCCACCGGCGCGAGAGCGACCGCCGCCGCGAGCATCAGCAGGATCGCCGGGCGCACGACCTCTGCCGTGAGCGAGCCCGCCTCGGCGTCGGTCGAGCCCGCGAGCCGCGGCAGGAGCACGGTGCCGATCGCCCCGGGGACGAGCCGCAGCGGCGCGACGACCGAGACCGCGGCGGCGTAGAGCCCGATCTCGAACGCGGAGACACCGAGCGCAGCGAGGAGAAGCACGTCCACGCGCTCGTGCAGCTGGATGAGCAAGTTCTGCAGATACAGGTTGCCGCCGTAGGCGACGCTGGCGATCGCCTCGCGCAAGTCGATCCGCCACTCGAAGCCGGCCAGAGCCGCGATGCGCGTCCCGAAGCCCGCGACCAGCGCGAGCTGCACGGCGAAGTTCGCCGCCAGCGCGGAGTCGAGCGCGCCCCCCGTCAGCGGCAGGGCGACGACCAGCGCGGCGAGGAGCAGACCAGACTGCAGGAGTCCGAACTGGTTGTGCAGATCGAAGCGGTCGAGCGCGCGGGCGACGCCCCGCAGCAGATCTCCGAGCGTCAAGAGCGGCACCGTCGCGGCGGCGATCAGAAAGGCGCGCGCCGGGACGGCCCCGAGAAACGCCCGAGACAGCGGCTCGCGCGCCGCAAGGCAGACCGCGACCGCGGCGAGCGCGAAGGCGCCGTTCGCCAAGAGGCCCGTCGAGAGCGCACGCCGCGCTGACACGCCGTGGCGTCGGGTCCGGTAGACGACCGCCTCCGCCCAACCGAGCTGCGTGAGCAGAAAGAGGATCGCCGAGAAGGTCGTGAGCAACGCGTAGAAGCCGCGATCGGCGACCGAGAGCCAGCGCGCGAGGACGATGCTCGTCGCGACGCCGATCGGCACCGCGGCGGCGCTCGTGGCGAGCACGAAGGCGACGTTTCGAAAGAAGCTCACGCGCTAGGAGGTCTCGAAGGCGCGCACACACTGCAAGGGGATCTTGCCCCGAGCGCGCCGCGCGCCGAGAATCGCGGCGCGAGTCGCACGCGGGAGAATGCGCGAATGAATGGGCCTTGGGAGGCGGTGCGCTGGCGCGCGCAGAGCCTGTTCCGGAGCGTGTGGCAGACGCAGGACCACGGCGGTCTAATCCGCGCTCTGCTCGCCGACCTCAAGGCGCCGGTGCAGCGGGGCTTGATTTTCCTCGAGACCGGCTGCGGGCTCTCGACGCTCGCGCTCGCCGAAGTCGCGGAGCGCACGGGAGCGGAGCTTTACTCCTGCGACGTGAATGCGGAGAAGATCGCCGAGCTGCGGCGGCGTTCCGGAGACGCGCTCGCCCGAGTGCACTTTCTCGAGGGCGACAGCCTCGCGAGCCTCGCCCGGATCGCCGCGCGCCACAACCAGATCGACTTCGCGCTGCTCGACTCCGCGCCGTCCGCGACTCACACACTGCGCGAGTTTCAGCTGCTCGAGCCGCGCCTCGGAGCCGGCGCGCGAGTTCTGATCGACAACGCGGCGTTGCCCGGCGCGCGCCTGCTGCTGAGCCCGTGTCGCAAGGGCAAGCTGTTGGTCCCCTATCTGCTTGCGTCCCCGTTCTGGACCGTGACGGCCCACCCGCGCGCTGGCGACTCGATGGTCTCCGCCGTCCACGATCGCGCCGGGGCGCGCGCAGATTCGAGCTACGAGGATCCATCCTACGTCGATCACTGGCGCGCGACGTTCGACCGCGGCTTGCAGCCGAGTCGCTGACTCAGCTTGCAGGCTCGGCCACTCTCCAGATGATGAGATCGTTCGCCTGGCCGGTATAGTCGCGGTAGGGTGAGCCGCGGTAGACCTCGCGCTCGCGGCGGAGCACCAGGTCGCTGTCTCGTCCACCGGAAAGGTGACAGGGGTAGCGCTGGGTGAAGCTCTCGTAGTTCCCGCCGCGCACGTCCGGCGGCACCGAGTGCTGGGCAACGTACTCGACGTGGTGGGCGCGCAAGAAGTCCGCGAGCTCGCCCCGGCACACGGTCTCGGCGAACTCGAAGCTGTTCACGACGCCGTCGAGATTCATCACGCGGCGCCGCGCGTAGTAACTGAAGGCGCCGCTGTCCTTCATCGCCAGCACCGCGTCCGCGGGCAGCGTGCGCGCGACCCACTCGCCTGCTTCGCGTCCGGCGCCGGTGAACGTCAGCGGCAGGCGCAGGATCGCGGCGGCCTGGACGGCGACGAGCAGCGCGGCGACCGCCGCGGCGGCGAGCGGCAGCGCGGGCCGCGGCAGCCGCTGCTGCGCCTCGCGCGCGAGAGCGGCGGCGCCGACGGCGCCGACCGGAATGAACAGCGCGAAGTGCCAGGCGAAGACGGCCCAGCGCATGAACACCACCGAGTGTAAGGCGTGGAGCACGAGGCCGGCGGTCAGCGCGAGCAGCGCTTCCCCGAGCCGCCGGTCGGCCGCGCGCCGCCACAGCAGAGCGCCGCCCGCAACCGCGAGCGCGAGCAGGGCGAGATAGGCCGGGTTCAGGTTCTCGGGCGTCCAGCCGAGCTCGGAGTGACTCGTCTTCAGGGCGCCGCTGATCGGCACGACGTGGCCGAACGCCAGGATGTTCCAGGCGAGGTAGGGCGCGACCAGGGCGACGGTCGGCCAGAAGACCCGGAGCGCCTCGCGCGCGGTGTGCAGCGCGCGCTCGACCAGCGGCGCGGGACCGCGCGCCATTCCCGCGGCGCCGAGGTACCCTGCGAGCGCTGCCCCCACGAAGACCGAGTCGAGTCTCGCCAGCATCAGGAGCCCGAGCAGCGCGCCCGTGCGCCAGCTGCGGGCGCGCCCGGCCAGGTCCCGGAGGAGCATCACCAGCAGGAGCACCGCGACCCCCGACTCCATTCCGGACACGAGCACGTTCGTGAAGCGCGGCACGAATACGACCGCGGTACCGAGGAGGGCCGGCAAGAAGCCCAAACGCGAGCGCAACAAATCCCAGAGAAGCGCGCCGGAAGCGGCGAATACGAATACGACCACGAGCTGCGCCGCGGCCAACAGGCGCGTCGGCTCGCCAGAAGTGAGCCACGCGATCGGTACGAGCAGCCACATCCAGAGGGGCTGGAACCCGTTGGTCGGAGAGAGCCCGTCTGCGGTGAATCCACGGCCCGAAGCCGCGTTTCGCGCGATGACGAGGTAGTAGTAGGCGTCGTCCTCGAAGCGCGGCCAGGCGGAAACGAAGCCTTGCGTCCACCATCCAGCGAGCCACAGAACCACGCATGTCCCGAGCAACAGCGCCGCCGCTGCGAGGGCGGTCGATTCGGCTTTCGAATTCGAGAACGCCATGGCCCCCTCAGACCGTTCGCAGCGCGATCGGAGCGGCATCTTGCGCGAAATGACGAGTGAACGGGAGCCCGACGCGGCTCTGTCGGCGGAGGCGGTGGAGGTGACCCAGCGCCCCGCCGTGCGAGCCCGCTTGCGCCTGGGCTTCGGCTCCACGTGGCTGCTCTTGCTCGGGCTCTGCGCCGGCCTGCTGACCTTGGTCGATGCGTTTCTGATCGGTCGTTCGACTGACCTCTTCACCGGCTGGTTTCTCGTGGTTCAGCCGCAGCGCACGGCGCTCCACTTCATGGGCTTCATGCTCGGCTCGCTCGTGCTCGATGCGACGCTGGTGGTCGGCCTGTGGCTGCTGACGCTCCCGCTGTTGCGCTGGCTCCGCCTGGGCTCCCGACAGCACATCGCGCTGGCTGCCATGGTCGCGCTCGCGCCGCCGTTCGCGTTTCTCTACGTGCGCTACCAGCTG
>JBIOJK010000074.1:0-17906 GCA_044450765.1 Myxococcota bacterium | reverse complement strand
CGAGCAGCTCAGCCAAGAACAGCGCGAGCGCCACGCCGAGGTGGCGAAGGTGCGCGCGCCCGGCGCCGACGGCCAGATCGGCGGCCCGTTCGATCCCTGGATCCGCAGCCCGGAGCTGTCGCGCCGCGCGATGGGCCTGGGAGACTTCATCTGGGCGCGCACCACGCTCGAGCGGCGGCTGATCGAGCTCGCGATCCTGGTCACTGGTCGCGCTTGGCGCAGCAACGTCGAGTGGGTCGCCCACACGCGCTACGCGCTGGAGTTCGGGGTGACTCAGGCGACGATCGACGAAATCTTCAAGGAGCGGCGTCCGGAAGGCGCGCCAGAGGACGAGCGCCTCGTCTACGACGTGACTCGCGCGCTGCACGCGACCCGCGACTTGCCGCCCGAGCTCTATCAACAGGCGGTCGCCCGCTTCGGCGAGCAGGGCCTGGTCGAGCTGATCGGCGCGATCGGCTTCTACACGTTCGTGTCGATGACACTGAACGCGTTCGACGTGCGCTTCCCCGGCGTCGAGCAGCCCTTCCCGCGCTAGCGCGGAGACTCGAGCGCACGCTTTGCCTCCGCGGCGACATGGCTCATGCCCAGCTCCGCCGCGAGCCGCGCGCTCTCCGCGAGCGCGGACTTCGCGCGGCGCGCGCCTTGCGCCGCCAGGCACAGTCCGAGGCCGAGCGCGCTGCGCGCCTCCATCGGTCGCGCGCCGAGCAGGCTGACCGAAGCGCGCGCCTCCTCGAAGAGCGCGACCGCGTCGTCGCTCCGGCCGAGTGTCTCGCACAGGCGCGCGAGCGCGAAGCGCGCCGGTCCGCCGTAGCAGACGGCGATCGGCATGACCGCGTGCTGGTGCTCGATCGGCGCCAGCAGCTCGTACAGCGCCTTGGCGCGCGCGGCGTCGTCGAGCTCCGCGCACAGCACGCCCAGCTCGACGAGCGTAGCCGTCCAGCGCAGGTTGCGGGGCACGTCGGCGAAGCCCGCGCGGGCAAGTGACTCGAACAGCACGCGCGCCTCGGCCTCGCGACCCAGGGCGAGCCGCGCGCGCGCGACCCTCGCCTGCACCCAGTGCTGCGGGCCCTGCCGGGCGCCGAGCGCCGGCTCGAAGATCGCGAGCAGCTGCGCGAAGTCACCGCGCTCGAACGCGAGCAGGGCGTGGTGCGCGCCGAGCACCCCGCGCGCGTACGGGTGCTCGGCGCGGCGGCCGTGGGCGAAGGCGTCCTCCGCGAGCGCAGCGACGTCCGCGAAACGGCCCTCGAGCAGCGCGAGGCCGGTGTCGTACACGCCCGTGTGCCAGCGCATCGCCGGCGTCGGGTGCTCGCCCGCGACCGCGTCCGCGCGCGCGCGCAGCGCTCGCGCCGCGCCGGCGTCGCCGACCATCACCCGGTCGCTGGCCAGGTCGATCAGCGAGATCAGCGCCCGGTCGCCGCTGCGCGACGCGGATGCGAAGCGCACCGCCTCGTCGCTCAGTCTCGCGCGCTCGTCGACGTGGTCGGGGCCGCCGAGCGCGAAGTGCAGGACGTAGAGCGCATCCTGCAGCGCCTCGGGGTCGCCTGCGCTGCGCGCCAGAGCGACGGCCTCGCGCGCCGTCGTCTGCGCGTCGCTCTCCGCCATCACGTCGAAGTACGCGAGCCGAGTGAGCAGCCGCGCGCGCGCGACGACCGACGAGTCACCGATCGCGACCAGAGCTTCGGTCACTGCGCTGCGCGCCGCGTCGTCGCGCACACCCCAGTCCTGCAGATCCGAGAAGGCGATCGCGGCGCGCGCGAGGTCCGCGACTCGGCCGAGCGAGCGCGCGAGAGACATCGCTTCCGCGAGCACCTCGCGCCGGCGCGTGCGCTCGCCCGAGAGGCGGCACGCTTCGCCGAGCGCGAGCAGCACACTGAGTCGCCGTTCGGGCGCCGCCGGGCGCGCGTGACCGACCGCCGCGAGCGCCTGCTCGTAGT
This sequence comes from Myxococcota bacterium, assembly GCA_044450765.1. Lineage (GTDB taxonomy): Bacteria > Myxococcota_A > UBA9160 > SZUA-336 > SZUA-336 > VGRW01. Next base: position 15,972 of record JBIOJK010000074.1, on the reverse strand, counting down.
GCTGCGCCACTTGCTCCCAAGCGCCCAGCTGAGCCGCCTGCTCCGCCGCGCGCAGCGCGCACTCGATCGCGCGCTCGGGGTCTCCGAGCGCGAGCGCGCGGTGGTGGTGGTGGGCGAGCTCCGCGATCACGGCGTCCGGTGCCGCGGCGTGCTGGCGCTCGAGCCACTGCGCCGCGTGCCAGTGCAGGCGCACGCGCTCTCCCGCAGTGACTCCCGCGTAGGCGGCCTCGCGAAACAGCGCGTGCGTGAAGCGCCAGGTCGCCGCGTCGTCGGGCGATGCCTCAAGCACGCCCGCGCGCGCGGCGAGGTCGAGGAGATCCAGCGCGGACCCGCGCGCCAGTTCCGCGACTTCGGCGAGCGCTGCCACGGTGAACTCGCGGCCCAGCACCGCGGCCGCCGCGACCAGCGCGCCCGCGCGTTCGGGCAGTGAGTCGAGCGCGCGCCGGATCAAATCGAGCGCACGCCCGGGCAGGCTGATCCCCGCGCGCGGGAGTCTCTCGGGCTCGTCCAGCGCGCCGCGCTCCGCGAGCAGGCGGATCGCTTCGCGCAGGAAGAGCGGCACGCCCTCCGTGCGCGCGAACAGCTCCGAGATCAGGTCGGTCGGCGCGGGGCGGCCGAGCACGCGGGCGAGCAGTGCCGCGACCTCGCGCCGCGAGAATCCGGCCAGGGCGAGCTCGCTCATCCGCTGCTGCTGGCGCAGCACGCCGAGCGTGCGGTCGAGCGGATGCCCGCGCTCGCGGAACTCCTCGCGCACGGATGCCACGACGAGAATCGACTCGTTCGCGATCTCGAACGCGAAGTGCTCGAGCAGACGCAGCGAAGGCGGGTCGGCCCACTGCAGGTCCTCGAGCGCGATCACGAGCGGGCGGCCGTGACTGGCGCGCGCGAGCGCGCGGGAGACCGCGTCGAAGACCCGGAACCGGCTGCGCTCCGAGTCACTCGGCGGCGATGCGCGCGCGGGCGCCGCGTCCGCGAGCTCGGGCACGAGCTCGGCCAGCTCCGCGGAGTGCGCCGCGATTTCGCGCAGCAGCGGCCGCCCGTCCTCGGCGTCGAAGAGCTGCCGCAGGATCTGCACCCAGAGCCAGAACGGCGGCACGCCCTCTTCGGCGCGGTTGTGTCCCGTGAGCACGCGCGCGCCGCGCGCCGCCGCGAGCCCGGCGAAGCGCTCGATCAGCCGAGTCTTGCCCATCCCGGCCGCGCCGGACACGAGCGCGACGGAGCCGCGGCGGCCCTCCGCATCGGCGAAGGTGCGCTCGAGCCGCGCCAGCTCGCCCTCGCGCCCGACGAAGACACCGGTCGGCTCCGGGCCGGGGCTGCTCGCGGACGCGGGAGCAGCGGCGGCGCGCTCGTGCAGCTCGCCGGAGAAGCGGTAGCCGCGGCGCGAAATGCTGCGGATCAGGGTCCGCCGATTCGCGTCGCCGATCGCGCGGCGCGCGTGCGAGATCGCCCGAGACAGCGATGCCGGAGTGACCCGCGTGTCCGGCCACAGCGCATCGCGGATCTCGCGCGCGGACACCACGCGGGCGCGCTCGCGGATCAGCAGCTCGAGCAGCGCCAGCGGCTTGGGCTGGATCTCGACCGGGCGGCCCCGGAAGCGCAGCTCGCCCGCGGCCTCGTCGAGCTCGTATTCGCCGAAGCGATGCACCATCGCCGCTGGAGGTTAGACGAACGCGCCACGCGGGACCAAGTGGCAGGGAGGCCGCGTTCTCTCGCCAGGAGTTACTTGCGCGCGATGAAATACAGAGTCATCGCATCGCGCGGCAGCTGGCGGAGCTCGACGCGGCCCAGCCCGACGGCGGCCAGCATGCGCAGCGCGCGCTCAGAGCCCCACATCGCGCCGAGGCCCATGCCGCCGGCGGCGAGCGAGACCGTCATGCAATGCAGGCAGGAGATCGTGTACAGGAACGGCCCGAGCGGGTGCTCGATGTCTCGCTCGAGGTGACTCGTGGCGGCGACTTCCCGCATCAGCAGCACGCCGTCCGGCCGCAGCGCCTCTGCGACCCCGCGCAGGAAGACGTCGGGCCGCGGATGGTCGTGGATCGTGTCGAACGCGGTCACGCAGTCGAAGTCGTCGGTGTGACCGAGCCTCGCGAGATCGCGCTGCGCGAAGCGCACGTTCGCCAGGCGCAGCTCGTGCGCCTCGGCGCGCGCCGCGTCGACGCCATCGGCCGAGATGGTGTAGCCGGTGAAGCGGCTGCGCGGAAAGGCGGCGGCCAGGCGGTTCACGGCGCGGCCGCTGCCGCAGCCGACGTCGAGCACGTCGATTCCACGCGTCAGCAGTCCGGGCAGTTCCTCGACCAGTGGCAAGACACTCTCGAACAGAGACGAAACGACGGCGTCGCCGTCCTCCGCCGCCAGCGCGTGGAAGCGCGCGAACGCGGAGTGGGGGACGCCGCCACCGCGCTCGAAGCATTCGAGGATGCGATCCTCGACCGACGCCAGCACCGGAATCCACTGACAGGTCGCGGCGACGTTGTCGGGCCGCGCGGCGCGAGTCAGTAGCGCCGCGTGCTCGCGGGGAAGCGAGTAGGTCTCGACGTCCGGCGCGTAGTCGACTACGCCGCCGGTCACCAGCGCGCCGAGCCACTCGCGCACGTAGCGCTCGTCGAGGCCGGCGGCGCTCGCGATCGCCGCGCTCGTCGCGGGCCGCATCCGGCTCATGACGTCGAACAGACCGGCGCGGTGCCCGATCGACGTCATGAGCGCGAGTGCGGCGCCGTTCAGCACGTCCAACATTCGTCCCTCGAAGCGCTCCAGCTTCGCGGAGTCGAACGCCGGCGCGGTCATCAGCGCGCCTCTTCGCTGACTCGAACCGGCTGCGAGCGCACGCGGCGTCCGATGCGCGGCACGAGCGCGGGGGTCTCCGCGCGCCACTTCTCGTACGGCTCGCCGAGCTGCGCGGCCAGGTCGCGCTCCTCGAGCGGGACCGCGATCAGGATGTACATGGTCAGCGCGCTCGCGAACAGCAGATGGCCGACGCTGAACGCCGGCGCGACCCAGAACGCGATCAGCCAGCCCGCATAGATGGGGTGCCGGATGTGCTTGTAGAGCAGCGGCGTGGCGAAGCGCTTCTCGGTGTACGGCTGACCCGTGGCGCGCAGGAACACCTGGCGCAGCCCGAACAGATCGAAGTGATCGATCAGCAGCGTTGCCTCCAGGACGAGCGCATAGCCGAGCAGATACACGGCAGTCACCGTGCCGACCAGGATGTCGCCGCGCAGCTCGAAGAGCGGCGTCGGAATCGGACGCCACAGCCAGAACAGCACGATCAGCGCCACGCTCGAGGCGAGCACGTAGGTCGAGCGCTCGATCGAACGCGGCACGATCCGCGTGAACGGGCGCTTCCAACCGGGTCTCGCCATCACGCTGTGCTGCAGCCCGAACAGCGCGAGCAGCGCGATGTTCACCGCCAGCGCCCAGCCGAGCGACCCGACGGGGCCCGAGTCGATCGACTTCGGAACCGCGAAGTTCCCGATGAAGCCGATCAGATATAGGAAGGTCAGGAAGAAGATCACGTAGCAGATCAGCCCGTAGCACAGGGCGCCGATCCCGCGAATGCGTTCCATGGCGAAGTCTCCTCTCGTGGTGTTCACGGTCGAGGAAGCTACGTCTGGGGGCAGCGACCGATCCTTACCGCGAGCGAACCGTTTTCGGACCTCGCGCCCACGGCCGCTCGCGGTTGGGTGATACTGGCACGATGACCAGGAAGCGGAATCTCTCGCCGCGGGCCGCCGGCGCGCTGGCCGCCCTCGCGGCTCTCCAGATGCACTGCGCGGGATCCGGTGACTCGCTCTCCAGCGCGGAAGCGACCGAGAAGGCCCGGCCCGGCATCGCCGAGACGCGCCTGATCGCCGAAGAAGGCTTCATCTACGGCCTGCCGATCGTGATGACCTACGCCGTTCAGTACCAGTTCGCGGTCGACAAGACGTCGAGCCAGTACAAGGCGCCGTTCAACCAGATCAACAGCGAAGCGCGCGTGTTCACATACCGGGACACCGCCGTCGTGACGCCGAACAGCGACACGCCGTACTCCACGCTGGTGCTGGATCTGCGCGCGGAGCCGGTCGTGCTCTCGGTCCCGGCGGTGGAGAAGAGGCGCTACTACTCGGTCCAGCTCTGCGACGGAAATACCTACAACTTCGGCTACATCGGCAGCCGCGCGACGGGCAACGCGGCGGGCGACTACCTGGTCGTGGGGCCGGACTGGAAGGGTGAGACACCGAAGGGAATCAAGAAGGTGTTCCGCTCCACGACCGAGCTCTCGGCTGCGATCTACCGCACTCAGCTCTTCAACGCCGGCGACATGGCGAACGTGAAGAAGATCCAGGCAGGCTACAAGGTGCGGATGCTGTCGGCATACACGAAGAAGCCGGCGCCGCCCGCTGCGCCCGCGCTGACCTTCCCGGTCGCCAACAGCGAGCTCGTGAAGCAGAACTTCTTCGAGTATCTCGATTTCGCTCTGCAGTTCGCACCGGCGCGCCCGGAAGAGCGCGAGATCCGCGCCGAGCTCGCGCGCATCGGCGTGGGCCCGGGCAAGACGTTCGACTTCAAGGATCTCTCGCTCGAGCACAAGATGGAGGTCGGCGAGGGGATGAAGGCCGGCGATGCGCGGGTCGACAAGGCTGTCGCATCCGCCGGCAGGAACGTCAACGGCTGGCGCATCGGCAAGACCGGGGGCGACGCGGCGTACTACGGGGGCGACTGGCTGCAGCGCGCGGCCATTGCGAAGGCCGGCATCTTCGCAAACGACGCGATCGAGGCTGCCTACCCCATGTCGCGCCTCGACTCCGACGGCCAGACACTCGATGGCGCCGCGCACAAGTACACACTCACCTTCGCGAAGGGCGCGTTGCCCCCGGTGCGTGCCTTCTGGTCGGTGACGATGTACGACGGAAAGACGCAGCTCCTGATCCAGAACCCGATCAACCGCTACCTGATCAACTCGCCGATACTGCCGGCCCTAAAAACCACCAGGGACGGGTCGCTCACCCTCTACATCCAGAAGGACTCGCCGGGCAAGGCGCTCGAGTCCAACTGGCTGCCCGCGCCGGACGGCTCGATCTATCTCGTGATGCGCCTCTACTGGCCGAACGAGAAGCCGCCGTCGATCCTGCCGCCGGGCGAGGGAACCTGGCAGCCGCCGGGAATCAAGCGAGTGAGCTGACGGGGCGTGAGCGACTCGGCGCGCCGATTCGATCCGTTCGCTGAGTCGTATCTCGCGGACCCCTACCCGCTCTTTCGCGAGCTGCGTGCGGCGACGCCCGCGTTCTACTGCGCCGAGCTCGACCACTGGGTCGTCACCCGCCACGCGGACGTTCGCGAGATCCTCGCGGCGCCGCGGATCTACTCCGCCGCGAACGCGCTCTCGCCCCTCCATCCGATCGGCGCGGAGGCGGCGGGGATCCTCGCGGCGAGTGACTTCCGCCCGGTCGCGGCGCTCACGAACAACGACCCGCCCGACCACACTCGGGTGCGGCGCCTGGCGAACAGCGCGTTCCGGCCCAAGCGCGTCGCGGCGATGGAGTCACTGATTCGCGAACTGGTCCGGGAGTTCCTGGATCGCTGTCGCGGGCGCAGCGGCGCAGATCTGATCGGCGAGCTCGCTTGGCAGCTTCCGCTGCGCGTGGTGTTCCGCGTGCTCGGCATCCCCGACGACGACGCCGCGCGCATCAAGAGCGGCTCGGACAGCCGAATCCAGTTCATCTGGGGGCGACCCACGCCGGACGAGCAGCGCCGGCTCGCGCACTCGATGGCGGAGTTCTGGCGCTACTCGGAGGATCTCGTCGCGCGCCGCACGGTCGATCCGCGCGACGACTTCACGAGCGACCTCGCCTCGGCCCGCGCCGGCGAGGAAGCCGCACTGACTCGCGGCGAAGTCACGACGATCGTCTACGGCCTCTTGACCGCGGGCCACGAGACCACCACGAGCCTGATCGGAAACGCGTTCCGCCGCCTGCTCGATCAGCGCGAGGCCTGGGCCGAGATCTGCGCCGATCCGGCGCTGATTCCCAACGCGGTCGAGGAGGTGCTCCGCTTCGACTCACCGGTCATCGCGTGGCGGAGGAGAACCCGCGCGTCGTCGGAGATCGGCGGCGTCGGCGTGCCGGCCGGCGCCAACCTGCTGCTGCTGCTCGGGTCGGCGAACCGCGATCCCGCCGTCTTCGCCGACCCCGAGCGCTTCGACATCCGCCGCGCGAACGCCGGCGAACACCTGTCCTTCGGACACGGGGCGCACTTCTGTCTCGGCGCCCCGCTCGCGCGGCTCGAGGCCCGCGTGGTGCTCGAAGAGCTCTGTGCAAGCTTTCCCGAAATGCGGCTGACTCGCGGGCAGACACTGCGCGTCCCCGCCAACGTCGCGTTTCGCGGCCCGCTGTCGCTGCTCGTCGAGTTTGGCGCGGCGCGGGAGTCAGATCGAAGAGCCGCGGACTGAGTCGGCCAGGATCCGGCGCAGGAGCCCGCGGTAGGGCTGCGCTGCGATCAGCATGTCGGCCATGAGTCTGCGCGCACGGCGGCTTCTCGCGGCGAGCGCCACGGACAGATCGACGGTGCGCGGGCGATATAGCCGGCGCGCCAGACGCGCGCAGGCGGCGAGCTCGCCGCCCGGCCCGGCGCGCCAGCGTTCGCGGTAGAGCGCCGGAGCGCCGTCGACCCCGGCCTCGCAGAGTGAGTCCGCCAACAGGCCGCCCGAGTCGAACGCGTGTTGGATGCCCTCGCCGGTGATCGCGTCGTTGGCGTTCGCGGCGTCGCCGATCAGCGCGAAGCGCGCCCCGGAGACCGGACCGGCGCCGACGGGGATGCTCGCGGCGTAGGCTTCGCTCGGCAGCGAGTCGCTGCCCGGGTAGCGCCGCGCGAGAAACTCGCGCACGCGCGCGCGCAGCTCGGATCCGCTCGCGCACCCGACCGGCGCCGCGATCCCGACCGACGCGTGGTCGGGCCGCGGGAACACCCAGAGATAGCCCGCGAAGTCCGCGCTGAACTCGACCAGGATCTCGCGCTCCTCGAGGCCGAAGACGTGGAGGCCCGCGGTCGCGTAGCTCGCGCTGCTGCCGGGCCGCTCGCCCGCGAGCGAGCGCCTCACCGCGCTCGCGGCGCCGTCGGCGCCGACGACGAAGTCGTGGCGCGCGCGTCCGCCGTCGAGCTCGAGCCAGACGCCGTCGGCGACGACGGAGACCCGCTTCACGCGCTGCGGGCGCAGCTCCGCGCCGGCCTTGCGCGCGCGCTCGAGCAGGAGTGAGTCGAGCACGCGCCGCGAGAAGATCTCGATCGGCTGCGCCAGCGACACGGAGACAGCGCGGCCGCGCGGGGCCACGAGCCGGACGGCGTGCGACGGGCGCCCGGCGGCGCGCAGCTCCGCGAGCTCCGGCCAGCGCGCGAACGCGCCGGGAGTCACTCCGCCGCCGCAGGGCTTCTCGCGGGGGTGCGACGGGTCGTACAGGGTGACTCGCTGGCCGGCGCGCGCCAGCCGCCACGCGCAGAACGAGCCCGCGGGTCCCGCGCCGACGACGGCCACGTCCATGACGTCACATGTTCGTGTAGTCGGGGCCGTCGCCGCCCTCGGGGGTCGTCCAGGTAATCAGCGCGTACGGATCGGCGACGTCGCAGGTCTTGCAGTGCACGCAGTTCTCGTGGTGGATCACCAGCCGCTTCTGGCCGGGCCTCTGGTCGTCCGGGATCATCTCGTACACGGCCGCCGGGCAGAAGCTCTCGCACGGATTGCCGTACTCGGTCACGCACTTCGTGGCACACACGTTGGTGTCGGCCACGTGCAGGTGATGCGGCTGGTCGACTTCGTGCCGCGAGCCCGCCAGCGCCACCGCGGTCACCTTGTCGAAGGTGTACTTGTTGTCGTATGCGACCTTGTTCTTCTTCTCTCGTTCCTTGGGCGTGAGCTCGGCGAGCTTCTTCATGTGCTCGTGATCGGGGTGCGCGTGCACCATCTTCACGAGCCCGCGCCCGCCGGTGATCATCGCGAGTGCCTGGCCGTTGACGAGCCACGGCAGCTGGCGCGCCCAGCCGAGCCAGCGCGGCATCTTCTGCGCGTACTTGAACGACGCGTGGAAGTTGCGCGCCTTCCAGTGCTCCTTCGCGAGCCAGCTCGCGTCCCAGCGCGTCTTGTAGCTCGCGAGCGTCGCATCGGAGTAGTCGTCCTTGCGGATCGCCTCGACGAGCGTCTCCGCGGCGAGCACGCCGCTCTTGATCGCGAGGTGAACACCCTTGAGTCTCTCGCCGTTGCAGGTGCCGGCCGAGTCACCGACCAGCAGGAAGCCGTCGCCGTACAGCTTCGGGAACGAGAACCAGCCCCCCACGGGCATCGTCTTCGCGCCGTAGCGGATGCACTCGCCGCCTTCGAGCAGCTGCTTCATGCGCGGGTGAGTCTTCCAGCGCTGCATCAGGTCGTGCGGGTCGGTGTACGGGTTGTCGTAGTCCAGACCGGTCACGAAGCCGAGCGAGACACGATTGTCCTTCAGGTCGTAGATCCAGCCGCCGCCGAAGGTGGAGGGATCCTGCGGCCAGCCCATCGTGTGCACCACGCGCCCCGGCTTGTGGTTCTCGGGCCGGATTCGCCAGATCTCCTTGATGCCCGTCTCGTACGCCTGCGGGTTCGGTCCCTCTAGGGCGAGTGTCTCGATCACGACCTTCGTGCACGAGCCGCGCGTGCCTTCGCCGAAGACCACGCACTTGGCGCGGATCTCGGGGCCGGCCTCGAACACACCCTTGTGTTGCCCGTCCTTGTCGACCCCGCGGTCCTGCACGCGCACGCCGACGATGCGTTTGCCCTCGAAGAGCGGCTCGGCGGCGGGGAAGCCCGGGTAGATCTCGATTCCGCGCTCCTCGGCCTTGGAGCCGAGCCACTTCACGACGTCGGAGAGCGAGATCGCGTAGTTGCCGTGATTCACGAACGGCGGCGGAGTGACCGGCGCGGTGATGACTCGCTTCGGTGTCATGATCCACGTGTAGTCCGACGTGCACTGGTAGTGGTAGGGGAAGCCCTGCGCGACGAAGTCGGGCATCAGCTCGGCGAGTCCGCGTGGATCCATCATCGCGCCCGACAGCTGGTGCGCGCCGAGCTCGGGGGCCTTCTCGATCACCAGGATCGAAGGCAGCTCGAGCTTCTGCTCCTTGCACAGGTCGGCCAGTCGGATGACTGCGGCCAGCGTCGCCGCGCCGGCCCCGACGAAAAGGATGTCCACGTCCAGTCGCTCGCGTTCCACTGCTTCGCTCATGCTGCCCATCCTCCGGCCCGACATGGCCGAGCATACCGGATCAGGCCTGGGGCAGCAGTACCCGCGAAGCGCTCAGAAAGAGCGCGAGCGCCACGAGCAGCGCGAGCCCGGCGAACAGGAACGGCATGCCTGCACCCGCGCTCGCGAAGACCCAGCCCCAGCAGAGCGCCCCGAGCGCGCGCCCCGTGTGGACCATGGCCTGGCTGCGAGACATGGCGGCGCCCGTCTCGTGCGCGCCGCAGACCTTCGAGAACAGACTGGTGAACGCGGGAAACGCGATGCCCGCGCCGAGCACGACTCCGATCGAGCTCACGCAGAGCGCCGGCACCGAGTGAGACAACGAGAGCGCCCCGAGCGAGACACCCGTGACTCCGAAGCCGATCGCAGTCAGAGTCGTCTCGCTCCACACGCGAGACAGTCGGCCGACGACGAGGCCCTGCGTTCCGCCGAGCACGACGCAGATCGCCGCCATGAACAGGCCGGTCTGCAGCTCGCCCCAGCCGAAGCGCGCCGCGGCGAACAGCGGGAACATCGACTCGATCGCCGAGAACGCGAAGAAGATGTGGAGGAAGAGATACAGGTAGAGGCGCTGGCCTCCGTTCCGCGCGCTGGCCGCGACCCAGAGCGGCGCCGGCACGAGCGCGCGCCGCAGCTCCGGCCAGCCCGAGTCACGCGCCACCGCGCCCTTCGACTCCGGCAGCACCCAGGCCGCGAGCAGGAAGTTCGCCGCCGCGACGCCCGCGGTCGCGTAGAAGGGCAGCGTCGGATCGATTCCGCCGAGCACCCCTCCGAGCGCCGTGCCGAGCACCAGCCCGACTCCGGTCGCGGCGCCGATCACCCCCATGCCCTGCGCGCGCGAGCTCTCGTCGGTGAGATCCGTCATCGCGGCCTGCGCGGTGCCCACGCTCGCGCCGAAGAAGCCGCCCATGAAGCGCGCCACGAGAACGACGGCGAGTGAGTTCGCGAGCGCCAGCACGACGAACGAGACCGCCGTGCCGAGCAGCGAGACCAGCAGCACCGGCCGGCGGCCGACGTGGTCCGAGACCCAGCCCCAGAGCGGCAGGAAGAGCACGAGGCCGAGCGCGTAGAGCGCGGTGATCGCGCCGATGCCGACCGCGCCGACGCCGAGCGTGCTGACGAAGTGCGGCAGGACCGGAATGAGAATCGAGTAACCGAGGAAGTCGATCAGGATCGTCGTGAAGATGATGCCGACGGCGAGCTTCGATCCCCCGGGAGCGGCTTTCAACGGGTCGAGCCCCGCCGGGTCACCGGGCGATCGGGCATCTTTCGCGGTCGCTCTGCGATCCATCCGGGCCACATCGATCTCGGCATTCTACGGGTCTATCATCGAGCGCGGGAGGGCGCGTCATGGAGCTTCGCGAGCGGCGGCTCGCTCAGATCGTCCGAGACTTCATGGAGGGCTTCGTGCTCTCGCAGGAGGTCGGGCGCGATCTGCGCGCGGGCCGACTCTCCTTTGGCACGGTCGCGCGGCTGGTCGGCGACGCCGAGGACAGCGCTCTGTACCGGCTCAAGGAGGAGTGTCACGCGCTGTTCCGGCTCGACGACGCGCGCCCGCGCACGGAGGTGCAAGCGGAGGAGCTCTTCGATCTCGCGGTCGGTGCGCTGTTTCACGAGACGATGAAGTTCCGCGAGGGCTTCTATCTGACCGACAGCTACGGACCGCGCCTGCAGCGCATGATGGCCGAGGGCTCGGCGTCGGGGCCGCTCGCCGACGCGTTCTGGCGGGTCTTCGAGGCGGGCAGCCGCCGCATGCTCGAGTCGGAGGCAGAGGCGGAGGAGCTGTTCCGCGAGACGCGCGACCAGCTGCTGATCGTGCTGCGCCAGCTCGCCGTCTCGGGCGCGATCGCGCGCAGCCTGGTCGAGGATCCGGCGCGCTCGGAGCAGGTCTTCGGGCTGCCGCTCTTGCGCTTGCTCGCAGACATCTACGGCTCGGTCGGGCGCGGCTACCAGCTCGCGGTCGAGAGCTTGATCGAGAACGGTCACTACGCCGAGGCCGCGGCGGTGCTCGAGCGCGCCGACGCACGCGCCGCAGGGGCCGCGGAAGGCGCCCTGCCGTTCGCGCGCGGAATGGCGAGTTATTACGCGGGCGACAATCTGGCCGCGGTCGACTCACTCTCCCGCTGGCGCGACGACCTGGCGACCTCGCCGGCGCTCTGGCGCCAGAGTGCCGGACGCGTGCTCACGGCGCTGGCCCAGAACGTGGAGCTCTCGGATCAGAAGCTCGCGAAGCGCGCGCTCGCGCTCGCGACGGAGCTCACTTCCCGGCACCGGAACTGACTTCCGCGCGGTTCGCGCGCAGCCAGAGCCAGCTCGCGCCGCCGACGGCGATGCAGGACAGCGCCACGACCTGCGCGTTCGACAGGACGCCGACGAAGTCCGGGTTCAGGCGGAACGCCTCGATCCAGAGCCGGCCGATGCCCGCGAGCACGAGATACTCGCCGAACAGGAACGGCGACTTGCCGCGCCGCGCCCAGAGCAGCGCGAAGACCGGGGTGAGCCAGAGCGTCTCGTAGAGCATCGTCGCGTGCACCGTGTAGACCGCGCCCGTCGCGGGGTCGATCGTCGGCGGCAGTCCCTTCGGAAACGCGACCGCCCACGGCGCGTTCGTGCGCGCGCCGTAGTCGTCGCCGACCAGGAAGCAGCCGATGCGCCCGATCGCCTGACTCGCGGCGAGCGCCGGCGCGGCCGCGTTCATGGTGTCGACGAGCGAGATCCCGCGCTGGCGCGCGGCGCCGAGCCCGGCGATCGCGCCGCCGAGAAAGCCGCCGTACCAAGTGAGTCCACCGCGGCTGAACAGCGTGCCGGCCAGCGTCGCGGACGGCTCACGCGTCAGCTCCTCGGCGACGAACCAGAGCTTCGCGCCGACGAGGCCCCCGACGACGCACCAGGTCAGTAAGTCCCAGGCGAGCTTGCCGTCGGCGCCGTTCTGTTCGAACGAGCGCGCCGTCAGCCAGCCGCCCGCGAGGAACGCGAACGCGACCATGACGCCGAAGCTCGAGATCGGGAAGCCGAAGACTTCGAAGAGAACGGGATACACGCGCGCAGGATACCGAAGTGGCTAGCCGCGCCGCTCGTCCGCCCGCAGTCGCTCCTCGAGCTCGACCAGCTGCTCGGGGAAACTCTCCTTCGCGGCGCGGATGAACTCGGCGATCCGGCGCGTGTCGAAGAAGTCCGGGTTCGAGTCGCCGAGCTCCAGGCCCAGCAGCCGCACGTCGGGCCGCAGCCGCAGCAGCTCGACGTCGCGCCGGTGCATCGTCTCGATGCCCGCGGCTGCGACGGTCTGCATCAGGCGCAGCTTGCCGATCCGACCCGGGTGCGTCCGATACGTCTCGAGCCCGCCCGTGAGCTTGACGTACAGGATCACGAGTCGCTGGCGCGTCTCGGCGCCGTGCGCGCGGTCCAGGTCCCACTTCCGGACGATCGAGTGCAGCGGCACGTCTTCGGTCGTCGACCCGTCGATGTAGTGCGCGTCGTGACTGATGCGGCGAATCACGCGCGGCACGAAGAGCAGCGGCACGCTCGACGACGCGAGCGCTGCGGCGCGCCCGTCCGCCTGCACGACGAACTCGCGCAGATGCGGCGGCACCGCGCAGGGAGTCAGCACGTCCGACTGACAGTCGCGCAGGTTGAACGCGATGCAGTAGAACGGCAGCCGCGGCTCGACCTCGCCGCAGTAGCGCTCGAGCATGCGCGATAGACCGTCGGCGACGTCGACGAAGCCCGCGCCTGCGGCGCCGAGCGCCGGCAACAGGGCGTCGCGCACCAGGTGCCGCAGGAACTGCAGCTTCGACGGCCGCAGCGCCAGGTCGACCCGGCCCGTGTACAGGTCGTAGCCCATCTGCTCGATCGCGTGGGGCGAGAGACCCTGCGCGTAGAGCAGGCCCGCCATCGCGCCGGCGCTCGAGCCCCAGACTTCGGCGAAGTTGTCGGCCAGGCCGAGTGACTCGAACAGGCGCAGCGCGGTCGCGTGCGCGAACAGCTTCAAGCCGCCCGATCCCAGCGACAGCACGACGCGCGAGCCGGGGTCGGCGCAGATCGCGCGCAGCGCCCGGAACCGCTCCTGCACTGCGGGCCGCGCGCTGTGCACCTCGGTCGGGACGACCTGCCAGACGTAGCGGCGCTGGCCACCCGCGCGGTCGAGCGCGAAGCCGTCGGCGGGCACGCTGCGATTGCGGCCGAGGAAGCGCACCTCGACCGAGCCGTTGGCGCGGTCCTCGGCAAGCAGTCGCGCGAGCACTGCGAGCCGCGCGTCCTCGGGCGGCCAGTCGGTCACCGCGCCGTCATGGGGGAGCGAGAAGCGGACCGGCGAATCGGCTTCTTCGACCCGTCGCACCAGCTCGTAGCGGCAGCCGCGCTCGCGCGCGTCGATCAGCTCCTCATCGGTGAGGTAGAAGGAGCCGTCCGCGGACTGGAAGCGCAGCGGCGACTCCGCGTCTGGGAGATCGGCCCCGTACTCTGGAGGCACCTCGAGCTTGATCTGAACGACGTGCCCCAGGACGAGGGCTCCTTCGGACGACCCATCGGCCGCGGGGCAAGCCCCCCTTAGAAAGCTGCCTCCCGGAGCCTCCCACTGGCGACAAAGTCCTTTAGAGTCGCGGGTGTTGGTGCTCCGGGCGCGGCCAGAGCGCCACCTGCCTGCCGCGGCCTGAAGAGCTTTGGAGGGCGGAGCGGCCGCCGCACCCGGGGATCGTTGACACCCCCCGGGCTCCCGATAGGTTTGCCCCCCGGAATCACGGGTGGGAGCTGAATGAGCGATCCGCAAGGAGCGCGCTGGCGTGCCATTTTTGCTGGCATCCTGTTGCTGGCGGGGACGGGTGTCCTGAACGTGGCGGCGGCCCTTGCCGCCCAGGGACGGTCGCTCGCCAACGGCTCGACTCGCGGCGGCCCGGACGAGGTCGCCAAGCTCCGAGTGGTCGCCGCGCTGCACGCCAAGGCGCCGCAGCTCGACGCATCGCTCTCGAACCGCATCGCCGGCAGCGTGGCGCGCTGCCAGCGCGAGCAGTCACTCGCGCCCGATCTGGTGCTGGCCGTGCTGATGCAGGAGAGCAGCGGCCGCCCCGGCGCGCGCAGCCCGCGCGGCGCGATCGGGCTGATGCAGGTCATGCCATACATGTACGAGGAGCTCGAGCTGCCGGGCAGCGTCTCGCACGTGGAGGCGAACATCGAGGCGGGCTGCCGCTTGCTCGCCGACAACATCCGCCGGCTCGGCGAGGACGACGGCATCAGTGCCTACTGTTGGGGCAACAATGTCGGGAACGATCGCTATCTGCGCCGAGTGCAGAAGCTCCGCCGGGATTTCCGGCCGTACCTGGCGCCCGAGGGCGCCAGCGCACAGATCCGCGGATGAAGCCGCGCTCGAAGCGCGCCACGCGGTCGCCCCGCTCGACGCACTTCGACGCGAAGGGTCGCGCGCGTATGGTCGACGTCGGCGCCAAGCCGGCCACGGCGCGCGAGGCGATCGCGCGTGGCCGCATCGAGCTCTCGGCGCGCGCGCTCGCTGCGGCCGTCCGGGGCACCGCGCCCAAGGGCGACGTGCTCGGCGTCGCGCGCATCGCCGCGATCCAGGCGGCGAAGCGAACCTCGGAGTGGATTCCGCTGTGTCACCCGCTGCCGCTGGATGCGCTCGAAGTCGACTTCATCCCCGAGTCCTCGCCGCCCGCGATCCGGATCGAAGCGCGCGCGCGCACGACCGCGAAGACCGGCGTCGAGATGGAGGCGCTGGTCGCCGTCTCCGCCGCGGCGCTCGCGATCTACGACATGTGTAAGTCGATCGACCGCGGCATGCAGATCGGCGCGATTCGCCTGGTCCGCAAGTCGGGCGGGAAGAGCGGGACCTACGAGCGAATCGGCGGCTGAAGTTGCCTTGTCTTCCGCTCGTCCGTGGGGATAAGCTCGCGCCGCTTTCGAGGTGGCATGAGAACCGTCTCTACGCTCTTCGCCTGCGCTCTGCTGGGGATTCCGCTGATTGCGGGAAGCGCTTCGGTGCGCGCCGACGGCACGGTGAATCAGGTCGAGCTGATCCCGTCCGAGCGCGCCGCCTGGACGCCGAAGAATCTCGGCATCGGCCTGACCAGCGTGCTCGGCGGCTGGAGTTACTGGTACGACCAGCGCAAGATCCAGGTCGAGACGGTCCCCTCGGGCGCGGAGCTCCGCCTCTACTACATCCGCTCGAACTTCCAGAAGCGCTTCGAGCACTCGCAGTCACCGGCGCTGGTGACGCTGCCCCCGCGCGTCGACATGACCTACAAGGACGCGGTCAAGTTCCACGCGATCGCCGACGGCTACCTCGCGCAGGAGGTGAGCTACGACGCGCAGAAGGTTCCCGACCACGTCGTGCTGCAGCTCGAGGTCTTGCCGAACTCACTCGTCTTTCTCGGCCACACCGAGCTCGCGGGCCGCACCAGTCTGATTCTGCGCACGACCCAGCCGCCCGACGTGCGCATGAGCAAGAACACCTCGATCAGGGGATTCCAGATCGCGCTCACGAAGACCGCACTGAAGCTCGACGGGAAGCCGCAGGGCGGCGGCCACGTCACGGGTCTCGACGCGATCCAGCTCGGTGAGGACGCGATCGTGCGCGTCGAGACGGACGCGCAGGATCTCGAGGTGCGCTCGCGCCAGAGCTTCGACGCCGTGCAGCAGCAGCACGTGTACGTCTTCGACATCGTGCAGCCGGGCACGGCGGCGCCGTCGGATGGCCAGATCCGCGCGCGGCTCGATGCGCTGG
>JBIOJK010000073.1:0-17931 GCA_044450765.1 Myxococcota bacterium | reverse complement strand
GCGCAGAGCTCTACGAGCGGCTGACTCGGGTCCCGAAGCGGGTGGACGCCGGCGAGTATCTGCTCGCGCTCGCGCGCGCCTATCTGGAGTTCGGGCTCTCGAACCCGACTCACTATGCGCTGATCTCCGCGCCGCGGCGCGACGACGCCCGCCGGCTGCCATCCGCCGAAGCCGCGCGCGAGCTCGTGTTTCGCGCGCTCGTGGCGGCCTCCGGCGCGGGCACACTGGCGGCGCGCGATCCCGAGGCGATCTTCCAGACGGTCTGGGCCGTGTTGCACGGCGTGGTCTCGCTCAGCGTGAGTCGCCCCGATCACCCGTGGCGTCCGGAGCTGGTCGACCTGGCGCTCGGCACGATCGAGCGCGGCCTCCTGTGCAAGGAGCTCGGCGCGCCGTGACTCGCCGTGCGCTCGCCGCCGCGTTCGCCAGCGCGCTCGCCTTCGCGGCGGGCTGCCGTGCGCACAAGGCCGCGGAGGAGAGCCCGGCGCGCGCCGTCGTGCTGGCGCCGGTCGAAGTGCGCGACCTCGAAGAGCGAGTCGCCGCGACCGGCCAGCTGCTCGCCAAGCAGCGCGCGGACGTGGCGGCGCAGGTTCCCGGCGAAGTCACTGCGATCCTTGTCGACGAAGGCCAGCCCGTCGCCGAGGACGCGGTGGTGATCGAGATCGACCCGGAGCGCCGCGCGCTCGACCTCGACCGCGCGCGCGCCCGCTTGTCGGAAGCGGGCTCGAACCTGCTCGAGGCGCAGCGCCAGAGTCACCGCGTACACGCGCTCGCGAAACGCGCCGTGGCCTCGCAGGCGCAGCTCGAACAGGCCGACACGGGGCTCGAGGCGGCGCGCTCGCGCGTGCAGGCGGCGCAGGCGGATCTGGGCGCGGCGGAGCGCGCGGTGAGTGACTCGCGCGTCGCGACGCGCTTCGCGGGCGTGATCGGGCGCCGCTTCGTCTCGCGCGGCGAGTTCGTCCAGCCCGGGCAGAAGCTCTTCGAGCTGGTCTCGCTCGACCCGGTCGAGGTCGAGTTCAATCTGCCCGAGGCGGACGCGAGCCGGCTCTCGCTCGGCCTGCCGCTCGAGGTCAGCGTGGCGCCCTACCCCGGCGAGATCTTCCACGCCCGCGTGTCGATGGTCTCGCCGGTGATCGACGAGCGCACGCGCACCTTGCGCGTGAAGGCGCTGCTGCCCAATCCCGACGGCCGCCTGCGTCCCGGTCTGTTCGCGCGCGCGGACCTCGGCATCGCGCAACACAGGAACGTGTTGCTCGTGTCCGAGGAGGCCGTGCTGCAGCGCTCGGACGGACACGTCGTGTTTCGCGCGATCGCCGGCGGCACGCGCGCAGAGCGCCGCATCGTCGAGGTCGGCCGGGTGAAGGATGGACTCGCCGAGATCCGCTCGGGCCTGGCCGACGGCGACATCGTCGTGGTGCGGGGTCACGCGACCCTGGTCGACGGCGCGTCGATCAGCGCGCGCAACGCCGACGGCTCGCGCACGGTGCCGGCGTCCACCCCGGCAGTCGCGCCGTGAATATCACCGACGTCTGCATCCAGCGCCCGGTGCTGACCCTGATGTTGATGCTGTCACTCGTCGTCTTCGGCGTGATCGGCTACTTCGAGCTCGGCGTCGACCAGATGCCGAACATGGAGTTCCCCGTCGTCACGGTGACCGCGCAGCTCGAAGGTGCGAGCCCGGAGACGATGGAGGAGGACGTGACCGAGGTGCTCGAGGAGCACCTCAACACGATCGCCGGCCTGCGCTCGCTGAAGTCGACCACGATGCAGGGCGCCGCGATGATCAGCGCCGAGTTCGAGCTCGAGCGGGACGTCGACCAGGCCGCGCAGGACGTGCGCGACAAGGTGGCGCGCGCGCGCTACGAGCTGCCCCGCGAGCTCGATCCGCCGGTCATCGACAAGCGCAGCATGTCGAGTCAGCCGATCATCTGGCTGCCGCTGAACTCGGATCGCTCGCAGGTCGAAGTCACCGAGTACATCAAGGACACGGTGAAGCCGTATCTCGAGACGATCAACGGCGTGGCGTCGACCGAGATCTTCGGCAAGCGCGAGCGGGCGATCCGCATCTGGCTCGACGGCGAGGCGCTGCGGGCGCGCGGCCTCTCGGTGCTCGACGTCATCGGAGCGGTCCAGCGCGAGCACATCGACGTGCCCGCGGGCCGCGTCGAGAGTCACGCGCTCGAGTACGCGCTCAAGACCGAGGCGGAGTTCCAGTCCGTCGCCGAGCTCGGCAATCTGGTCGTGGCCCAGGTCGGCGGCGCGCCGGTGCGACTCTCCGACGTCGGCCGCGTCGAGGACGGCGCGGAGGACGAGCGTTTCATCGCGCGCTTCGACGGCGCGCCCGGCGCGGCGGTCGGCATCCTGAAGCAGTCGCGCGCGAACACCGTCGAGATCGCCAACCGCACGCACGACAAGATCGACGAGCTGCGCAAACTGCTGCCCGAGGGCATGAGCTTTCCGAAGCGCGACCAAGTGATCGACTTCTCGTCGGCGATCCGCGAGTCGGTCTCCGAGACACAGTTCGCGCTGCTCTTCGGCGCGTTTCTCGCGACGCTCACGGTGCTCCTGTTCCTGCGCCGGATCCGGCCGACCCTGGTGATCGGCACCTCGATCCCGCTCTCGCTGATCGCGTCCTTCGGCGCGATGTGGCTGTTCGGGTTCACGATCAACACGATGACCCTGCTGGCGCTCGCGCTCGCGGTCGGGGTCGTGATCGACGACGCGATCATCGTGCTCGAGAACATCGAGCGGCGCCGCGAGGCGGGCGAGTCACCTCGCGAGGCGGCGTCGAACGGCGCGCGCCAGATCTCGTTCGCCGCCACGGCCGCGACGCTCTCGATCGCGATCGTCTTCCTGCCCGTGGTCTTCGTGCGCGGCATCGTCGGCAGCTTCCTCAAGGAGTTCGGACTCACCGTCGCGGCGTCGGTGATCTTCTCGCTCTTCGTGGCACTCACTCTGATCCCGATGCTCGCCGCGCGCATGCCCGTCGAGGAGCCGCACGCGCACGGCAGCTTCTACCGGAAGCTCGAGCTCGGGTTCTCGCGCTTCGAAGCAGCCTATGCGCGCGTGCTCGATTGGGCGCTCGCGCACCGCGCCAGCGTGCTCGGGCTCGCGCTCGCGTCGTTCGTCGCGGCGCTTCTGCTCGGCTCGCTGCTCGGCTCGGAGTTCTTCCCGCCGTCCGACGAGGGCCGCGTCTTCGCGATGATGGAGACCCCGCCCGGCACATCGCTCGCGGGTACGACCGAGCGCGTGGCGCAGGCCGAGAAGTGGATGCTCGCGCAAAAAGAGGTCAAAGGGCTCTTCTCCGGGATCGGCGTCTCGGGGCCGGATGGCCCGGGGAACGTCACCAACGCGGTCTTCGTGGCGATCCTGAAACCGCGCAGCGAGCGAGCGCGCAGCGCGCAGGAGATGATGGTCGCGGCGCGCGAAGCGCTCGGCGAGATCCCCGGCCTCGAGGTCCGCGTCTTCGATCCAGTCTCCGCGCTCAGTGGCGGCGGCCGCGGCGAGCTCGAGTTCGCGCTGCGCGGCAATCTCGCGATCGACCAGCTCGACAAACTCTCGGACGAGATCTTGCTGCGACTGCGCAGTCACAAGGGCTTCGTCGATCTCTCGAAGACGCTCAAAGTCGGTCTGCCCGAGCTGCGCATCATTCCCGACCGCGAGAAGTGCAGCGCGCTCGGCGTCGACGCGCGCAGCCTCGCCCAGATCGTCCAGGCCGGCATCGGCGGGCTCAACATCGCGAAGTTCAAGGAAGGCGGACACCGCTACGACATCCGGGTCCGGCTCGCCGACGCGTTCCGCTCCGACCCCGACGCGATCGGGGGACTGTTCGTGCGCACGCAGGACGGCGGCGTGGCCGAGCTGCGCAACCTGGCGCGCATCGAGACGGGCGCCGCGCCGTCGACGATCGACCGCGACCAGCGCCAGCGCAGCGTGACCATCTCGGCGAACCTCGACGGCATTCCGGTCGGCGACGCGATCGGAATCGTGCGAGAGGCGACCGCGGACCTGCTGCCCGAGGGCGCGACCCTGCACTTCGGCGGCAGCGCCGAGCAGTTTCTGCAGAGCCTGCGCCAGTTCGGGCTGGCGATCGGCCTCGCGGTGCTGGTGATCTACATGGTGCTCGCGGCGCAGTTCGAGAGTCTGTTGCACCCACTCACCGTCATGCTCGCGCTGCCGCTCGCCATGGTCGGTGCATTCGGCGGCTTGCTCTTCATGCACCTGTTCCGGCTCGGCATGACGATCAACTTGTTCAGCGTGATCGGCATCATTCTGCTGCTCGGCCTCGTGACCAAGAACTCGATCTTGCTGGTCGACTTCGCGAACGAGCTGCGCGAGCGCGGGCTCGACAAGGTCGCCGCCATGCGCGAGGCGGCGCCGGTGCGCATGCGCCCCGTGCTGATGACTGCGGTGTCGATGATCCTCGGTGTCTTGCCCGCGGCGATCGGGGTCGGCCCGGGCGCGGAGACGCGCGCGCCGATGGCGGTCGCGACCGGCGCGGGGATGTTCTCGTCGGTGCTGCTGACCCTGATCGTCGTGCCGGTGTTCTACGTGGCGCTCGACGACGCGGTCGAGTGGCTGCGCGGCGCGCTGCGCGTGCGCGGCCGGCGACCGGCTTCGGACGCGAACGCGCGCTAGCGTCCGCGCGATGCGCGCGTCGGATCCGGGGCTCCGCCCCGCAGCGGAGCGCTGGTCCCTGCGCCGGCCCAGCCTGCCCGAGCTCCCGCTGCGCGGCTATCGCCTCGAGCGACTCACCGAGGCGTGCTTCAGCGCGGGGCCCGCCCTGATGGAGGGCGGCTTCATCGGCGTGGTCGCCGACAAGCTCTTCCACGTACACCCCGCGGTGTTGGCCTTGGTCACCGCGGCGCCGATGTTCGGCAATCTCTCGAGCTCGTTCTGGGCGCGCCTCGCCCACGGCCGCCGCCGCGTGCCGTGGACGAGCGCGCTGATGACGGCGCTGGCGCTCTGCGTCGCGGCGATCGCGCTGATTCCCGAGGGCGTCGCGGGCGCGGCGCTGCTGGTCGCGCTGCAGATCGCGTCGCGGCTGATCCTGGGTGGAATCATCACGCTGCGCAGCGTGGTCTGGACCTTGAACTACCCGCGCGAGACGCGCGGGCGAGTCATCGCGCGACTCAGCGTGATCAACACCTTCTGCATGGCGGGCACGTCGTGGCTCGGCGCGCAGATCCTGAACGCCGACCCGCAGCGCTTCCGGCTCGTCTATGCGGGCGGCGCGCTGCTCGCGGCGCTCGGCGTGTTCGCCTTCTCTCGCGTGCCGCTGCTCGGTGAGTCGGACCACCTGGCGCAGGAGCAGCGCGCGAGCGCCGACGGTCCGGGCATGGGCGGCGTGGTCGCGCTGCTGCGCTCCGATCCGCTGTACGCCAGCTTCCTCGGCTGGCAGATGCTGTCCGGGATCTCGAACATGATGGTCGAGGCGCCGGTTCTGTATCTCGTATCGCGCCAGATGGGCGCGAGCTACGCCGAGTCGATCTCGGTCACCACCGTGATCCCGCTCGTCCTCTCTTTGCTGACGATTCCCTTCTGGGCGCTCTATCTCGACCGCGTCCACGTGTCCGCGTTCCGCGCCGCTCACGCCTGGAGCTTCTCGCTCTCGCAGCTCTTGCTCTGGGCCGGCGCCGGGAGCCAGTCACTGCTCGTGGTGCTGCTCGCGCGCATGGTGCTCGGGGCGGCGCGCGCGGGCGGCGGGCTCGCCTGGAACCTCGGCCACAACGACTTCGCGCCGCCGGATCGGGTCGGTCTCTACATGGGGGTGCACGTCACGCTGACCGGGCTGCGCGGCGCGATCGCACCGTTCTTCGGCATGGCGCTCTACCTCGGCTGGGCTGCGCATCGGCTGCCGCTCTTCGACGGAGTCCTGCCGGCGTGGGGCGGGATCGGCGATCTGCTGATGCCGCTGGCCGCGCTCATGTCGGGTCTCTCGGCGCTCGGCTTCCGCAGACTGCAAAAGCGCATCTCTCTGCTTCAGGCGTGACACGTCGGCTGCCGATGCAGCTCGCGTGGAGTGCGAGTGAACGCGCACGAGCAGCTCGAGGTCCTGCGGCGCGCCGACGGCGCGCTCGCCCTGCGCAGGATCCTCGAGCGGATCGTGCGGCCCGGCATGCGCGTGCTCGACGCCGGCTGCGGCGTGGGCGTGGCGGCGCTCTGGGCGGCGCGCGCGGGCGCGAGCGTCGTGGCGGTCGACATCGGCCACACGCAGCTCGCGCGGCGCCTGGCCGAGGGCAACCGGCTCGCGGACCACGTGCGCTGGGTGCGCGGCGATCTCTCGCGCCTGCAGCGCGACGACCTCGGCGCGCAGTTCGACTTGATCGTGGCGCCGCGCTGCGAGGGCGACCCGCGGCGCGATGAAGCCACCCTGCGACTCACTGCGCAGCTGCTGGAGCGCTTCCTCGCCCCGGGGGGCCGCGCGATCCCGGACCGGGTCGTGACTCGCGCCTGTCCGCTGGAGTGGAGCGAGCAGGACCACCCGACGCGCCTGCGCGAGCTGCGCGCCGAGGTCGAGGCGCTGCGCGGCCGCTACGGGCTGAGCTTCGACCCGCTGCTCGAGGATCTCGGGCGCCAGCCCGACCCGGCCTGGCAGCCGCGGCGCCGGAGCGACGGCCGGCTCGAGCGCGCGGCCTCGCGCCTGCTCGGCCGTCCGACCGAGCTGCAGCGGCTCGAGATCGGGCGCTCGCTCGAGCCACTGCCGAAGTCGGTGACTCTGCAGATCGCTTCGCCCGGGACGCTCACCGCGATTCTGTTCAGTCAGTCGCTCGCGTTCGGCGACGACGTGCTCGGCGAGCACGAGTCGCTCGGCTGGCTAGCCGCGCCGCTGCGGGTCGAGCCGGGCGAGCGCGTCGCGCTCTCGCTCGACGACAGCTGGCGCGAGACCAACGCGCTCCAGCTCGCCCTCCACCAGCTGAATCCGCGCTAGCCCGCGCCTTCCCCGCTGCGCGGCTCGGGCTCGACCAGCACGACTTCGAGCGCGCGCAGCCGCTCGACCTCGACGCGCTGCGCGCGCACCTCGTCCTTCTTCAGCTCGAGCTCGCCGCGCAGGACGATGTAGGCCTTGTCGAGTGTCTCCCAGCGGCCCTTGTACTTCGCCGCGTCGCGCCGCGCCGCTTCGATCTCGGCCGCCAGCTTCCCGAGCTTCGCCTCGCTCGCCTCCGCGCGGCCGCGCAGCGCGTCGAGCTCGCTGCGGTCCGCCAAGGGAGTCACTTCCGCGAGTGCGCCGGCGGTGCGAGCCAGCTCCGCCTTGACCCGCGCGAGCTCCGCCGCCGAGCGCTCGACCTCGCCGTGCAGGCGCACGATCTCGTCGCGCGCCGCGCGGCTGTCTGCGCGCTCGGCGTCGAGATCGGTTTCGAGCGAGCGGATCCGCGCCGGAGCGCCCTTCTCTTCCTCGCGCTCGTCGCCCGCGCGGCGCTTCAGCTTCTCGTACTTCTTGCGCAGCTCCGAGCTCTCCTCGCCGCGCGCGCGCTGCTCGGCGCTTCGCTGCTCGAGTCTCTTCTGCGTCGCCTCGAGCTCCTCCTGGCGCTCGCTCAGCGCCGCGGCAGTCGCCGCGCGCGCCGCCTCGGCAGCCCGCAGGCGCTGAAACAGGAGGGCGCCGGCTGCGAGCGCGAGCGCGAAGGCGATCCAGCCGGCGAGGCCCGCGCTCATGACGCGCGCGACACGTGCTGTATGCGCAGCAGCGGCGGGTCGGCCAGGCTGCCGATCTCTTCGTACTCCAGCTCGGTGCCGTTGCTGCGGGCGCGCGCCACCCGCGCATGATACACGCGCGCCCGCGCGGGCTAGTCGTCTTCGAGCGCGAGGTTCAGGCGGGCGAGCCACGCGCCGTCGGCGGCCCGGTGCTCGCGCAGCTCGCGCTCCAGCGCGAGCGCGCTCTGCGGGAAGCCGAGCGCGTCGAGGGCGACCAGCGCCTGCGCTGCCGACTCCGCGCTGGCGCCGGGCGCACGCGCCGCAGCGCGCGCCTGGGCGGCGCGCACGACGCGAGCCGCGATCTGGCGCGAGAGCTGTAGCTCGAGAACGGCGGTCTTGCGCACGCCGTCCCCGGCGACCTCGATGTGCAAGAGGTGCGGCGGGCTCGCGGGCACGTCCGTCAGCAGCGACAAGAGCTCGACGCGCACGTGGCCGGCGCTGTCCGTGATCGCGTGCTGGCTCGGGCTCTGCGCGAGCGAGAACACCACCGGCGTCTGCGCGAGCGGGCGCCTGTGCTGCTCCTCCGAGGTGTCCAGGTCGCGGCTGCGGCGCGAGACCTCGCGCCCGCGCACGCGCGTCTCAGACTCGACGTTCAGCGCGGGATTCAGCGCCGCGAACGCGAAGTCCGTTCCGGAGCTGATCACGTCGTCGGGAATCAGGCCGAGCAGCAGCTTGTTCGAGGCGCGCAGCGCGAGAAACGCGGGCACGGCGACCAGACCCGTCGGCACCTCCCACAGCTCGTTCTGCGCGCGCCAGGGAGTCTCTTCGTCGAGCCGCACCAGCGTCTCTCGCCGGCGGATCTGTACCAGCTCATCCGCTTCGATCGAGAGCTCGACGAAGGGCTGCGCGACGACGGCATCGCGCGCCTCGATCCGCGCGCTCGCGCGAGTCACGTCGCGCGTCTCGTGCTCGCGGACCTCCTCGTCGAAGCGCACGTGGTTCGCGCAGCCGGTCGCCGCGAGGACACAGAACGCCAAGCCGAGCGCTCGCGAGAGCATCGCACTCTTCTCGACGTGCGCGACAGCTCAGTTGAGGGCGGAGATCACCTTGTGCAGGTCGTGCGCAGGTCGCGCGCAGCGCGCGCGCAGGTCACTCGCGCTAGGCGAGCATCTTGCGCGCGCTCTCGGCTACCTCTTGGCTGCGCGCCGCCGCGGGCGGCGCCTCGGGCACCGCGCGGCCCTTCTGCACGGCCGGGCGCTTGCCGACCGCCTCGAGCCAGCGCGAGACCTGCGGCAGGCCGTCGAGCGAGACGCCCGCCCAAGAGTGGATCGAGACCCACGGCCAGGTCGAGATGTCGGCGATCGAGTAGTCACCCGCGAGATACTCCACCTCCTTGAGCCGCAGCTCGAGGACTTCGTAGAGGCGCCGGGTCTCGTTCTGATAGCGGTCGATCGCGTACTGGATCTTCTCGGGCGCGTAGCGGAAGAAGACGTTGGCCTGGCCCTGCATCGGGCCCACGCCGGACATCTGGAACATCAGCCACTGCAGCGCGACCGAGCGCGCCTTGGCATCGGTCGGCAGCAGCTTGCCGGTGCGCTCGGCCAGATAGATGAGGATCGCGCCCGACTCGAAGACCGGGAAGTCACCGTTCGAGCGGTCGACGATCGCCGGGATGCGCCCGTTCGGGTTCAGCGCGAGAAACCACGGCTCCTTCTGCTCGAGCTTGTCGAGCCGAACCGGGTGCACCGTGTAAGCGAGCCCGAGCTCTTCGAGCGCGATCGAGACTTTCCAGCCGTTCGGCGTCGGCGCCGTGTAGAGATCGATCATGCGAGCCCTCCGATAGACTGGCGACCATGCTCGTCGTGCCGATGGCGGCCGCGGTCGGCCTGTTGCTCGCTGCAGAGTACCGCGGATGGCGCGCGGGAATCTGGTTGGCGAAGCCGGCGGCGTCCACCGTGTTCGTCGCCGCCGCGCTCCAGCACGGCGCGCTCGCGTCGAGCTACGGGCGGCTGGTCGCGCTGGCGCTCGCGCTCTCGTGGCTCGGCGACGTGCTGCTGATTCCCGCAGAGCGCCCGCGCGTGTTCCAGGCCGGCGTCGCGGCGTTCGGGCTCGCGCACGTCGCCTACATCGCGGCGTTTCTCGCGCGCGGTCTCGAGCTCGAGCGCGCGCTAGTCGCCGCCTTCCCGGCCGCGCTCGCGCTCGCGCTCGCGGCGCGCTGGCTGCGGCCGCACGTGCCGCCGGAAATGGCGCTCTCGGTGCGCGCGTACATGGGGATCCTGTCGGCGATGCTGGTCGCCGCCGCGGGCGCGTCCGCGGTCGATCCGGCGATCTTCGCGGGCGCGCTCGTCTTCTATCTCTCGGATCTCACGGTCGCGCGCGATCGCTTCGTCTCACCCGGCTTCGCGAACGGCCTGGTCGGCCTGCCGCTCTACTACGCGGCGCAGCTGATCCTCGCCGCCACGGTCGGCCGCGCCGCCTAGGCTAGAATCGCGGGATGGGTGACTCGTGAGCGCGCGGACCCCGGTCTCGGCGGTGCTGGTCGGCGCGGGAAATCGCGGTCGCTACGTCTTCGGCCGCTACGCGCTGCGGAGTCCCGAGCGCCTGCGCATCGCGGCGCTCGCCGAGCCGCGCGAAGGGCCGCGCCGCGAGACCGCCGCCGAGCACGGACTCACTCGCGAGCAGATCTTCAGCGACTGGCGCGAGCTGTTCGCTGCGCGGCCCGCGGCGCAGGTCGCGATCATCGCGACGGGCGACACCGCGCACGTCGATCCCACGCTCGAGGCGCTCGGCGGCGGGTATCACGTCCTGCTCGAGAAGCCGATGGCGGTCGACGCCGCGGACTGTCTGCGCCTGGTCGACGCGGCCGACCGCGCCGACCGGATCCTGCAGATCGGACACGTCCTGCGCTACATGCCGTTCTACGCGCGCGTGCAGGAGATCGCCGCGAGCGGCCGGCTCGGCGCGCTGCAGCTGATCGATCTGCGCGAGCACGTCGCGTACTGGCACATGGCTCACTCGTACGTGCGCGGGAAGTTTCGCAACCGCGCGCTCGCGGCGCCGTTCATCCTGGCGAAGAGCTGTCACGATCTGGATCTCTTGGCGTGGCTCGCGGCGGGCCCCTCCGCGCAGCTGTCCTCGTTCGGGTCACTCGGCGCGTACACGCCAGCGCGCGCGCCCGCCGGCGCGCCCCCCCGTTGCAGCGCCGCCTGCCCCGTGCAGGCCGGCTGTCCGTGGGACGCGGAGCGCTTCTATCTCGGCCCCGAGGACGGCGCCGCGCGCCATTGGCCGTGGAGCGATCTCTCGGCCGACCCGTCGCGCGAGGCGCGGCGCCGTGCGCTCGCGGCGAGCGACTACGGCCGCTGCGTGTTCCACTGCGACAACGACGTGGTGGATCACCAGGTCGTGTCGGTCGCGTTCGAGAGCGGACTGATCGGAACGCTCGGCGTCCACGGCTGCGCCAGCGACGAGCGCCGCACGGTGCGCATCTCGGGCAGCGAGGGCGAGCTTCGCGGAGTCATGCAGACGGGGCTGATCGAGGTGTCTCGCCACGGCGATCCTCGGCTCGAGACGATCCAGATCCCGGCGTCGCTCGGGCACGCGCCCGGCGACCGCGGCCTGCTCGACCACTTCTGCGACATCGTCGCGCGCAACGCGCCCGGCGAGGTGCGCGCCTCGGGCCGCGTCGCCCTCGAGAGTCACTTGCTCGGCTTCGCGGCGGAGCGCGCGCGGCTCGAGAGCCGCGTGGTCGACATGTCGGCCTACCGGGCCGAGGTGGCCCGCGCGGCCGCGCAGCCTTAGTCCGGCAGCTCGCCCATGTCGCGCCAGACCTCGGCGAACTCGTCCACCGGGACCGGTCGCCCGAACAGATAGCCCTGCATTCGCTTGCAGCCGAGCTGGACCAGGAAGTCGCGCTCCTCGCGTGTCTCGACGCCCTCGGCAATCACGCCCAGCCCGAGCTCCGCCGCCACCGCGAGCACGGCGCGCGTGATCGCGGCGCGCGAGGGGTCACTGGCGATGTCGCGCACGAACGCCTGGTCGATCTTGAGCCCCGTCGCGGGAAACTGCCCGAGCACCGCGAGGCTCGAGTAGCCGGTGCCGAAGTCGTCGATCGCCACGCCGACGCCGAGCTTGCGCACGTGGCTCAGCACGGCGAGTGTCTGCTGGACGTCTTCGATCAGCGCGTTCTCGGTGATCTCGAGCTCGAGGTGGCGCGGGTCGAGGCCGGTCTCGCGCAGGATCGCCTCGATCCGCAGCGCGAGCTCGGGCGTGCCGAACTGGCGGCGAGACACGTTCACCGCGATCGGGAAGTCACCGAGCCCGGCGCGCTCCCAGGCCTTCTTCTGCTCGCAAGCCGTGATCAGCACCCACTCGCCGATTGGCTCGATCAGGCCGCTGCTCTCGGCGAGCGGGATGAAGTCACCCGGCGGGATCATGCCGCGCTCGGGGTGGATCCAGCGGAGCAGCGCCTCGCAGCCGACCAGCGCCCGCTTCCCGACGTCGACCTGCGGCTGATAGAAGAGCGAGAACTCGCCGCGCGCGAGCGCATCGCGCAGCATGACTTCGAGCTGCATGCGCTCGAACGAGCCGCCGCGCATCTCGGCCGAGTAGAACTGGAATTGGCCGCGGCCGTGCTCCTTCACGCGGTGCAGCGCGACGTCGGCGTTGCGCAGCAGGCCCTCCGGAGTCTCTCCATCCTCCGGGAAGATCGCGACGCCGATGCTGGGCGTCACGTAGATCTCGCCGCCGGCGACTTCGTGCGGCCGCGCGATGTTCTCCAACACTTTGCGCGCGACGATCGACGCGTCGTCCCGGCACGAGAGACTGGTCAGCACGACGGCGAAGTCGTCGCCGCCGAAGCGCGCGACGATGTCACTGCCCCGCACGCAGGTCTTCAGCCGCTTGGCGACCGACTGCAGCAGCTGATCGCCGGTCGCATGTCCCAAATTCTCGTTCACGCGGTCGAAGTGATCGAGGTTGATCGTCAGCACCGCGAGGGTGGTTCCGTAGCGGCGTGCATAGCCCATGGTGCGCCGCGTGAACTCTCGGAAGTAGGCGCGGTTGGCGAGATCGGTCAGCGCGTCGTGAGTCTCGAGATAGCGCTTGCGCCGCTCGGTGAGCTCCATCGCCTCGGTGGAACGGCGCAGCGCGTCGATCGTGGTGCGGAAGGCCTGCTGGCCCTGCTCCGCAGCGCGCGCGAGCTCGACCTGCGTCTCGCGGTCCGCCTTCGCGCGGCTCAGCGCCAGCACGCGCGCCGCTGCGATGCGTGGGTGCACCGGCAGCACCAGCGCGTCGTCGGCGCCGAGCTCGAGACAGCGCGCCAGCTCCTCTTGCTCCTGCGCCCCCGCGGTCACCAGCAGTGGTACACCGTCGAGTGTCGGCTCCGCGCGCAGCGCAGCGCAGCGCGGCGCGCCGTGCCCGACGCCCGACGCGAGACACAGGATCACGAGCGCGGGGGCGAACTCGGCCGCCTCGCTCGGCGCGCTCTCCGACCAGGAGAGGGAGCGCAGCTCGAGCCCGCAGCCCGCGAGGGATTCCTCGAGGCCGCGCGCACTGCCGCTCGTGTCGTCGATGATCAGGACCCGCGACATGAACCCCACGCGGCGCACCCGCAAGCGCGATTGCGCTCCATCCGGGAAGGTTCGGCACAGCGCGCGCGGCGATGAAGGCCCGCGCCCCGCCGACTAGAAGCGCAGCACCGCCTCGATCGGCAGGCCGTCGAGCGCCTTGCGGCCGTCGAGGAAGCCGAGCTCGATCAGGAAGCTCGCGGCGACGACGTCGCCGCCGAGCAGGCGCACGAGCCTCGCAGTCGCGGCCGCAGTGCCGCCGGTGGCGATCACGTCGTCGATCACCAGCACGCGCTGGCCGTCGCGCACGGCGTCGCTGTGCATCTCGATCTCGGCGCTGCCGTACTCGAGCTGGTAGCTCGCGCGCCGAGTCTCCCACGGCAGCTTGCCCTGCTTGCGCGCCAGCGCGAAGCCCGCGCCGAGCGCGAGCGCGACCGGCACTCCGAAGATGAAGCCGCGCGACTCGATGCCGACCACGACGTCGATGCGCGCCTTCGCGAACGGTGCCGCCATCAGCTCGCACGCGACGCGCAGCGACTCGGCGTCCTGCAGCAGCGGCGAGATGTCTTTGAAGAGAATCCCCGGGCGCGGGAAGTCCGGCACGTCGCGGATCTGCTCGGCCAGCCGCTTGGCGGCGGTGTCGGCGCTCATTCCAGATACTCCAGCGGGTCGCGCGGCGTGTTGTTGTTGCGGATCTCGAAGTGCAGGTGCGGCGTGGTGGCGTTCCCGGTGGCGCCGACCTCGGCGATCTCGTCGCCCTTCTCGACGAACTGGCCGACGCGCACCAGGAGCTTCGAGTTGTGGGCGTACACAGAATAGAGTCGGCCCGCGTGCTTGATCACGATCATCTTGCCGTAGCCGGCGAGCGACGCGTCGGCGTGAATCACCCGTCCGGACTCGGCGGCGCGCACCGGCGTGCCCTTCGCGGCGCGGATGTCGATGCCCTCGTGGTGCTCGCCGTGGCGCATGCCGAAGCGACTCATGATCTCGCCGTGCACCGGCCAGGTGAACTCGGGCGCGCCGCTCGTGCGCCCGCGCGGATCGCGCGACGCGTAGGTGTTCGCCTCGCCGCGCCGCGAGGCGTCGAACGACGCCGCGGCCGGCACCACCAGGCGTGTGCCGGTCGGCACGCTGTGCACGTCCGAGATGCCGTTCAGCGCCATGATCGCCTCGACGGTCGTCCCGTAGTGCTTCGAGATGCGCCATAGGGTCTCGCCGGGCGCGACCGTGTGCAGCGTCGGCGCGCTGCTCGCGCGCGCGGCGGGATCCGGGCGCGTCACCGGCGGCAGCTCCCGGTGCTCGCGCGTCGGCTCGGGCTCGCTTTCGCCCGGACCCGACGCGGAGCCGCAGCCCGCGGCAAGAACGAGCAGCCAGCCCGCGAGCGCGAGCCGAAGCGCCGTCAATCCGCTTCCCGTTGGCGCCGCTGTCGCCAGACGTAGACCCCGATCAGAACGACGATCCCCCCCAGAAGCCACAGGGTCGCTTTCTGCAGCATCGGCCGCCAGAGGCTCTCGTTCGCCCCGACCCAGTAGCCGACGCCCACCAAGACCGCGCTCCAGAGCGCCGCCCCGAAGCTCGTGTAGAAGGCGAAGCGGGCGAAGTTCATGCGCGCGACGCCTGCCGGGATCGAGATCAGATGCCGAATGCCCGGGATCAGCCTGCCGACGAAAGTCGTGATCTCGCCGTGCCGCGCGAAATAGCGATCCGCAGCGTCGAGCTTGTCCGGAGTCACGAGCACATAGCCGCCGATCCGCTCCATGATCGGGCGGCCGAGCCACATCGACACGGTGTAGTTCATGGTCGCGCCGATCAGGCTCCCGAACGCGCCGCAGATCGTCGCGAGGAACGGATCCATCTTGCCCTGCGCCGCGAGATACCCGGCCGGAATCAGGGCCGCCTCGCTCGGGAACGGCAGGATCGTCGACTCCACCGCCATCATGATCATGATGCCCGCGTAGCCCCAGGCGTGGACCGTGGCGACGATCCAGTCGAAGATCCCTGCGAGCACCCA
This sequence comes from Myxococcota bacterium, assembly GCA_044450765.1. Lineage (GTDB taxonomy): Bacteria > Myxococcota_A > UBA9160 > SZUA-336 > SZUA-336 > VGRW01. Next base: position 2,727 of record JBIOJK010000073.1, on the reverse strand, counting down.
CCCCTCCCTTCCGCGCCCCGCGCCGACGCTATACTGCCCGCCGGCTTCGGGGCGTAGCGCAGCTTGGTAGCGCGTCTGCATGGGGTGCAGAAGGTCCCCGGTTCAAATCCGGGCGCCCCGACCAAGGGTTCGCGACGGCGGTGACCCTAGTCCCCCAAGAAACCCGCGATGCGGTTGTTCGGCCGATCGAGGTCCTCGAGACGAGCCGCAGGGTCGAGGACGGCGATCAGGTAGCGACCGGTCAGTGAGCCGCGCCCGGGCGAACGAGCGAGATCTTCACCTGTCTCGTCTTTCCGGGCGCGACGGCGCCGGTGCCTCTGCGAAGTCCGATCAGGAGGTCGCCGGAGTCGAGCGTCGCGTCGTCCGAGAGATAGTGCGCGATCGGGGCGCTGGATGACTTGGCTGCGCCGTCGTTGCGCACCTCGAGCACCGCGTCGACGCGCGAGTTTCCCTTGACCTCGGAGACCGCGACGCTGGCCCAGTCACCGGTGAGGTCGGGCAGCGGGACGCGAGCGCTCCGGATGACCTGCGTCTCGAACCCGGCGCGGCGGTGCAGTCCGTAGGCGCCGACAGCGACGCCATTCGGGTCGGTCGTGAGTCGAACCCAGGGTCTTCGTTCTGCCGCTCATGCTCACGCACCACGGGTCGAGGGAGACCGAGCTCGAGATCATCCGGAACATGGACAGGAACTTACTCGCGGATCTCAGCCGGGACCTCGCGTCAGCGCCGGGGGTCGAGGTGTCGCCCGAGCCTACGACGCCAGAAGAAGCCTCACCGCCAGCGCCGCGCTGATCGTGAGTCCGATCGCGACCACGAGCCTGCGCACGATCACTTGACCGAGTCTCTTCGCCATCCCCGCGCCGGCGAAGCCGCCGAGGACTCCGCCGACCATCATCATGCCGGCGATCGGCCAGTTCACGCGGCCGGCGAGCGCGAAAGTGGTCGCGGCCAGGCCGTTGATGCAGACGGCCGCGAGGTTCTTGAGGCCGTTCATGCGGTGGATGTCGGTGAGTCCGAGCAGCGCGAGCGAGGCGAGCATGAGGATGCCGATGCCCGCGCCGAAGAATCCGCCGTAGAGCGCGACGCCGAGCTGGAACGCGGAGACGGCGGCGAGATGGCGCAGGCCGCGGCGATCGCCCGCCGCCGGATCCGCGAAGCGGCGCGCCCAGAGGCGGATCGGATCCTGCGCCATGAACAGCACCGTCGCGCCCAGCACGAGCAGCGGCGCGAGCTTCGCGAAGGTTGCGTCGCCGACGCGGTCGGCGGTGAGCGCGCCGATGACTCCGCCGATCAGGCTCGGCACCGCCATCGCGGCGAGCAGTCGGCCCTCGCCCCGGATCTCCTTGCGGTAGCCCCAGAACGCGCTCATCGAGCCGGGCACGAGCGCCATGGTGCTGGTCGCGTTGGCGCTCACCGCGGGCAGACCCGCGGCGAGCAGTGACGGAAACGTGAGGAGCGTGCCGCCGCCCGCGATCGAGTTCACCACGCCGGCGGCGAATGCGGCGGCGAAGAGCACGGCGTTCATGAACACGGGGCGTCTTGTGCCACACGGACGCGGCGCATGCAAAGCGTTAAGCTGCGCGCACGAAGACGAGCCCCCCGCTCGTCGAGGAGGAACCGATGATTGGTTACACGACGCTCGGAACGAATGACATCAAGCGCGCGGCGAAGTTCTACGACGCGCTGCTCGCGGAGTTCGGCGCGAAGCGCGCGATGGAGACCGAGAAGCTGATTCTCTGGGGCGCCGGTCCCGGCCAGCCCATGCTCTCGGTGATCAAGCCCTACGACGGCAAGACGGCGACGGTGGGCAACGGCGTGATGGTCGCGCTCGCGGCCAAGAGCAAGGCGCAGGTCGACGCGATCTACAAGAAGGCGATCTCCCTGGGCGGCAAGGACGAAGGCCCCCCGGGCAACCGAGGCGACGGCTTCTACGCCGGTTACTTCCGCGATCTCGACGGGAACAAGCTGAACGCGTTGTTCATGGGCTGACTCGGTGCGCTTCGTCGCGCTCGCGGCCGAGGCCGCGGGCGCGGCGAAGGCCGGGAGTCACTCGAGGCTCGCGTCGAAGTCTGAAGGGGTCGGAGCGCGGAGCTCGACCTCGGGGCCGCGCGCCGAGAGACGCGCGCGCAGCGACGCGGCGTGCAGCTGCACGCGCGACGCGCTGGTCGGCGCGCCTTCGCGATACGGCGGACCGTAGAGGTCGTCTCCCGCGATCGGCGTCCCGCCCGAGGCGAGGTGCACGCGCAGCTGGTGCGTGCGGCCGGTCTTCGGACGGCACTCGACGAGCGCGCGTTCGCCTGCGCGCCTCACGACCCGGAACCGGGTCTCGCTCGGCCGCGTGTCTCGTTCGGCGCGGGCGCGCAGCTCGAAGCGAAAACGCGGCGGGGTCTTCGCCGGGCCGAGCGGGCCGCTCACGCTCCACTCCTCCTCCTTCGGGGCCGGAGACACGACCGCGAGATAGCTGCGCTCGATCCGGTGCTCCTGCAACGCGCGGCCCAGGAACCCCGCGCGCTCGCCGTTGCGCGCGAAGAGCACGATGCCGCTCGTCTGGCGATCGAGCCGGTGCGCGGCGCGCAGCTCCGGAGAGCCGAGCCGCGCGCGCCGCTCGGCGTCGAGAGACACCCGCTGACTCGCGCGCGTGCCCTGCACCGGCAGCCAGGCGGGCTTGTTCGCGGCCACCACGCCCGCCAGGACGTGGAGGATGAGAAAGTCCGGCAGCGGCACGGG
>JBIOJK010000072.1:0-17971 GCA_044450765.1 Myxococcota bacterium | reverse complement strand
TGTCGGACACCTACCCCGAAGCGTCGGCCGCCATGAACCTGATGCTGTTCTCGTGGGTGCAGGCGCTCGGCCGACACTGGGCGGTGTACGCCTCGAACGCGGCGGACGTGTATCTCGGCACGCAGCTCGCGCAAGACGCGAGCCGCTTCGTGACGTACGGCGTCGACCACGTGCGCAGTCACCTGCACGCCCGGCCGCTGCAGGCCGAGGCGCTCGCCGACCACCTCGACATGTGCGAGAACGCGCTGGTCGGGGCGCTCGGCGCGCCGGAAATGATCGAGCCGCTGCTGCTCGCGTCGGGCGGCTTCGAGCCCGTCGCGGCGTTCTACGCGCGCACCGCCGACGAGTACTTCCGGCGCTGCGACGCGGCCGGCCTCGGCGACCGGCGCGACGCGAGCGCGCTCACTCCATTCCTCCGCATGCTCCAAGGAGACTCCCGATGAGTTACTACGGGTCCGCGGACTACCGCTACAACGACGATCTCGCGCTGCGCATGCGCGACATCAAGAAGGGCAACCTCGACCTCGGCTGGCTGAAGGCCGGCACCGAGTCGCTCAAGTTCGGCTCCGAGAACAAGAAGCGCGGCCTGACTTACATGGACTTGAACCAGGGCAGCTACGGCTACGACGATCTGCCCGAGCTGCCGCGCGGCCCGCGCGGCGCCGCGCCCCGCGGCGCGGCCTTCGTCCCCGAGAATCAGGCGGACCTCGAGCCGGAGCTGAACCGGAAGACGGACGTGTGGGCCTACAAGGTCGCGTCGTTCACCGAGGAGGCGATGTCCCGGCAGTGGGACGCGACCACCGACGTGCCCTGGAACGACCTCGACAAGTACGAGCGCACGGACGAGATCGAGATCGCGTTCGCTCAGCTCTGCACGTTCTTCACCGAGGTCGAGCTGATCGCGACCGACCTGCCGGCCAAGTGGCTGTGGCGCATGAACAACCAGTTCAGCGAGGTGAAGCACTTCATCGCGACCCAGGCCATGGACGAAGCGCGACACGCGGAAGTGTTCCGCAAGCGCGCGCTCGCCGGCGGCGTCGGTCTGATGGAGGCGCTGCCGCAGACCGAGCACTCACTGAAGGCCATCCTCGACGGAGACACCTACAGCGAGGCGTCCGCGTTCATGCACCTCTTGGCCGAGGGCAACGTGCTCACGATGTTCCGATTCAGCGAGTTCATCTCGCCGACGCCGGTCGACAAGCGGATCTTCCAGCTCGTGATGCAGGACGAGGCGCGCCACGTCTCGTACGGCATGCAGCACCTGAAGTGGATCATGGACCACGCGCCGGAGCAGAAGGAGCAGCTCCGCCGCGCGCTCGACGAGGGCGAGAACGTCACGATCAACCAGTTCGACGCGGCGCTCACCGAGTGCATGATCGTGCTGGCCGGCAAGGGCACCAAACCCGGTCAGATCGCCGAGGGCGTGAAGATCGTCGGCAACATGCAGGCGAAGCAGATCACCGAGTATTTCCACCGCCTCGAGCGCGCGGGCTTCGGCGAGCGCATCGCGCGCTCGAAGTTCACCCCGATGATGGCCGACCTCGGGATCGGGCAGGGCGTGAAGGCGGCGCTGTAGGAAAGTCACCGAAATACCCTCCCCTCGCGAGTCATCCGGTGGTACGTTTCACCGGTCACTGACCAGGAGGGAGTCGCATGACGACATTCGCGGTCTTTCGCTGGCTGTTGCTAGGGATGAGCATCGCGTCCGGCGCTGGTGCGGCGACGATCAATCTCGACTTCGATCACCCGGCTCAGACGCCTGGCGTTACCTCGCAGATCACAAGCCTCCAACAATCCGGATTCGAGTTCCGGGACCCAACGCAGTATGGCCCTGCGTACCTCGAGTGGCGCGGATCCGGCGCAATATCCGGCGAAGCCGCCTACGACGGAACATCGACGCTGGCCGTCGGGGGGTTCGGGGCCTCGAGCTCGTTTCGCTCGCGGGCATTCCATTCTCGCTCTCGTCCATCGACCTGGCGGAGTACTCGAGCCAGCAGTTCCAGACTCCGGCAGTCATCCCGATCACTGGTGACCGCACCGACGGCACGACCGTCAGCGTCACCTTCACGACCGACGGCGTGATCGACGGGCTGGGTCCACTCGTCGACTTCCAGCGGTTCGCCCTTCCCCCCGGGTTTCAGAATCTTGTCCGCGTTCGCATCCTCACCTACGGCTTCGCGATCGACAACGTGATCGTCGCGACGCCGGAACCGAGATCGGTGCCGCTCGCCGCGGTCCTCATGCTCTCGCTCGCAGCCGTGCGACGACGCTCCGGCGCGACGCCCGGATAGCCCCGGTCGGATTCGAACCAGCCGGAGATGATGAGCTCGCGCCCGTCGTCTTCCAGATAGAAGTATCTCGGACTCGGGGTGTTGAGTCTCCCAAGGCAGCGCATTCGGCGGGACCTTGGGCAGAAGTCATCTATCTTGTCCGCCAGGAGCCGCCAATGATCCAGGACTTCCCGCCCTCTGGTCAGCCGGTCTGGCGCCTCGCGCTTCAGGAGACGCTCGCGTTCGCGGCGACCGGCCTCTTGCTGCCCTTCGGTGCGTCCCCGTCGCGCTGGCGCTCTGCGCGCCGGCGCGAGCAACGCACCGTGGTGTTGGTGCACGGCTATCTCTCGAACCGCTCGGCGATGTTTCCGCTCGCGGGCTGGCTGCGCTTTCGCGGTTTTGACCAGGTGCTGACGTTCAACTACCGTTCGAGTCAGGGGGTCGAGCGCGGCGCGCGCGAGCTGCGCGACTTCCTGCGCCGACGGGTGCGCGGTGGGCGCATCGACTTGGTCTGTCACAGCCTCGGCGGCTTGGTCGCGCGGGTCTATCTGCAGGAGCTCGGCGGCGCGCGGCGCGTCGACCGCTGCGTCACGCTCGGCACGCCCCACTTCGGAACCTACAACGCGTACTGGCTGACCTCGCGCGTCGGAAGCGAGCTGCGCCCCGACTCACTCGTGCTGAATCGCTTGCGCAAGTCGCGCACGCGCGCGTCGTCGGTGTGCTTCACCTCGATCGTCGCCGGCTCCGACAATCTCGTGATCCCGCGCATCTTCGCGCGCCACGAGCGCGTGGTACACGTGCCGGACCTCGGCCACGTCGCGATGCTGTTCTCTCCGACCGTCCTGTCACAGGTTGCCGATGCGCTCGCCGCGAGGGGACCCCGCCGTGCTGTACATGGTCATTGAGTATTTCAACGCGGGCGCCGCCCCCGCGATCTACCGCCGCGCGCGCAAGCGCGGCCGCCAGCTCCCGGCCGGGCTCGAGTATGTCGACAGCTGGGTCGATCTGGAGTACGCGCGCTGCTTCCAGCTCATGCGCACGGAAGACCGCGCGCTCTTCGATGCCTGGATCGAAACGTGGCGCGACCTGGCGCGCTTCGAAGTGATCCCGGTGCGCACGTCGGCGGAGGCGGCCGAGGTGATCGCGGACCGCGGCTGAGCGCGTGGCGGTCCGCTTGCGCGCGAGTTGCGTGCGGACGAAGGCGCTCAGCTCTCTGATTCAAGCGGCCGATCCCAATCAGCGCGATGACCGACCCGCCCACTTCAGCAGCGCCCGCGCGACGCGGGCTCCTGACTCGGCTCGGCGTGCTGGCCGGGGCCGTCGCCGTCGGAGTGGCGCTCCAGCGGCTGCTCGCGGCGCACCTCCAGAGCATTCAGGATCTCTCGCGGACGGACATGCTCGCGGCGCGCGCGGAGCTCGCGCGCCTGTTCGAGCTCGCGAGCGTCTGCGTCTTCGGTCTGACCGGCGCGCTGGGCGTCGGCATCGTCCTGTCGTCTCGGCGCAGCCTCGCGCTGCTGCAGTTTCCGCCGCCCGGTGCGTGGTCGTGGGGCTCGCGCCGGGTCGTGACCGGTCTGCCGGCGCGCAAGATGGCGCTCGCGGGCGTCGGCTTGGGAGTCACTCTCGTTCTCGCGTCGGCCGCGGGCGGCGGGCTCCTCTGGTATATGGCCACGGTGCTGCGCGCCTGCCGCGCGGGAGTTCCCGTCGGACACTAGCTCCGGAGCGCGCTGAACAGAGCGTTCAGCTCCGGGTGAGTCAGCGTGCGCTCCAGCAGCAGGTCGGCGCGGCCCTCTTCGAGCAGCTGGCGCGCCGCGCGCTTCGCGACCCCGTAGATCGTCTGTGTGATCGCCGAGCCGGCACTGAGGCGGCGCACGCCCAGGGCCCTGAGCTCGGCGGCCGGGGGGAGGCCGGGGACGAGCATGGCGTTCAGCGGCAGCGCGATCGACTCCGCGATGGCGCGCAGCGCAGTGGCGTCCGCGAGCCCCGGAACGAACAGACCATCGGCGCCAGCCTCGAGATAGCGCTTCCCGCGCGCGAGCGTCTCGGCGAGCGCGCGCTCGGGAGTCACGAGCCGGCGGAGGTAGACGTCGCAGCGCGCGTTCACGAACAGATCGACGCCTCGCCGCGCGGCAGCCGCCTTCAGCGCGCTGATCTTGGCGCACAGGAGATTCGGTGACTCGGAGCCGTCCTCCAGGTTGATGCCCACCGCGCCGGCGTCGAGCACCGGCCCGATGCCATCGGCGACCTGCGCGGGGTCGCTCGAATAGCCGGCTTCGAAGTCGACCGAGAGCGGCACCGAGATCGCGCGCGCGATCTCGGCGACCGCGCTCGCCAGCACGCGCGGCGGCAGGGCGTTCCCGTCGGGATAGCCGTGCGACCACGACAGTCCGGCGCTCGTCGTCGCGATCGCGGGGGCGCCGCAGCTCTCGATCAGGCGCGCGCTGCCCGCGTCCCAGGCGTTGGCGAGGACGAGGAAGCGCCCGGCTGCGTGCAGCTGGCGGAAGATTTCGGCCCGACTCTTTCCGGTGTCGCTCATCCCTAGTGTCTCCATCTGCGTTCGTGGTCGAGCAACCAGCGCTTGCGCCCGACTCCGCCCGCGTAACCGGTGAGGCTTCCGTCCGAGCCGAGCACGCGGTGACAGGGAGTCGCGATCGCGATCGGGTTCGCGCCGTTCGCCAGACCGACCGCGCGGCACGCCGTCGGCCGGCCGATCGCGCGCGCGAGCGCCGAGTAAGTCGTGGTCGCGCCGGCCGGAATCTCGCGCAGCGCGGCCCAGACGCTGCGCTGGAAGCTCGTGCCTGCGGTGCGCACCTCGAGCGCGGCGAGCGCGCCCAGGTCGCCCGCGAAGAACGCATCCAGCGCCGACGCGACCGCCGCCGGCGCGCGGCCTGCGATCGCGGCATCGGCTGCCCCGCCGCAGCTCGCGCGCAGCAGGCGGCGCATGCGCGCCTCGCAGTCCGCGAAGTCGAGCGCGCGCAGCCGGTCCGCTCGGTCGCAGACCACGACCAGCGATCCCAACGGCGACGGGCGCCGAGCGACGAGCAGTGACACGCCCGCGGCGGTCACGCGACCGCCCCCCGGTCGAGTGCCCGTGCAGCCTCGAGGTGCTGCGCCGCGTATGCGCGCCATGGGCGCCAGCGCTCGGCGCGCGCGCGCAAGCCCGGATCCGTCCCCGGAAACGCGTCGGGCTCGCGCAGGGCGCGCATCGCGATCGCATGGGCGGTCGCCTCGTCGATCCCGGGCAGCGAGCGGAGCCGCGCGAGCTTGGTCGCGAGATCGCCTTCGACCGCCAAGAGCTGCGGCTCCGCGGCGACCGCGCGCGCGAGGGCGCCGAGCGCGCAGACTCGCGCGCGCGAAAGCCCGAATCGCTCGAGATCGGCGCGCGCCAGGCGCTCCGGCGGCGGGAACACCGTCGTCAGTCCGTCCTGCGATCCGCCGGACAGTGACTCGCCGTGCGCCGCCGCGAGCCGACCGACGGCGTCGCCGGCGAGCGCGCGGACCGCGACCTCGAACGGCTCCCAGCCTCCCGCCACGCGCAGACCCGGTCGCTCGGCGACCAGCGGCGCCAGAGTCGCGTCCTCGGAGAGGTGCGTGCCGATCGCCGCCACGTCGCTGCGCAGGTCGAAGACATCCTGCACGCGGCGGATGATCGCCGGCAGCGCGCGCACGTCGGGAAACTGGATCGTCGCCGCCAGCGCGAAACGCCCGCGGATCGGCGCGACCTGCAGCGTGCCGTGGGCGCCGGAGAGCTCGATCGTGCGCCGGTATCCTGCCGCAGTCGCAATCTCGACCCCGGGAATCGCGCGCTCGGCGAGTGACTCGAGCAGCGCGGGCCAGTCGTAGGGCGGCGCGTAGCCGAGCGTCAGAGTGATTCCGCGCTCGGCGCCGCCGGCATGCGCGCGGCGGAGCGACGAGGGCGGTCGCCCATACAGTCTGCGGAAAGTGTCGTTGAAGCGGCGCAGGCTCCCGAAGCCGGCGGCGAACGCGACCTCGACCATGCGCATGGGGGTCTCGTGAATCAGCTGCTTCGCGAGCAGCACGCGGCGCGTCTGCGCGACCGCGATCGGCGACGCGCCGAGGTGTTGCTCGAAGAGCCGGCGCAGCTGTCGCTCGCCGATGCCGAGCCGCAGCGCCAGCGCGTCGACGCTCGCCCCGGCTCCATCCAGCGCGCCTTCGGCGATCAGCGTCAGCGCGCGAGTCACAGAGCTCGACGTCCCGCGCCACGCGCCGAGCTCGGGCGAGCACTCCGGCCGGCAGCGCAGACAGGGTCGAAAGCCGGCGCTCTGGGCCGCGGCGGCGCTCGGATAGAAGACGACGTTCTCGAGCTTCGGGCAGCGCGCCGGGCAGATCGGGCGACAGTAGATCCCGGTCGTGCGCACGGCGGTGAAGAAGCGGCCGTCGAAACGCGGATCCCGTGTCTGTATTGCCCGATAGCAAGCGGCGCGGTCGAGCTCCATCGCGCTCATGTTGGCGGCGTGGTTCGCATCGCGCTCGCCATTATCGGACGCGCACGTCCGCCGTGTCGAAAGCGCGGCTGCTGCGTTGTAAGGGGTGAGGAGCCAGCGGAGACATGCGAATCAGTGCCGGGCGCCTGACATAATGGCGGCCATGTTGGAGCGCCTCCGCGAGCGTCCAGAGCTCCAGTTCGCCGGCGTACTGCCGCAGGCGGACCGCGCGCTCGCGTTCGGCTGGTGGACCGTGCTGGTGTTGCGCGGGGTGCTGCCGGCGGGCTTCGCGGTCGCCATGGGCCTCGTCGTCGGCGCCGTCGAGCGCCAGGCCGAGCTGGGCGCTCCGCTGGCCCTCGCCGGTGTCACCTTCGTCGCGCTCCAGGTCCTTGCGCCGATCCACCAGATGCTCGGCTCGAACCTTGGCAGCCGCACCGCGGCGTGGCTCTACGATCGGCTCGCGATCGCGTGCGTGCAGCCGCCGGGCATGGGTCACTTGGAGAATCCCAAGCTCACGACCGATCTCGCCATGGCGCGCGACTTCGATCTCGGGATCAGCGGGCCCCCGCTGAACATCTCGATGGACTTCATCGCGAGCGGACTGGTTCAGTTTCTCAGCGGAGTCACCTCTGCGGTCGTGCTCGCCGCGTACACCTGGTGGGCACCGCTCCTGCTGGTGGGTGCCTGGCTCGCGACTCACTGGCTCCTGCGCGAAAGCGAAGTCTGGAGGGACCGCAACACCGACCAGGTTCGCGCGGCACAGCGGCACGCGGACTACGCGTATCGGCTCGCGGTCGACCCGCCGGCGGCGAAGGAGCTGCGCCTGTTCGGGCTCGCGGGCTGGACCGTGGACCGCTTCCGCGCGCGCCGCCGCCTGCTGCACGAGCTTCGCTGGCAAGCGACTCGCCTGCGCGAGCGGCCGCTGGTCTGGAGTCTCTTGATCGTGCTGGGCGCGAACCTCGCCGTCTTCTGGTGGCTCGGCGTCGACGCAGCGGAGGGGCACCTGGCCCTGGGTCGCGTGGTCATGTTCGCCGGCGCCGCGGTGAACACGAGCATGATCGCGTTCGGCGGACTGTCTTGGGCGCTCGACGGCGCGGCGGCTCCCGCGGGCGCGGTGCTGCGCCTGCAAGGGGCGATGGCGCCGGCGGGCGCGCTGTCCTCCGGCACGCGCCCCGCCGCGAAGCTCCCGGCGCGCGAGATCCGCTTCCGCGACATCACGTTCGCCTATCCGGCGACGAACGGCGTGACTCACGAGCCGGTCCTTGCCGGCTTCGAGCTGACGGTGCCGGCGGGAACCTCGCTCGCGATCGTCGGCGTGAACGGCGCGGGCAAGACCACGCTCGCGAAGCTCCTGTGTCGCCTGTACGACCCGCAGCAGGGGGCGATCGAGATCGACGGCGTGGACCTGCGCCAGCTCGACCTCGACGCGTGGCGCACGCGAGTCACTGCGGTGTTCCAGGACTTCATCCGCTTCGAGCTGCCCTTGCGCGACAACGTCGCGCCCGGCGGGGCGCCCGACGAGCTGATTCTGGCGGCGCTCGCCGACGCCGGGGCCGCAGGTCTCGCCGGTCTCGATACGATCCTCGCGCGCGGCTACCCGGGCGGCACGGACCTCTCGGGCGGCCAGTGGCAGCGCGTCGCGCTCGCGCGCGCTCTCTGCGCGGTGCGGCTGGGCGCAGGCGTGATCCTGCTGGACGAGCCGACGGCGCAGCTCGACGTGCGCGGCGAGGCGGCGATCTTCGAGCGCGTGCTCGCCGCGACGAGACATGCGACCACGATCCTGATCTCGCACCGCTTCTCGACCGTGCGCCAGGCGGACCGCATCTGCGTGCTCGAGCGCGGCGCGGTCGTGGAGCTCGGCACGCACGACGAGCTGATGGCGAAGGGCGGCCGCTATCGCACCATGTTCGAGCTGCAGGCGTCGCGCTTCGCGGCCGCGGACGAGTCGGAGGCGAATCTCGATGTCCTCGAGTGACTCGCGCGGTGTTCCGCTTCCCGCGGCGCTGCCCGCAATGTGGCGCGCGCTGAAGCGCGGCTACGATGCCGAGCCACTGCTGCTGAGTGTGTCGTTCGCGCTCGCGCTGCTCGCGGCGCTGCCCGACGTGCTGCTCGCGCTGTGGCTGAAGCTGCTCACCGACGGCGTGACGGGCGGCCGGCGCAATCTCGTGCTCGCGGCCGCCGTCGGGCTCGGCACCTCGGCCGTCGCCACCTGGATCCTGGCGCTCGTCAGCACCCGCACGCAGCGGCGGTTCCGCGACCGGGTCACGATCGCGCTCGAGTCACACGTCGCGCGGCTGCAGGCGACCGTCGCGACGATCGAGCACCACGAGCGGCCCGAGTATCTCGACCGGCTCGCGGTGCTGCGCAATCAGGTCTTCGTGCTCGACCACATGTACATGTCGCTGTTCACGACCTGCGGCTGGGTGCTGCGGCTGGCGGTGTCCGTCGCGTTTCTCGTGTCGGTCCACCCGGCGCTCGCGCTGCTGGTGCTGTTCGCGCTGCCCACGGTGCTGACGTCGACCTGGCGTCCGGGGGTCGAGCGCGTCGCCGAAGAGCGCGGCGCGTCCGCCAACCGGCTCGCGCGCCACTTGTTCGACACCGCGACGACCGCGGCCGCGGGCAAGGAGGTGCGAGTGACTCGCATCGGTCCGCGGCTCGTGAAGGAGCGGCGCGAGGCGTGGGAGCGCTGGTACGGACCGATCGGCGCGGCGCGCCGCACGAGCGCGCTCTGGCACTCGCTGGGCTGGCTGATCTTCGGCGGCGCGTACGTCGCCTCGATCGTGTTCGTGACGGTCGTGCTCGGGACTACGCCCGGCAACGTGGTCCTCGTGCTCTATCAGGGCGCGCGGCTCTCCGCGTACATCGGCGCAACCGTCGGCGAGATCGGCTTCTTGCGGGGCATCTGGCTCGACGGCTCGAAGCGCATGGCCTGGCTCGAGGACTACGCCGCGTCGCTCGTGCAGGATGCGGACGCGCCGGTGCCCGAAAGACTGACCTCGGGGCTGCGCTTCGAGAACGTCTCGTTCTCGTATCCGGGAACCGAGAGACTCGTTCTGGAAGACGTCGACCTCGCGCTCGCGCCGGGCTCGGTCGTCGCGATCGTCGGCGAGAACGGCGCCGGCAAGACGACGCTCGTGAAGTTGTTGTGCCGGCTGTATCAGCCGACCAAGGGCCGGATCCTCGTCGACGGCGTCGACCTCGGGCGGATGCCGCCCGACGGCTGGCGCGAGAGACTCGCGGGCGCGTTTCAGGACTTCTTCCGCTTCGAGCTCCGCGCGAGACACACGGTCGGCGTCGGCGACGTGCCGAGGGTCGACGATCTGCCGGCGGTCGGGGCGGCGGTCGCGCGCGCCGGCGCGGGCGACGTCGTCGAGCAGCTCGCGTCGGGGCTCGAGACGCAGCTCGGCCCGACCTGGCCCGAGGGCGCGGAGATCAGCTTCGGCCAGTGGCAGAAGCTCGCGCTCGCGCGCGGCTTCATGCGCGAGCATCCGCTGCTGCTCGTCCTGGACGAGCCGACGGCTGCGCTCGACGCCGAGACCGAGCACGCGCTCTTCGAGCGCTACGCCGCCGCATCGCGCGAGCGCACGGCGGACGGGCGCATCACGCTCCTGGTGTCTCACCGCTTCAGCACCGTGCGCATGGCCGATCAGATCGTCGTGATGAACGGCGCGCGCGTCGTCGAGATCGGCTCGCACGACTCGCTCATGGCCAAGCGCGGTCAATACGCGGAGCTCTACGGCATTCAGGCCGCGGCTTACCGCTGAGGAGGATCCTTGCTGCAGAAATCCCGAACCGGCCTGGCGCTTGCGCTCAGCGTGGCGCTGGGCTGCGCGATGTTCGAGGCGCGCAAGGAGGAGAACCTGCTGCAGACGGCGGGCTTCCGGGTGGTCGCGGCGAACACGTCCGAGAAGATCCAGGCGCTCAACTCGCTGCCCGCGGGGAAGATCTCGCGCGTGGACCGCAACGGGACGATCTTCTACGTCTTCCCCGACGCTAAAGGGTGTCGCTGCCTGCGCGTCGGCCGCGAGGAGCAGTACGTCCGCTACGAGCGGCTCGCCGCGAGCACGAAGGCGACGAGATTCGAGACGGTCGGCTCGGTCACGAGCGCCGACGCCTTCAAGGGCTACGACCCGTGGTGACTGCCGGGCACTGAGTGCCGGCTCGCTCGGCGATGCGAGCGCGACTCACGCCGGGTCGAGGAAGCTCTTGAACCCGTATTTCGGATGCGGGCCGATCGCGATCTGCTCGAGCACGCCGACGCCTTCCTCCTTCCCGCAGCGCGCGCGCACGACTTGCTGGATGTGCTGGTTCTCCAGCGCGTTCTCGTCCAGGTCGGCGGTCTTCCACGACTCACCGGCGATCGCGAGCTCGCCCTTCCATTTTCCATGACCCCAGACGGGGTGCTGGTAGCCGATGCCCTTCATGCGGAAGCACTGGATCGGCTCGAGCTCGATCTCGTTCTTCTTCCCGTCCAGCTCGACCTTGGTGATCACCGCGCGGCGGGCGCGGCGGGTGCCGGGGACGTACTCGATCTGGTGGTCGACGTACAGGAGCGGCGTGACTCCCGGGTCGTCGAGCAAGGGGATCTTGTCGGGATCGCTGTAAGTCGGGACGATCATGCCGTCCCAGTGCCAGCGTACGCCGTCGTTGCTCTCGAAGATGCCCGCGTGCGTGCAGCGGTGCTTCCAGTGCAGCGGCGCCCACAGGAAGAAGATACCGCCCATCTCGCGCGGACCGGGCGGCGCGCCGCCCGGGTCGGGGTCGCCGACCGGGCGCACGCCCCACGAGCGGTCCTTGGTGCCGTACACGCGCGCCGGGTCGATGCGCAGCGTGCGGCCGGCGTAGCGGATCTCGCCCTGCCAGTGACCGAACTGATTGAAGCGCGTCGCCTCCATGGTTCCGCGGCGCCGGCGCATGCGCTGGTAGCCCTCGAGGAAGCTCGAGGTGCGCGGGATCCAGAGCAGCTCACCCGAGATGCCGGTCTCGTTCGGATCGAGCACCACGCGCAGTGACTTCAGCGCCTCGAGAATCTCGATGCGGAACGGGCCGACCTCGATCTGACTCGGCTCGCGCGGCGCGCGCCGCGACGCGTGGAACGCATGCTGCTCGCCGTCGCGGACCAGCGAGAAGCCGCAGTCCATGATCCCCAGGTTGGGGTAGAGCGCCGCCCCTACACCGAAATAGAACTCCCCGTCGCCGGCATAGCCGTTGAACCAGAAGCGGTCATAGGCGTTCCGATCGGTCGTTGCGGAAACTGCAATCGGTTCCGGGGTCTGGTGAATCGGGTAGTCGTCGAATTTCGAGAGCACGGCATCCCTCCAAGTTCGCGGATTATACGCGGCGTTCGGCCCGCTCTCGCGAATCTCTGTGGATTTGGCATTGTCCCGCCCGCTCGATCCACTCTCATCCCCCTTGCGCCGGGCGGCTCTCCGCTTTGGCGCGCCCGAGGTGAAGGCAACGGATGGACGTCCTAGGGACCGCTCTAGCCAAGTTTCATTTCTCGAAGACGCTCTACTGCGCGCATTGCACGAACCATGCGCCGTGGGGTGTTGCGCTGGCGCAGTCGTGCAGCGTGCAGTTCCACGCGGTGCGCTCCGGCCGCGCGTGGATTCGCGTGCGCGGCGAGGAGCCGGTCGCGCTCGAAGCGGGTGACTTCGTCGTGCTGCCGCACGGAGACGCGCACGAAGTGACCGACGCGCGAGACACTCCGGCCGCGCCCGTTCAGGAGCTGCTCGCCGCGAGCCAGCACACCAGCCCCTGGATTCTCGGTTTCGGCAAGAATGGCGCGCGCTCGGAGCTGGTCTGCGCGGGCTTCGCCTGCGCGGCCGAGTCGGCCGATCCGCTGCTCTCGTTCCTGCCGCGAGTCATCCACCTGCGCGCCGCGGACACCGCGCTGCTCGAGCCGATTCTCGCGCTCGCCGAGAGCGCGATGCGCTCGTCGGGGAACGCGACCGACGGCGTGCTCGCGCGGCTCGCGGAGATTCTGATGGTCGAGAGCGTGCGCGCCTACGCGAAGACGCTCGTGCCGGGCGAGGGCGGCTGGCTCGGCGCGCTGCACGACCCGCAGATCGCCAACGCGCTGCGCGCGATTCACGAAGCGCCCGCGCGCCGCTGGACGCTGGCGGCGCTCGCGAGTCTGGCGTCGATGTCTCGCACGTCGCTCGCGACCCGCTTTCGCACGCTCGTGGGCACCTCGGTGCACGCGTACATCGCACGCCTGCGCATGATCACTGCGGCCGCGCTGCTCGAGGATCCGAAGCGGCCGAAGCTCTCGCGCGTCGCCGCGGAGGTCGGCTACGGCTCCGAGGCGGCCTTCAGCCGCGCGTTTCTGCGCGAGATGGGCGTCGCGCCGACGAAGCTGCGGCCGCATCGCGGTGAGAAGAAGCAGGCTGAACGCTCGGCATAGAGATGTGAACGGTGCGTGCTGGCGGCGCGCTCTCCCGAAGCGCACAACACTTCGGGGGAGTTCTTGGTGGACGTCTCCACAATCACTCAAGACGCGTTCTTCGCCGTGCCTCCACACGAAGTGTTCGAGGTGTTCAGCGATGCGCGGGCTCACACCACGATGGCGGGCGGTGAGCGCGCCGAGATCGACGCGCGCGTCGGCGGCCGTGTCTGGGCGTTCGAGGGCGCGGTCACCGCGCTGTTCCGCGAGATCGTCCCCGATCGCCGCATCGTGCAGAGCTGGCGCGACTCCGACTGGCCCGAGGATCACGTCGCGCAGCTCAAGCTCCAGTTCTTTCCGCTGAACGAGGGCCGCGGCACGCACGTGCACCTGGTGCTGGCCGGCGTGCCGGCGTCCAAAGCGAGTCAGACCGCGAACGGCTGGCGCGACTACTACTGGGTTCCGATCGCCGAGTATCTGCGAGACGCCAAGCTGCGCCCGCCGCGCCGCTGCCTGCTCGAGTTCAACCGGGCGAATCTCGACGCCGTCGAGGAGTACTGGGCCGAGGACTCGATGCTGCACCTCTGCGGTCTCGAGCTCGCGCCCGCCCGCGCGCCCCAGAAGACGGTCGGGCGCCTAGTCCTCGACGCCTTCTCTGACGTGCGCGTCGAGGTCGAGGACCAGATCGTCGAGGGCGACCGCGTCGTCGAGCGGCACCGCGCCACGGGTGTGCACACCGGTGAGTTCATGGGCATCGCCGCGACCGGACGGAACGTGTCCTGGACCGGAAATCACATCTACCGGCTCGCGGATGGGCAGATCGCCGAGGTTTGGTCGGAAGTGAGTCTCTACCACCTGCTGGCACAGCTGACCGCGGCTAGCTGAGGAATCGTGGCGGACTGCCTGCACGAAATCACGATCCAGGCGCCGATCGAGACGGTCTTCGCCGCCTGGAGCACGGCGCGCGGAATCGCCTCCTGGTGGACCGCGGATTGTCGGCTCTCGGACAAGCAGGGCGAGGTCAACGTCTTCGGCTTCAGCGGTCGCTCGGTGCTGTTCCACTTCCACATCGACGAGCAGTGCGCGCCCGATCGCGTGCTGTGGACCGGGATCAGCGGGCCCGGCATGCCCGACGAGTGGATCGGGACGACGATCGACGTGCAGCTGATCGCGGAGAGTGACTCGCGCACGCGCGTGCGCTTCTCGCACCGCGACTGGCGCTCGCTCGACGGCAGCTACCGGCTGTGCAACACGACCTGGGGCGAGCTGATGTATCGCCTGCGCGACGCCTGCGAAGGACGAGGGAGCGGCCCGCTGTTCAAGTAGTCGCTGCGACGGCGAGCGCGCCGGGGGCGCGCGACTTCGGGGACGCCGTCTGCGCGCAGTGAGTGGCGGGAGTGTCAGCGTCCTTCGCGGCGTCGCCGGGCCCTCGGGAGGCGAGGCATTCCGCCTCTCTTTCTTCGCGCCGTAGGCCGGCCGCGCGGCGCGTGCTATGCGTCTCTTCGCCGAGAGGGGTCGCATGCGCAGTCTGCTGCCGTTTGCCTGGATCGCCGGACTGCTCCTCGCGCTGGCGCCCCGCGGCCAGGCGGCGGAGCCGGCACCGGATCCCGAGACCAAAGCCGCGATGCGCGACATCTTCGGCGCGCTCTCCGAGATCCTCCCGCGCTGTCTGTCGAGTGAGCGCTTCGCGGCGCCCGGCGAGCGCGAGGTCGTGCAGGCGCAGCTCGCGGTGATCGCCTCGCGCGCCAATGTGCTTGCGCAGCACACGGACGCGGGCAACGCCGACTTCGCGTCGCGCGGCCAGGTCCTGGCCGACGAGGCGCGGCGCGCGGAGGCGCGCTTCGCGTCGGGTCGCTTCGTCGACGCCCGCTTCGTCGCTCTGCAGCTGACGGAGTCCTGCGTCGGCTGTCACTCGCGCTTGCCCTCGGACAAGGACGCGCCGTTCGCCTCGAAGCTGATCGACGACGCGAAGCTCGGCGAGCTCTCGCCGGTCGAGCGCGCGCGCCTGGCGGTCGCGACGCGGCAGTTCGACAAGGCGCTCGACGCATACGAGAGCGTGCTCACGAGTCCGCCGCCCCGCGCGGGCGAAGTCGTGCGCACGCCGGATCTGGTCGAGTATCTGATCGTCGCCGTGCGCGTGAAGCGCGACCCGGCGCGCGCCGCGGCGCTGCTCGAGAAGCTCCAGAAGCGCGCGGAGACCCCGCCCGACCTGCGGCGCGAGATCGGACCGTGGCTGGCGGACCTGCGCGCAAAGGGCAAGTCCGTGAGCGAGCCGCCGTCGCTCGCGCGCGCCCGCGCGCTGGTCGAGTCGGGCAAGCGCGAGCGCGCGTACACCTACTCGAGGGCGGGCCTGATCGACGACTTGCTCGCCTCGAGCATGCTACACCGATTGGTGGAGGACCCGAAGCTCGCGCCGGCCGACCGCGCCGAGGCATACTATCTTCTCGGGCTCACCGACGCCGCGGTGCGCTCATCACCGTGGCTCTCCGACGCAGCGTGGTATCTCGCGACCGCGATTCGCACGGCTCCCCACTCGCAGACGGCGGCTCGCGCGTTCGACGCCTACGAGGACATGACGGTCCTGGAGTGGAGCGGCTCGGCGGGCACCCAGCTCCCCGACGACATCGCGCAGGACCTCGATCGACTCCGCGCGCTGGCGGCTCCGGCGCCGCGCTAGGTGTGCGGAGCCACGCCCAGCGCATCGCGCGCGCGCTGCTCGGCCTGGCCGGGATCGTCGCGTTCGGCACCGCGGGCTACGTCGTGATCGCCGACTACCCGCCGCTCGACGCGCTCTACATGACCGTCACCACGATCGCGACCGTGGGCTACGGAGAGATCCGCCCCTTGAGTCCCGCGGGCCGGATCTTCACGATGGTGCTGATTCTCGGCTCCGCGGGCGTGACCTTGTACTTGCTCGGACAGCTCGCGCAGGCGCTGGTCGAGACGAGCCTGCGCGCGGTGTTGCAGAGGAGAGCCATGGAACGGAAGATCGAAGCGCTCTCGGGTCACGTGATCGTCTGCGGCTACGGCCGGCTCGGCCGCATCGTCGTCGACGAGCTCACGCGCGCGAACGCGCCGCTGGTGATCGTGGAAAGTGACTCTGCGAAGGAGCCGGATCTCCTGCGCTCGGGGCATCCATTCCTGATCGGCTCCGCCGCGCTCGACGAGGTGCTCCTGCACGCCGGCGTCTGTCGCGCTCGCGCGATCGTCGTGGCGACGGGCTCGGACGCCGACAACGTGTACATCACGCTGACCGCGCGCGAGCTGTCGCCCTCGCTCGAGATCCACGCGCGCGGTGAGTCGGACGCCGCGCTGCGGCGGCTGATCCAGGCCGGCGCCACGCGCGCCGTTTCGGCGCACCAGCTCGGCGGGATCCGGCTCGCGAGCGGACTCCTGCGGCCGTCCGTGGTCGAGTTCGTCGAGATCACGCACCCGCGCGTCGGCGAGCAGGTCGATCTCGAGGAGCTGCGCATCGCGGAGGGCAGTCGCTCGGTCGGTCTCAGCGTGCGCGCACTAGAGCGGAGCGCGCCGCGGCTCCGCGTCGTGGGCCTGAAGCGCGGAGACGCGCGCATGCAGCTGGTGCCCGACGAGGATCTGCCGCTGCTCGCGGGTGACCTGCTCGTCGTGATCGGCGAGCGAGAGAGTCTCGAACAAATCGCCCAGATCGCCGCGCCCGACTGAGTCGCGGAGAGGAGGATCGATGGACTTCGGAATCGCCCTGGCCACCACGACCGGCAGCTGGCGCGCGGTGAAGCGCGCCGAAGCGCTCGGCTTCACGCACGCC
This sequence comes from Myxococcota bacterium, assembly GCA_044450765.1. Classification (GTDB taxonomy): domain Bacteria; phylum Myxococcota_A; class UBA9160; order SZUA-336; family SZUA-336; genus VGRW01. The sequence continues at coordinate 1,090 of JBIOJK010000072.1, read as the reverse complement.
TGGTTCTACGACACGCAGCTCCTGAACCCGGACGTCTTCGTCGGCATGGCGCTCGCCGCGCGCGAGACGAAGCGGATCCGGCTCGGCACGGGGGTGCTGATTCCGTCGAACCGGATCGCGCCCGTCGCGGCGAACGGTCTAGCGACGCTCGCCAAGCTGGCACCGGGACGGATCGACTTCGGCGTCGGCACCGGCTTCACCGCGCGCCGCACGATGGGGCAGGGCGCCGTGCCGCTGGCGGAGATGGAGCGCTACATCCAGGTCGTGCAGGCGATGCTGAGGGGTGACACCGTGGAGTGTCGCCTCGACGACGGCCCGCACAAGGTGCGCTTCCTGAACCCGGACTCGAATCTGATCAACATCGGCGATCCGATCCCGCTGCACGTCTCGGCGTTCGGCCCGAAGGCGCGCGCGCTCACGGCGAAGCTGGGCGCGGGCTGGCTGATGTTCTCGGGCGGCGCGGGCCCGGCGATCGCCGCGCTGCGCGGGATGCAGGAGAGCTGGCGCGCGGCGAAGCGAAGTGACTCGCTCTACAGCACGCTCTTCACGCTGGGCTGCGTGCTGCGCAAGGGCGAGCGCGCGAACGGCGCGCGGGCGCTGGCGCAAGCCGCGCCGCTCGCCGCCGCCTTCTTCCACGACCTGGTCGAGCGCGGCCAGCTCGGCGAAGTGATGGGCACTCTGCCGCCGTTCGTCGCGAGCGCGATCGAGGGCTACCGCAAGCTGTACGAGAACTACGAGCCGGCCGACGCCCGCTACCTGACCCTGCACCGCGGTCACTTGATGTTCCTGCGGCCGGACGAGCGGAAGCTCTTCACCAAGGAGATCGTCGAGGCGTTCACGTTCACGGCGGCCGCGCCGGTGCTGCGCGATCGCGTCGCCGAGCTGCGCGACGCGGGCTACTCGCAGTTCACCGTGCAGCTCGTCGAGAAACACGAGGGCGCGCTCGAGGAGTGGGCCGAAGTGCTGCGCCCGCTCGGTCTCGGGAAGCGCGCGGCGACGCGGCGCTCGGCGGGGAAGAAGAAGGCCGCACCGAAGCGGCGGCGATAGTCAGTCGAGCAGCGTGACCGGGTCGCCGACGGCGACGCGCGCG
>JBIOJK010000071.1:0-18253 GCA_044450765.1 Myxococcota bacterium | reverse complement strand
GGCAGGGGCGAGGGGATGGGCAGCGGCACGTTGGGCTCGGTCTGCGGGACGTCGCCGACCGGCAGCGCCGTCGTCTGATCGCCCGAGTGGAAGACCGCGGCGTAGACGGTCGCGCCGTCCGCGGTCGCGGCCAGCGCGCGCGGTGTGTCCCCGAACAGACTCAGCAGCACGAGCGGCTGGCCGCCGAGCGCGGCGCCGAGGTTGTTCGCGTCGAAGACCCAGACGTCGCTCCGCGCGACTCCGCCCGACAGGAGCTGCGGGTCACCCGGCCGGTTCTGCCCGCGGTGGGCGGCCGTGATGAAGGCGCGGTCGTGCGCGGTCCCGGCAAACACGATGTCGCGCGGCTCGTCGCCGACCAGCAGGGTGCGAGTCACGCGGCGCGAAGCCACGTCGACGATCGACACGCTGTCGGACAGGTGGTTGACGACCCAGACCTCGCCGTTCGAGCGCGCGGCGACCGCGACGGGTTCGAGACCGACGGGAACCGACCCGATCTGCGTGAGCCCGCTCGCGTCGACGGCGAAGATCTCGAGCCTCGCGTCCGGGATGTTGCACACGAACAGGGTGGTCCCGTCCGGAGACAGCGCGAGCGGTCTCACCGGTCCGCTCTCGAAGAGCGTATAGCTCCCCTGCGCCGACGCGAACGTCGAGCACAGCAAAGCCAAGAATGCGACCACGAACTGGCGACCCAATCGCTCCCTCCGGAAGGCCCTTCCCGATACGCGATGATACGTCGCGAGCGGTGCAGCAGTTGCAGAATCCCATGTGCCAGAATGGAAACGTCGGAGGCTTGAGGAGATGAAGAACAACATCGGCCTGTTCCTGGCCAAGCGGGCCTTCCTGAACCCCGGGCTAGAGGCGTTCATCGACACGCACTCGGGCCGGCGCCTGACCTTCGCCGATCTGAACGCCCGGGCGAACCGCACCGCAAGCTTCCTTGCACGTGAGCTCGGGGTGAAGAAGGGTGACCGGGTCGCGCTCCTCCTGATGAACGGCCCGGAGTTCCTCGAGAGCTTCTTCGCGATCGCAAAGCTCGGCGCGATCTGTGTCCCGCTCAACTGGCGGCTGGTCCCGGACGAGCTTCAGTTCATCCTCAAGGACGCCGGCGCATCCTCCCTGATCTACGGAGGCGAGTTCGCGCAGACCGTCGGCGAGCTGCACAAACGCGCTGCGACCGAAGTCCACCACTGGGTCTACGTCGGAAGCGAGGCGGGTCGCCCGACGTTCGCACAGTCCTACGACGCGCTGCAGAGCGCCGCATCGCCGCTCGAGCCGGTGGTCACCGCCTGCGACGACGACCTGCTCTACATCATGTACACGTCCGGAACGACGGGCCTCCCCAAGGGGGCCGTGCACACGCACGAGACCGCCATGTGGGGCGTGCTGACGATCGGCGCGACCGCCGAGATGCGCTTCAAGGACCGCTATCTGGTCTCACTGCCGTTCTTCCACGTCGGCGCACTGACCCCGATCACGCTGAACGTCTACAGGGGCGTGACCAGCGTCGTCATGCGCGCGTTCGATCCGACCAAGGTCTGGGAGCTGATTCAGTCCGAGCGAATCAGCGTGGCGCTCAAGGTGCCCGCGATGCTGAACTTCATGCTGCAGACCTACGACGCGGCGAAGTACGACCTCTCCAGCCTGCGCTGGATCATGAGCGGCGCCGCGCCGGTGCCAGTCACTCTGATCGAGGCGTACGCGAAGCTCGGCATCGAGATCCACCAGGTCTACGGACTCACCGAGAGCTGCGGGCCGGCGTGCCTGATCGGACCCGACGAGGCGATCGCGAAGGCGGGCTCCACCGGCAAGGCGTTCTTCCACACTGACGTCCGCGTCGTCGACGAGCACCTGCAGGACATCGGGCCCGGCCAGCAGGGCGAGGTGATCATCCGGGGCGCGCACGTGATGAAGGAGTACTGGAACCGGCCCGAGGCCACGGCCGAGACGATCCGCGACGGGTGGCTCCACTCCGGCGACGTGGCCACGGTCGACAAGGAGGGCTTCGTCTACATCCAGGACCGGATCAAGGACATGGTGATCTCGGGCGGCGAGAACGTGTACCCGGCCGAGATCGAGAACGTGATCCTGGGAAACCCGAAGGTCCGCGAGGTCGCGGTGATCGGCCAGCCGAGCGCGAAGTGGGGCGAGTCGGCCTTCGCGATCGTCGTGCGGAAGGACGCCTCGCTCAGCGAGCGCGAAGTGCTCGAGTGGTGCAACGGCAAGCTCGCGCGCTTCAAGCAACCCAGGGCCGTGGGATTCATCGATGAAATCCCGCGCAACCCGTCCGGAAAGGTGCTGAAGCGCCTGCTGCGCGAGCAGTTCCCGGGGCCGGCGCCGGAGTGATTTGCCGGCCGGTCATGAAACCGGCCTCATCGGAGCTGCGCCCGGTTGGCGCTCGCCCGGCGACTTGCCGATCGTCCGGCCGTGCGATCGCCTGAGACCCGAGCCGAGGGGAGGCTCGCCAACTACCTGTGGCTGACGTACGGCGCGCTCGCCGTGAACGTCGCAGGGTTCGCGCGCCTCTCGCCGCCGAGCGATGCCCTCGGCGCCGTGTTCGCGCTCTGCGTCGTGCTGACCTACACCGCGTTCTACCTGGCGCCGGCGGCGCTGCTGATCGCGCTGCTCGGCTTCGGGCTGCCCCGCTTCGGGCGGCCGGGGCGGGCGAGCCTCGCGGCGCTGGCCGTGCTCGCCGGTGGACTGGTCCAGATCTTCGCCTTCGGCGACCGCTTCCTGTTCCAGATCTACGGCTTCCATCTGAACGGCTTCGTCTGGAACCTGGTGACCACGCGCGGCGGGATCGAGTCACTCGACAGCGGCACCGACACGATGCTCGCGTTCGCCGGCATCGCCGCGGCGTTCGTCGCGCTGCAGACCTTCTTGTGGTGGGCCGCCGGCCGCGTGCGGGTCGGCGAGCGGCTCGCGCCGTTGCGGCGGCTGCGCAGCGCGCTCGTCGTGCTCGCGATCTTCCTGGTGCTCTCGATCGGGGAGCGCGCGACCTACGCGTTTGCCTACGCCGTGCGCCGGAACTCGGTGCTGGGCACCGCGGAGGCGTTCCCGCTGTATCTCCCCACGCGCGCGCGCAACCTGACGAGCGCGCTCGGCCTGCGCTCGCCCAGCGACGCGGTCTCACTCGACGCCTCGCGTGTGATCGCCTATCCGCTGCACCCGATCGAGCGCCGCGAGCACCCGCACTACAACGTGCTGTGGCTCGTCTCCGAGTCTCTGCGCGCGGACGCGCTCGATCCCGAGATCATGCCGGCAACGACCGAGTTCGCGAAGCGCACGATCCGCTTCCGCCAGCACTACAGCGGCGGCAACAACACGCGCATGGGCATGTTCTCGATGTTCTACGGGCTCTACGGCGCGTACTGGTTCGCGTTCCAGGAGCAGGAGCGGGGGCCGGTGCTGGTCGACACGCTGATCGACGACGGCTACCAGCTCGACCTGCGCACGAGCGCGCGCTTCACGTATCCGGAGTTCGACGAGACGATCTTCGCGCGCGTGCCGCGCGCACAGCTGCACGAGGGCGGTGGGCGCCCGGGCTGGCAGCTCGACCGCGAGAACGTCGCCCAGATGCTCGACTTCCTGGACCACCGCGATCCGGCGCGGCCGTTCTTCGCGTTCATGTTCTTCGAGTCACCGCACGCGCGCTACGAGTTCCCGCCCGAGTCCGTGATCCGCACGCCGTACCTCGAGTCGCTGAACTACGCCACCATGGACCTGGCGCGCGACATCGGCCTGATCAAGAACCGCTACCTGAATTCGTGTCACCACCTCGACCAGCAGCTGGCGCGCATCTTCGAGTATCTGGAGCAGCACCAGCTGCTCGACTCGACGGTCGTGGTCCTGACCGGAGATCACGGCGAGGAGTTCATGGAGAAGGGCCGCTGGGGCCACGCCTCGGCGTTCACCGAGGAGCAGACGCGCGTGCCGCTGCTGCTCCACGTGCCCGGCCAGCCGCCCGCGGAGATCGATCGCATGACGAGTCACCTCGATCTGCCGGCCACGCTGCTCGGCCTGTTGGGCGTCGTGAACCCGCCGTCGGACTACTCGCTCGGGAACGATCTGCTGCACGGGCCGGCGCGCAGCTCGACGGTCGTGAGCGGCTGGGACGACCTCGCCTACATCGATGCGGATCACAAGATCGTGCTGCCGCTCGGGCGCTTCGATCTCGCGAACAAGCGCCGGGTCACGACGCGCGACGACGCGGCGCTCTCGGAGCCGGACGAGGCGCTCGCCGCGGATCATTCGCGCGTGCTCGGCCTGCTTCGCGACCTCACTCGCTTCGGAAAGAGCCGCGGCTGAGGGGATCCGCCCGGGCCTCTGGTAGAATCGCCGAAGGAGGCGATCCATGTCGCTCGAGATCCGAGACGCCGAGCTGTTCGCGGTCACGGCCGACTCACTGACTCTGTCGTTCTGCGTGGCCGACGGATCGGGGCCCGTCGCCGCGCCGGCGTGCGTGCGGATCGACGGCGAGCTGCGCGCGGTCTCGGAAGGACCGGCCGCGACGCGGATCGCGAGGATCGAGGGACTCACTCCCGACAGCGAGCACCGCATCGAGATCGAGGCGGCCGGCGCGGCTCCGGCGGCGCCGAGCAAGTATTTCCCCGGGCGCGCGCGAACGCTGCCTGCGCCGCGCGGTAAGCGGGTCGCGCGCTTCGCGACGCTGAACGACCTGCACTTCGGCGAGGAGCGCTTCGGCGGCGCTCTGCAGGCCGACGGCGAGTACGGCGAGCCGAAGCCGGGATTCCCGATCGCGCGCGAGACGGACGGCGACGCACCCTACTGGCAGGTCATGAACGAGGATGCGGTCGCCGACATCAACTCACTCGGCGTCGACGCCGCCTTCATCAAGGGCGACATCGCGGACCGCGGCCGGCGCGATCAGTTCGAGTTCGCAGCGCGCACGTTCGCCCGCTTCGAAATGCCGTGGCACGCCTTCCTCGGGAATCACGATCACTACGCTCGGCTCGTCGGCGAGGAGGTCGACGGTTACGCAATTCTGCGTCAGCCGCCCGCGCCGCGCGCGCTCGAGCTGGGCGGCTGGCGGCTGCTGCTGCTCGACACCGTCGAGCCGGGCGAGCACCACGGCGTGTTTCCCGACGCGCGCCTCGACTGGCTCGCCGAGCAGCTCGCCGAGACGCGCGAGCGCGCGCAGCCGACGCTCTTGCTCACGCACCACCAGCCGGTCCCGCCCGAGCACCGGCACAGCTACCCGAACTCGATCGGGATCGTGCCCGAGCATTCCACCCGCATCTTCGACCTGCTCGGCAAGAACCCGCAGGTGCAGGGCGTGTTGATCGGTCACACGCACCGCAACCGCGTGCGCCGCTACGCGGCATCCGGCGCCATCCCGTTCGTCGAAGTGCACTGCGTGAAGGACTACCCGGGAGGCTTCGCGACCTACGAGCTCTACGACGACGGCACGTTCCGCCAGGAGGCCCGGCGCACGTCGAGCCTGCGCGCGCTCGCGCACTCGACCCGCTGCCGCGACTTCTTCGACGGCGGCTACCGCGACTTCGCGCTGGGCACCTTGGCCGAGCGCGCCTGGATCGCGGGCGGATCGCTCCCGCGCTAGCTCTCCGCGAGGTCCGCGCAGAGTGACTCGCGCGAGTCACCCGTGATCCGCGTCACCTCGCGGAAATTCGGGTTCCTGATTCGCTAGACGCGTTCGAGCCGGATCGCGTCCTCGGGGCAGGCGGCCACGCACAGGCCGCAGCCGTGACAGTCCGCGGCATTCACGGCGAATGCCTGTCGGTTTCGGTGTGCCCATGCCTTCAGCCGCCCGACGAACGAGAGTCCGCGCCGGTCCTCGGGCGCGAGCGCGCGAACGGCGAAGACCGAATAGGGGCAGACGCTCACGCAGTCCGCCTTCGCCTCGCAGCGATTCCGATCGATGACGGGCGCCACGACCCCCGCCGGGTGCTTGCACGGCTCGCTCACGCGCGCCTCCTGACCGCTCGAGCCGGTATAGTGCACGAATGAGTCGAGTTCGGAAGCTCGCGATTCGGGACATCGAGATGGAGGTCGAAGAGGCGGGGGCTGGTCCGCGCGCCCTCGTCCTCGTGCACGGCTTCACGGGCTCCCGGGATGACTTCCGCGAGCAGATGGCCCCGCTCGCGGCGCTCGGTCGCACGATCGCCCTGGACCAGCGCGGCCACGGCGGCAGCACGAACTCCGGGGTGTCCGAGGTCTACAGCGTCCCGAACCTGGTCGAGGACCTGCGCGCGGCCTTCGACGCGCTCGGGCTCGCGCGTGCAGACCTGCTCGGTCACTCGCTGGGCGGCGTGGTCGCGCTGCACTTCGCGCTGGCGCATCCGGAGCGGGTCGCGTCGCTGGTGTTGATGGACACCTCGCCGATGCCGCTCAAGTTCCGCTCGTCGGAGAGCGTGCGCGCGGGGATCGCGGCGTTCGCGCGCGAGCGAGGCATGGGCGCGCTCGCGAAGCGCATGCGCGAGATGGCCGCAGCGAATCCGGCGGTTCCGCCGGCGGCCAAGCGCAGCGAGGAGCGCATGGGCTCCGACGCTTTCTGGGAGCGGATCCAGCGCAAGCACGAGGCGATGGACCCGGTCGCGTGGGACGCGCTCAGCTCGGAGCTTGGCCGGCTCGCATCGGTCGTCGACCGGCTCGGCGAGATCCGCTGTCCGACCACGGTCGTCGTCGGCGCCGAGGACGCAGCGTTTCTAGAGCCCGCGGACGAGATGGAGCGGCGCATCGCGGGGGTGCGACGAGTCACAATCCCCGACGCCGCCCACAGCCCCCAGCTCGAGAACTCCGCGGAGTGGTTCGAGGCGATTCGCACGCATCTCGCTCGGGCACGCGCGGCTCCGACCGGCGACTGACGAGCCAGCGTGCAGGCATTGCTGCGGTCTGCAGCAGCGGTGAGTGTGAATCCGCGACGCGGCGCGTCAGGCGCGCGTCCGAGCGCTGGCACGGACCCTGCAGTCACAAAGAGCGGCAGCAGCAAATGACCGGTCCGGGGCCGCTCTGCCGGACTCCCTCCCGTACAGCGGCAAAGACCGGTCAGAGTCTTCCCGACACGAGCGCCCCCCGGATCGGAAGATCCGGGGGGCCAGCGCTTTAAGCCGGGTGGCACGAGCTAGACTGCGGCAGATTCCGAGCTGGAGGACCCATGGCGAAAAAGCCCTTCCTCACCGACGTCCGCACCCTGCGCAAGCGCGCGCGCGAGCACATCGAGCAGGGCGCAGTCACCAAGGGCTATCGCGGCAAGCGCGAGAAGGTGCTCGAGCTCCTGAACGACGCGCTCGCGACGGAGATCGTCTGCGTGCTGCGCTACAAGCGGCACTTCTTCATGGCCTCGGGGATCCATGCGCAGAGCGTGGCGCAGGAGTTTCTCCAGCACGCGAACGAAGAGCAGACCCACGCGGATCAGATCTCACAGCGCATCGTGCAGCTCGGCGGAGCGCCGAACCTGTCACCCGAAGGCATGCTCTCGCGCTCGCACTCGGAGTATGTCGAGGGCGAGAATCTGGTCGAGATGATCCGCGAAGATCTCGTGGCGGAACGCGTCGCGATCGATAGCTACCGCGAGATGATCGCGTACGTCGGCACGAACGATCCCACCACGCGGCGCATGCTCGAGGCCATTCTCGCCATGGAAGAAGAGCACGCGGAGGACCTGGCGACGCTGCTGGCCGAGCTCGGCTGACTCCGTGCGCTTCTCGTACGCGGAGGCGATGTGCGACCCGAGTCAGTATCCCGTGCTCGCGCGCGCCGCGGAGGCCGCGGGCTGGGACTCGTACGTCGTTCCCGATAGCGTCTGCTACCCGGAGGTATCCGACAGCCGCTACCCCTACACCGCGGACGGAAACCGCGAGTTCCTGGCGGACAAGCCGTTCCTCGACCCGTTCGCGCTGATCGCCGCGCTGGGCGCGGTCACCGAGCGGCTGCGCTTCTCGACGTTCGTCGTGAAGCTGCCGATTCGCGACCCCGTGCTGGTCGCGAAGGCAGCCTGCTCCGTGGCCGTGCTGACCGAGAATCGCCTGGGCTTGGGCGTGGGACTGAGTCCCTGGCCCGAGGACTTCGAGGTCACCGGCACCGACTGGGCCACCCGCGGCGCGCGCTGCGACGAGATGATCGAGATCATCCGCGGACTCTCGAGCGGGGGGTTCTTCGCGTTCGCGGGGACCCACTACTCGATCCCGAGCATACGCATCAATCCGGTGCCGACCCGCCCGCTCCCGATCCTGATCGGCGGACACGCCGAGCCGGCGCTGCGCCGCGCCGCACGCCTCGGCGACGGCTGGATGCACGCCGGGGGCGATCGCGAGTCACTCGTCCGCGCGCTCGCGCGCCTGCGCGATCTGCGCCGCGAGTTCGGCCGCGAGCGCGAGCCGTTCGAGATCCACGTGATTGCGCTCGACGCCTACAGTGCCGACGGCGTGCGCCGGCTCGCAGATCTGGGCGTGACCGACGTGATCGTCGGCTTCCGCAACTCGTACCAGACAGACGAGCAGACCCTGCAGCAGAAGCTCGACGCGCTGCGCGCGTACGCGGACGGCGTGATCGCCAAGTGCCGCGCCTAGCGGCCGGCTACGCGTTCAGGCGCACAGCCACTTCTCGAGCAGCAGGTGGAAGTGGCGGATCTTCGCCTCCTGGTAGTCCGCGAGCGTCACGCTGGGCTTCTGGAGAGCGTGCAGACCGCGCTGCACCTTCGGCAGATTGAAGCTGTCCTGGTTGAAGATGCGCGCCAGCGCGCCGAGCTCGGGCGCGCTGGTCCAGTCGTCGTCCGCCCCGAGCCAGTGCACCGCCGCGGGCGGCGGCTTCTCGCCTTCGCGATACGGCGCGAGAAACATGACCTCCATGATCGAGCTGTCGGGATCGTCGCCGTTCGGCCGGAAGCGGTAGACGATCCGATTGAACGCCCCCCACGGATGGAAGTTCGGGAACACCGTGTAGTAGAAGCTGTCGACGAGCTCCGCGTCGCAGAGCGAGTCGACGAGGTCGGAGCCGCAGACCGGGCGCAGCATCTCGCGCGCGCCCGCCGCCAGCATCCGCCGCGCGGAATCTCCCTCGGGAATCTCGAGCAGCGGCTTCCCGCTCGCGCCGCGGCCAATCACCGAGTCGGTGATCTCCTGCTCGCTTGGCCGGCGCTCGAGCTCCGGCGAAGGCGTCGCGTTCGGCGTGATCGCGCGCGAGAAGTTCTCGTAGACGTCGTACTGCGAGTTCGTGTCCCCGATCCCGGGCAGCAGCTGCGGGTGAGTGGCGACCACGTGGAGCGCCTCCATGAAGGCCTCCTGCACCACCTTCCAGTTCGCGCGCATCGGCTTCGCGACGTGCGCCTGCTTGTAGCGGCGCTCGAGCGGCCAGCGTTCGAACTGGCGGGTCAGCCCGGCGAGAAACTCGGAGAGCGGCGCGCAGCCGGGGTCCATGTTCACGAACACGAAGCCGCCCCAAGTGCCGACCCGGACCTGGGGAAGCGCGAACTTCTCTGGATCCACGTGCGGGAAATCCCAGGGCGACGGCAGCGAGACGAGGGCACCGTCGAGGCTCCAGGTGAACCCGTGGAAAGGGCAGCGAATCTCGCTGCAGTTCCCGTCGCGATCCCTGAGCAGGCGGCCGCGGTGCAGGCACGCGTTGTGGTACGCGCGGATCGTGTCCGGCGCGGTCCGCACGACGAGCAGCGAGAGACTCGCGATCTCGTAGACGACGTGGTCACCGACGGCGGGGAGGTCCTCCTCGCGACACGCCATCTGCCAGACGCGCTTCCAGAGTCTCTCCACCTCGAGGTCGTGAAACGCGCGCGAGAGGTAGCGCTCGACGGGAACCTCGCGCGGGCCGAGCTCGCAGCGAGCCGTCTCGCGCAGCACCGCGGGAACCGGGTGACTGTCGCCGTCGAGCAGCTCTTGGTACGAGAGGCCGCGCCGTTCTCGCTCGCCCACGACTCGTTTGAACCTCGTTCAAACGCAGCCTATCAGGCGCGGCTGAGCGGCTCAACCATCAGTGAGTCGCCCGGGCCGCGAGCGAGCGGATGTACGACTCGACGACCTCGGCCAGCTGGGCGCTCCCGGGCCGAGGCCGGACCAAGAGCTGAGTCGCCGCGCCGACGATGATCGCGACGACGCCGCTGCTCGCCTCGCGAGCGTCCACGTCGCCGTCCACCGCGCCGCGCGCCTGCGCCGCGCGGATCGCCGCTTCCCACAGCACGCGCCACTCGGCCAAGTGCTGGCGCGCGAGCTGGACCTCTTCTGGCGGGCCGGACGCGCGCGTCCAGAAGGCGAGGCGCACGCGCCAGTCGCGCTCGCTCGCGGCGTCGAGCGGAAGTGACCTGCGCGCGATCTCGCGCATCGACTCGAGGTCCCACGCCGCGGCGGCGATCTCGCGCAGGGGCTGGAACAGAGGTTCGCTCACGGCGCAGAGCGCGTGCACGAGCAGCTCGTCCTTGTTTCGGAAGTAGTGAGCGAGCGACCCGGCGGAACAGCCGGCCTCGACTGCGACCGCCTGCACGGTCACCCCCTCCAGACCGATTCGCGCGATCACCCGCGCTGCTGCTCTGGCCAGGTCTCCGCGCCTGCGTTCGCGGTCCACGACCTTCGGCACGACCAGTCCTCTTGCGGTGTCTGTTGCTAAATCAACACGTGTAAGAGTGAATCCGGCGCTCCTCGGCTCGATTTCTCACAGACTTCTGCGTATATTGAACACGCGACTTAATTCCGTGTCCCGCCCTCGGCAGCCCGAGCCGCGGCCATTATGTCACTCGGCGCCCGGAACCCAAACCCGCGGCTCGGGAGCGAGAGGCGAGGCGATCGCCGCCGTCTGCAATGTGACTCGTCGGAGGGTGACTGCGTGAGTCCGCCGGTCGCGGTTCCCGAATGGGCCGCATTCACGGGGCGCCTGCCCGAGCCGCTCCACCGCGACGCGCTCGACCTCGCGCGCGCCCGCAGTCTCAGCTTCAACGAGCTCTTGATCGAGGGCATCGAGTCATACGTCGCCTCGCAGCTCGAACGGCTGCTGATCGCGACCGCGGTCGACCGCATGCGCGCCGCGAGGGAAGTCACTTCGCCCGCGGGGGGGCCGCGGAGGCGAGCCAGAGGCGGAAGGGCGAAGGCCGCGAGGCGGCGCAAGCCGATTTGAGGAGTCCCGCATGGAACGACGCTCGGTGCAGTACTGCCTGCGGTTGCCGGAACCGCTCTACAGGGATGCGGTAGACGTTGCGCTGGTCTTCGACCTCAGTCTGAACCGGTTCATCGCGGCTGCGGTCGAGAGGTACGTCTCGGCGCAGCTGCGGCAGCCGTCGCTGATGGTCGCGATCGAGCGCATCCGAGAAGCTCGCCGTGCCGGGCTTGCGAGCCCGCCGAACGACGCCCCGGCGCAGCCGGAGAACCGCGAAGTGAGTCGCGAGTCCAGCTAGGCGAGTTGCCGGCGGATCCCACTCGGCCACACAAGTCGAGGAGCCTGCGCACACGAGAGCGAAATCCCAAGTTATCCACAAGTTGTCTCTCGGCCGGCTCGGATATGCTGGGTTTCGTGGGGCTCGGCGTCCGGGTGAGGGCGAACGTGCATCGACACGTCCGGCAGCGGCGTGAGAGAATCCGCTCCGCGCCGCGCAATCTGGGAGGAGAAGCTTCCGGTACCGGAGGAGGCGGAAGCATGGACGCGACGAGCGGGGCAATTTCGTTCGGTCCATTCCGCCTCGACCTGCTGCGCGGTGAGCTGGTGCGCGCGGGCGAGCTCGTGTCACTCGCGCCGAAGCCGCTCGCGCTGCTCGGTTATCTCGCGGCTCACCGCGATCGCGCCGTCCCGAAGCAGGAGCTGCGCCGCGAGGTGTGGCCCGACGTCTTCGTCAGCGAAGCTGCGCTCGCGAGCGCACTAAAGGACCTGCGGCGCGCGCTGGGAGACGACGGCGCGCGGCAGGGAGTGATTCGCACGCTGCGCCGACGCGGCTACCGGTTCGTCGCGAAGGTGGGCGACGCGCCCAGCGACCGCCGCGCCGGCGGGACGGGCGCGCGCCCCGAGCGCCGGAAGCGGCCGCCCTTCGTCGCGCGCGGCCGCGAGCTGAAGTCACTGATCGGCTGGGCCTCGCAGGCCGTCCGCGGCCGACCGCGCGTCGTGATCATTTCCGGCGAGGCCGGCGCGGGGAAGACGCGCCTGCTCGACGAGCTCATCGCGCACCCCGTCTGCGGAGAGCTCGCGATCGCGCTCGGCCGCTGCAACGCGGAGGGGTCACTGCCCTATCTTCCCTTCGCGGAAGCGATCAGCGCGCGTCTGATCGACGCCGACGAGAGCCCGGAGCTCGTGCTGGGCGACGAAGCCGCGATCTTGCGACCGCTGCTCCAGCTCGATGCGCCAGATACTCGACCGGCGGAGCCGATCGGCCCGCTCAACGCGCAGCGCGATCGCGCCGACTTGTTCGCCGCGGTCTGGGACCTGATCGCGAGCCTGTCTAAGCGCCGCGCCACGCTGCTGGCGATCGAGGACCTGCACGACGCGGACTCGGCGTCGCTCGATCTCTTCGCCGACGTCGTCGGCGCGTGCTCGAATGCGGCCGGCGCCGGCCCGCTGCCGCTGCTGATCGTGGCGACGACGCGCCCGCCGCTGCCCGGCGAGCGACTCGAGGAGATCCTGCGCCGGCTCGAGTCACTGCCCTCCTGCAGTCGGGTTCGAATCGGCGGCCTCGGCGTCGGCGCGACCCGCCAGCTGCTCGACGGTCTGGGCGCCGAGCGCACGACTCACTCGACCCTGCGCCAGCTGCGCGACGCCACCGACGGGAATCCGCTCTACATCCGCGAGCTCGTCTGGCAGGCGGGGCTGCTGGCGCGCGATGGCGACGCCGACGGGCGCTACCGCGCGACGCTGCGGGCGACACAGCACGACGGATTGCACGCGGCGATCGCGTCGCGCGTCGCGCGACTCAGTCACGGCGCGCGCGAGGCGCTGACCGCCGCCGCGTTCATGGGCGAGCGCTTCGGCCTGCTCACGCTCGGCGCCGTCTGCCACACGGACGCGTCCGAGACGCGCGAGCGCCTGCTCGAAGCCGCGCGCGCGGAGCTCGTGGTCGGCGAGAATCGGAGCTTCCGCTTCGACCACCCGCTGGTCCGCGAAGTCATCAGCGAGCAGACGCCCGACTCACTGCGCCGCGAGATCCACCGGGACGTCGCGGCGGTCTTCGAGGATCTCTACGCGACGTCGCCCGGCGAGCACGCGATGGAGATCGCGCACCACTTGGTGCGAGCCGGCGACCTGGTCGAGGCACCGCGCCTGCTCGAGTACGCGCGCCGCGCGGGGGATCAGGCGTCGTCGGTCTGCGCGTGGCAGCAAGCGGCGCACTTCTACGAGGCTGCGCTCGGCGCGAGCCCGGATCTCTTCGTCGCCGAGCGCGCGGCGCTCCACTTGCGCGCCGGCCTCGCCGCGAATCACGACTACGACGCCGAGCCGTGTCTGCGGCACTACGCGCGCGCGGCGGAGGCCTTCGCGGAGGCGGGCGACGACGTCGGGCTCGGCTGGTCGCTCATGTATCTCACGCGCGGCCGCTTCACCTTTCCCTCCGCTTCGCTCGGCGTCAGAGTCGACGTGCGCCCCCTGGAAGAGCTGATCGTCCGCTTCGGCGAGACACACCCCGCGCTGCGCGCGCAGCTGCTGGCCACGATCTCGGCCGCGCACTGGGTTGCGGGCGACATGGCGAAGGCGCAGCAGACCGCGGAGCGCGCCGTCGAAGTCGGAATCCTGTACGACGACGACGTCGCTTGTCACCACGCGTTCATGGGGCTGGGGCTCGCGCAGCTGTCGCAGCTCTGCGCGCGCGAGGCGCTGGAGAGCTGGCTCGAGTCCGCCGCTCGCGCGCGTCGGTCGCGCGACCTCTGGCTGCAGGCGACCCCGGGCCCGCGCATCGCACTCGCTCTCCTGCACCTCGGCCGACTCGAGGAGGCGCGCGAGCGCGGGCGCGCCGCGGTCGAGCTCGCGCGGCGCGCGCACAACGTCGGCGAGGTCGGCTTCGCCTGCGCGCACCTGGCGTCGATCGCCTGTGTCTCGGGCGCGTTCGCCGAGTCGGAGAGCTACGCGCGTGCGAGTCTCTCGGCGCTGGACCAATCGGGCTATCCCTGGGCGGGCGTGTTCTCCCTGCCCGCGCGCGCCTGCACCGCCGCCCATCGCGGCGCGTGGGGCGAAGCCTCGGCGGCACTCGAGGAGCTCGTCACGGCGGGACGGGTCTTCGAAAAGCCGAGCCCTGCGATTCAGTTCATGGTGGCCGCGTACCAGGACGTGGTCACCGCGCGCAGCGGCGCGGCCGAGATCGACGCGCGCCGCGCGGCCGGAATGGTCGAGGTGATTCGCGGCTGGCGCCCCGACTCGTACGCCTTGGGCGCGGTCTGCGCGCTCGCCGAGGTCGGCGAATCACTCCGCGATCCGGCGCTGGCAGCGACTCCGGAGGCGATCCTGCGGCTCGCGGTCGATCGCGGCATCGTGTTCACGGCGGGCTGGGTGTATCTCATTCCGAGGATCATCGCGCGCTGCGCAGCCCTGAACGGCCGCGGGGACGAGGCCGAGAGCTGGCTCGAGCGCGCGATCGGCCTGGCCCGCGCCGCGGGCGCGCGCGCCGAGCTCGGCCAGAGCCTCGTCGATCGCGCCGGCGTTCGGCTGCGCTCCGGCGACGTCCGCGGCGCCTCGCGCGATCTCGACGAAGCCCAGCCGGTGCTCGAAGAGCTGTCGATGCAGCCGGGCCTGCGCGCAGCGCTTCGCCTGCGCTCGGCTCTCGCCGGCGCGAAGTAACTCACTGCAACTCACTCACGCACAGGGGGGAATCGCAATGCCACCAGCCATGCCCGGGTACGTCGGCAAGGGAGACATCCTGCGGAAGCTCGACGCCGTTCTGAACGACGCGACCAAGCGCGGTCAGGCCCTGACGCGCTTGCGCGCCAAGAAGCCGGACGGCTCGTGGAACGAGGAGGTCATCGACATCGCCGCGAGCTTGTTGCCGCTGACCCCGGACGAGAGGCAGCACCTCGCAGACCACTGGTTCGACGAGTACAAGGGCTGGTGGCCGCGGCAGCAGCCGGTCGACATCATCCTGCGACTCGGGCTGATTCAGGCGATCGGTCTCGCGACTCGCACTCCGTCCGTCGCCCGCTTCGACTGCTACTGGGTCTGCGGCATCGAGGACTTCCAGCTCGTCTCGTGCGTGGCGCCCGGCCAGGTCACCGTGATGATCCTGACGCCGCTCGCGCCGGTCTCCGACCAGCTCCCGGAGGACTTCGCTCACTCCACCCAGCGCGAGGAGATCTACGCCGTTCGCCACCGCAGCCGCGGCCCCGGCGAATACCAGACGCAGGCCGACGAGGAGTTCTGCGAGTACGTGCAGCCGCTCGTCATGCACCGCTAGCTGCGATCCCATCGAAATCCCAAGTTACGCGTCTGGCGGAGCTGTACATTTCCGCTCGTACTCCGGGGGGCGGAAATGAAGGCTGATACGGTCCAATACTGTCTGCGGATCCCGCGCGAGGCGTACGACAACGCGCAGGACGTCGCGCTCGTGTTCGACATGAGCCTGAATCAGTTCTTCCTCGCCGCGATCCGCGCCTATCTCGACTCGCAGCTCGGCCAGGACGTGATCCGCAACGCGGTCGCGAAGACGCGAGAGGCGCGCAGCGCGGGGCTCGTGAACGGTCCGGCAGACGATCCGCCGTGAGCCACGGCGACCTGCCGTTTCAGTCCCAGCCGACGACCTCGTAGCCGCGCTCTTCGAGACAGCGCTCCATGAACAGCCGATAGCTCTTGTTGGGCACGCGCCGCGAGTGGAAGATCCCGTGCACGATCCCGCTCGCGGCGCCGGCCGCGGCGCCCGTCGCGGCGCCGGTGGCGGCGTGCCCGAGCACCGCGCCCCCCGCCGCGCCGGCAGCGCCGCCCGCGGCTGCGTCTTCGGCCGTGCGGCCGGCGATCTCGCCGCTCCGGTCCGGCCCGGCCTCGTACTTCTCGGCGAGCTGGGTGCACTCGGCGATGTCGCGGTCCGTGCGCGTCTCGCCGTTCGCGCGCAGTGTCTCGTTCGGGTATAGGATCGGCTCCGCCGTGCTGCAGCCGAGCGCCGTGACCGCGCATGCGACGAGCGCGCGCGCGGCCGCGCAAGTCACTTCTTGCCCGCCGGAAATCCGCTGAGTCCAGGATCGAGCTGCACTCCGAGCGTGTTCAACGCCATCGACACCAAGTTGTAGTTCCCGACCGTGAACACGACGTCCATCAGCTGCTGCTGGTTCAGCTGCGACGCCAGCGCGCTCCAGGTCGCGTTGCTCACGAACGCGTCGTTCCAGAGCTCGTCGGTGGCGCGCAGCAGCGCGCGGTCGAGCTCCGACCACCCCGGCGCATCGGGCCCCGCGCCGATCCGCTCGATCTCGTCGTCGGAGAGTCCCTCGCGCTTGCCGATCACGACGTGCTGCGCCCACTCGTATTCGGCGCTGCACAGCCAGCCGATGCGCAGAATCAGAATCTCGCGCTCGCGCGGCGGCAGCGAGTTCTTGCCGAGCACGTGATTCGCAAAGACCATCCAGCGCTTCGCGAGCTTCGGGTAATTCGCCAGCGTGCGAAAGATGTTGAGCGCGGCAAATGCGCCTCCGCCGCCGACCGGCGCGAGCGCATCCTTGGCCTCGCCGCTCCACTCCTCCGGCGGAATCGCGCGCACCCTCGGAACTGGCAGACGCATTCGCAGCTCTCCTCTCTTTGCTCGTCGGCCCCGCGACGATACACCCGCATAGAACCGCGCGCATGGAAGTTCCTGCTCATCACGCTCGAGATGGCGAACGGCGAGGCGAGGGCCGTCCCGAGCCGAGCCCGCAAGCGGCGAAGCCGCGCGCAGTGAGCCGCAGGCGAACGTAGTCAACCAGTCAGTATCTCGCGTCGAAGTCTATTTCCACCGGCTCGTCGCCCTCGAGCCGCGCCTGACAGGCGAGGATCCAGCCTTTCGCGAGGTCCTTGGCGGTCAGCGCGTCGTGCACGCGCATCTGCACCTTGCCGCTCCGCAGCTGCGCCATGCACGAGCCGCAATAGCCTTCCTCGCACGAGAACGACGGCTCGAGCCCCGCGCGGCGCGCGGCGGCCAGCAGACTCTCGCCGGGCTTCACGGGAACCTCGCGGCGCTGCTTGTCGAGCGTGCAGGTGAACTGACTCGCGGCGCTCGGTCGAGCGACTTCCGAGGCGGGAGCGGAAGTGACCCGGTCGGGATCCGTCGGCGAGACGAAGCGCTCGATGAACACGTGTCCGCCGCCGACGCGGCGCTCCTCGAGCGACGCCTCGACGATGTCCATGAACGGCCCGGGGCCGCAAATGTAGAAGTCAGCGTGCTCCAGGCCAGCAAATGCGTCCTTCACGTGGGCCGCGTGCATGAAGCCCTGCTCCGCGTCCAGGTGGTGGACGACGCGGAGTCTCTCGGGAAAGCGCGCGCGCCACTCCTCTAGCTCGTCGCGAAAGATGATCGACGCGCGGTCTCGGTTCGCGTACACGAGCTTGACTTCACGGCGGCTGCTCGAGAGAGCGGACTTGATCAGCGACAGGATCGGCGTGATGCCGCTTCCGCCGCCGAACATCACGAGCGGCCGCTCCGTTTCGCCGCGCCGCACGACGAACAGGCCTTCGGGCGGCTTCACGTCGATGCGCTTCCCCGGCGCGAGCTCGTCGTTGAACCAGTTGGATACGCGGCCCTTCTCGACCCGCTTCACGGTGACCTTCGGGAGTGAGTCACATTCCGGCGCGCTCGAGAGCGAGTAGCAGCGGTGCAGGCGCATCTCCTGCCACGGGATCTCGAACGTCAGGAACTGACCGGGCACGTAGCGGAACAGGGGCTCGAGGTGCGGCGGAACCTCGAACGTGAACGAGCGCGCGTCCGGGGTCTCCTGCACGACGCCGGCGACGCGCAGCGAGTGGAAGCTGTGTTTGGGGTCGGCGGTCGACATGGGCCCGCGAGCCTACCGCAAGCTGCGGACGCTCGGCCAGCCGCGCGGCAGGGCGCGCGTGGGCGGCGCTCAGGCGAGCAGCGCCGCGAGCGCGGCGAGTGAGTCGACCGAGACGTCGGCGTGTTCCGCGAACGGGAACGCGCGCTCGCGGTCGACGTACACCGTCGCGGTGCCGGCGGCGCGGCCCGCGAGCAGGTCGTAGCGGTAGTCGCCAACCATCACCGCCTGGTGCGGCTCGGCGCGCCAGTGCGCCAGGAGTCGCCGGATCCCCTGCGGGTCCGGCTTCGGCGCCGCCGCCTCGCGGCCGACGACGCACTCGGGCGCGAAGTATCTGGCCAGTCCGCACGCGCGCAGAGTCTCTT
>JBIOJK010000070.1:0-18346 GCA_044450765.1 Myxococcota bacterium | reverse complement strand
GGATTCACCGGAGTGTCTCGGTCGGACACGATCTCGCTGGCGGAGAGCGCGCGGTTGTAGACGCGCACCTCGTCGATCTTCCCGCCCCAGAACTGCGAGTACGCGCCGTCGCCGCCGATCGTGAGCGGCGCGGTCGACGTGTGGATCGGCCCGGTCTGCGCCTTGGTCCCGATCTGGGTGCCATTCAGATACAGGCGCAGGGTCGTGCCGTCGTAAGTCGCCGCGAGATGCGACCAGGTGTTCTGCGGCAGCGCCGACGCCGCGAACAGCTGTCCGCTGGTGAACGTGCCGCCCGTGCCGGGAGCGCCTCCGTTCTGCGGCGAAGCGCCCTCGAGATAGTAGAGGTCGAGCGCCTTGTAGATGATGTCGCGCCAGTCCGACGGCGGCTGCGTCGGGTAGACCCACGCTTCGAGCGTCATCCCGCTGGTGAGATCGAGCGACGGTGAGTCCGCGATCGTGATCAGGCCCGTCGCGCCGTCGAACACGACCGCGCCGCCGAACTTTCCCGCCGACGTCCGCGTCGCGCCGGTGACCAGGAACCCGGTGTTCCCGGAGCCCGACACGTCGTTGACGCTGCTGCCGCTGCTCTCGTCGAAGCCGTACGCCGCGACCAGACCCGCGGAGGACGCGCCAGCCGAGTCAGCCAGGGCGAGCCAGGCGAGACACGCCAGGGTGAGCAGTTGCAGTCGCCGAGCGGGCATGGGGGGGCCTCCGAACCAGAAACAACAGCAGCGCGAGCACCCACCCGAGCCGGCAGATCCTCTCAGAGTGCGGCCACTCGAGTCAACAGACGGAGGCTCAGCGGCGCGCGCTCGCGGCTTGCCACTCGAGCGGGCGTTCGAGCACTTGCGCTGCCCAGCCGCGGCAGGAGAGCGGTGCGCCAACCCACTCGCCCAGGCGCGCCAGGTCGGGGTCGAGGCGCGCCTCGATGCGCCGCCGGAGCTCCGCCGAGAGCTCCGGCCGCCCCTCGTAGCGCCAGAGCCGCTTCGCGCGGTCGCGCACGGATTGCGGGAGCCGGTCCTTGAGCCAGCGCAGGGCCGGCACGCGCAACACCGCGTCGCGCAGCGGGCTCGCGCGCAGTCGCTCGCTCGACACGTTCTGCGGCTCCAGGTCGCGGCGCCAGCGGACGGGCTCGTCGCTCGGGTCGCCGAGGAAGCGGCAGACCCGCGCGAGCTCTTCCTCGGGCGAGGCGATGAGCCGCTCGAAGAAGACCGGCAGGATCGAACCCGCGCCCCAGCGCTCGACGTAGGGCTCCAGCTGGCGCGCGTAGCAGCTGTAGGCGACGAAGCGCTCGTGCCGCTCGAACGCCGTCTCGAGCGAGCCCTCGACCTCGCGCGTGCTCCACTCGTGGAGATACTGCGAGACGGCGCGCTCGACCGGATCGCGCATCACGTAGATCAGCCGCGCCTTCGGCAGCTGCGCGTGCATGCGCCCGGCCGCGAGCGGGTGAGTCGGGAGCTTGGTGTAGTGGGTGCTCGACTCGCCGCACAGCTGGCGCTCCGACGCGCCCGCGAACAGACCCGCATACCAGGCGATGCCGCGCGCGAACTGCGAGTCGTCGCTGAAGAAGTTCGGCTCCTTCGGGCGGCTCATGAAGAATCCCGAGCGCAGCGCGAGCTGCTCGTGCAGGGTGCTGGTCCCGCACTTCATCGCGCCGATGATTGCGAAGTCGGGCAATCTCACCGGAATCATCCCCGCCAGCTGTCGAAGAGCTGGCGCTCGACCGTGTGCGGCGCCTTCGCGCCCAGAGTCTCTCGCAGCCACGCCACCCCGCGCCCCGCGGTCCACAGCAGATTGGCGCAGAGCAGGCCGCTCCAGCCGAACTGCTTGCGGAAGTAGCGGGCGCGCGACGCGTAGTAGTAGCGCGGCAGGCGCTGCCGAGCCGCGTGGAGGCGCTTCACCGGCGAGCTCTGGCCGCGCAGGTGAGCGACGCGCGCGGCGGGCTCCTGCCAGACCTCGAAGCCCGCGCGCGCCGCCGTGCGGCAGTAGTCGGCGTCCTCGAAGTACATGAAGTAGCGCTCGTCGAGCGCGCCGACGGCGCGAATCACTTCGGCGCGAATCATGACGGCGGCGAAGCTGACCCACTCGACGCGCCGCGCCGAGTCCGCGACCGCCAGCGGAACGTCCCAGCGCGCGAGCAGGCGCTGGATCGGCCCGGTCGCGGAGCCGGCGATCAGCTCGCTCACCGGCCGGTGGAAGCGGAAGCCACTCACTTGGACCTCGCCGTCCTCCCACTCGAGTCGCGGGCCGACCAGCCCCGCGCGCGGGTGCGCCTCGAGAAATCCGAACAGGGACTCGACCGCGCCCGGGCGCACCAGGGTGTCGCTGTTGAGCAGCAGATAGGCGCGCGCGTCGACCGCGCGAATCCCCGCGTTGTTCCCGAACGCGAAGCCGCCGTTCCGCCCGGTCTCGAGGACGCGGAGCGCGGGCCGATTCGCGCCGGCGAACTCGCCGCGGAGCTTCTCGCCGCTGTCGTCGCCACTCGCGTTGTCGACGATCAGCGCGACGTCGCGCTCCGGGTCCAGGCTCGCGAGGAGCGAGCGCGCGCAGCTCGCGGAGAGGTCGGGGGTGCGGTAGTTGAGGACCACCGCGGCGACGCGGTACTGCCCGGCCGCGCCGCTCTCAGCCGACATCCGAGCTGAACCTCCGCAACAGGGGCTCGACCGCGCGCTCGATCGCGAACTCCCGCGCGACTCGGACTCGGCCGGCCGCGCCGAGTCTCTCGCGCAGATCGGCCTGCTCCAGCATGCGCCGGAGCTGCAGCTTCAGCGCCTCCCAGTCCGACGGCTGGAAGAGCAGTCCCTCGCACTGGTCGTCGACCAGCTCCGGAATCCCGGCGACGCGCGGCGCGATGACCGCGAGTCCGAAGGCCATCGCCTCCATCAGGACGACCGGCAGGCCCTCCATCAGGCTCGCGAGCACGAACAAGTCCGAGCTCGCGAGAAACTCCATCACGTCTTCTTCCGAGCGCGCGCCGGCGAAGACGACGGCGTCCGAGAGGCCGAGCTCGCGCGCGCGCGACTCCAGGTCGGCGCGCATCGGGCCGTCGCCGACGAAAGTCACTCGGAACGGCGGCACGCTGCCGCGCAGCTCGGCGAGCGCGCGCAGCAGTCCGTGGTGTCCCTTCTCGGGAGACAGCCGCCCGACGCAGAGGATCCGCGTCGGACCGTCGTGACTCACCCGCGCCGGATGCTCCGGAATCTCGACGCCGCAGCGAACCACGCCCAAGCGGTCCCAGTACTGGGGATCGAGCTTTCGCAGCGCTTGAGCGCGCACGAAGTAGGAGGCGCACGCCGTGAAGCGCGCGGTGCGCAGCTTGTCGCCGAGGGTGAGCACGGCGGGATACTCGAAGTCCGCCGTGCCGTGCAGGGTGAGGCTCCAGGAGATTCCGCACAGGTAGCACGCGACGCGCGCGACGTCGGCGCCGGCGTGCGCGAAGTGGACGTGCAGATGGTGGATGCGCTCGCGCCGCAGTCTGTCTGCCAGGATCGCGCCTTCCGCGAAGTAGAAGAACGACCAGACGGTCGCGCGCACGCCGGGGGTGCGGTGGTGAAGCGCGATGGCGAGCGCGCGGAAGTAGCGCAGCGGACTTCGCAGCAGCTCCCGGAAGTGGGCGGCGAGGGTGGAGACGATCCCGGGCGGCTGGAGATACGAAGTCTGCTCGCGCTCGCGGCGGTCGCTCTCGCCGAACGGCGCCCCGGACGGCGGCCGGTGAATCGAGAAGGTCCGGATCTCGAGGCCTCGCCTGCGCAGCGCGATGACTTCCCGCCTTATGAACGTGTGCGAAATACTCGGGTACTCGCTGGCGAAGTAGCCGATCATGACCGACCGAGCCGCCACGCCAGACGCGCGGGCGAGAAGCGGCCCCGGCGATCCACGCAGTGGACGTAGGAGAGGTCGCAGCGCCGGAGCTCGAATGGAGGCGCGCTGGGTGCATTCCACCCGTGCTGAGTCGTCACGGCCCGCGCGTAGCCGGCCTTCCGCGCCGCCTCGAGAACGCGCGCGTCCCAGCTCCCGTTCGGATAGCAGAGCGAGCTCACGCTCCCTCCGACCTCTCGCTCGATCGCTAGCTTCGAGAGCGAGAGCTCGCGCTCGAGCTCGGCGTCCGTGCAGTGGGGAAGGAGCGGGTGCGAGTGACTGTGTGAGCCGATCTCTTGTCCCGCGGCGCGCAGCGCGCGCAGATCGGGCCAGCGCAGCATGCCGTCCCACGCCGGTCGCCAGGCGCCGCCCGCCGCCTGCTCCAGGCGCGCGATCCAGGCCTCGCGCGGCTCCGCGCAGGGCAGCGCCCGCTTCGTCCACTCCACCACGAGCGCCGGGTCGCGAGTGTCTGGCAAGTCGGCGGACAGCTCCGCCAGCAGCGCGCGCGTCGACTCGGCGTCGCGCTGCGCGGCGCGCGGCAAGGCGAACGCGATGCGGTCGTGCCAGAGGGATGCGCCGCCGTCCGCGGCGCTCGAGACGATGAAGAAGCTGGCCTCGAGTCCGCGCGCCGCGAGCACCGGGAGCGCGTGGGTCAAGTTGTCGAGCTGGCCATCGTCGAACGTGAGCGCCAGCAGCGGGCGCTCGGGCTCGTCGCCCGCGAGCCAGCGCCGATGGGCCTCCGCGAGCGTGGTGCAGGTGAAGCGCTCGGCGAGTGAGTCGAGCACGGCGCCGAGCTCCTCGGGAGTCACGACCAGCTCGGGCAGCGGATACTCGGCGCGCTCGGCCGCGCGGAGCACGCGGTGGAAGGTGGCGACCGACAGCTTGCCCCGCAGCCGCCGCCCGGGGTCGCTCCAGCCGCTCCGGCTGAGGACTGCCGCGCCGAGATCTCTCACCAGCGGGTAGAGCGTCATCCGCCGACTCGCCCGTCGCGGCGACGGAGCACCGCGAGGTTGCGCTCCGGGTCGTCGACGATCAGGTCGAACTCTGCGGCAATTCGCGGCTGCGTCGCCCAGCTCGCCAGCCCCTCCCAGTCCGCAAGATACTCGATCTGCCGCTGCTCGAGCACGTAGCGCGTCGACGCGCCGTCGGCGCGCCGCACGGCCAGCGCGGCGGGATTGACCTTGCCGTCGAGATTGATGGTGCGGTCGTGAAAGAAGCCGAGCGTCCCGGACTGCGGCGCAGCGACCCAGACGTCCTCCGGCACGTGCTCGCTCACCCAGTCGACCACCTGGAAGTGCATGTGCGACGTGCCGTTCCGGTACAGGCGCCCGTCGAGCCCGACGGCGAACGCGAGCAGCGCGAGTCCGGCTGCAGCCGGCGCCACCCTCCAGCCGCGCGAGTCACTCTCTTCCCAGCCTCGGCGCAGGAGCGCGCCCCAGAGCAGCGCGAAGAACGGCGACAGCGGGAACACGTAGCGCGAGAAGAAGTAGCCGGCGCCGAAGCTGACTCCGTAGAACGAGAGCAGGCAGAGGCCGAAGATCGCGCCGAGCCAGGTGATCGCACGCGCCGGAGCCGGGCCGGTCCGCAACACCCGAACCGCGAGCGCTCCCACCGCGGCGCAGGCGCCGACGCCGACCGCGATGATCCAGCGCGACTCCTCGAGCGAGTTGGGAATCGGGAGATACAGGGTCGCGTACTCGAAGACGGCGTTCGGCACCTTCCACAGGTTCTCGCCGAGCTTCGCCTCGAGCGCCTCGGATTGGCCGCTCACCGGGACGATCGCGCCGAAGCGCATGCGGTTGAAGACGAGCCACGGCGCCGCGATCGCCAGCGAGGTCGCGCCGAAGACGATCGTCTCGCCGATGCGCCGAGCGAGCGGCTTCGCGGGATCTCGGAGCCCCCAGGCGACGTGGACCAGACACGCGGCCAGCACCAGGAACACGCCGTCGTTCCGGGTCCAGAACGTCAGGCCGAGCAGCGCGCCCACCGCCGCGCAGCGTCCGGAGCTCCAGCGCTCCGGGCTCGGTGAGTCCGCGAAGACCCGCGCGACGCACAGCACCGCGACCACGTACAGGCCGCTCTCGAGACAGTTCATCGAGTGCGCGATCACCAGCGGGCTGGCGAACCAGGCCGCCGCCAGCAGCGCGGCCATGCTCTCGCCGTGGGAAGAGCCGCGCAGCAGCCGACACGCCAGTGTGTAGAGCAGGTAGGCCGCGGCGCAGGCGAGTGCCACCTCCAGCAGCAGCACGGCGAGCACGCCGAGCCGCCGATCTCCGCCGGCCAGCGAGAAGGCGCCCGCGAAGATCAGCGTCGCGAGCGGCTGGGTCCCGTTCGTCGGCTGCAGGCCGTCCGAGACCGTCATGCCCTTCCCGAGCGCGATGTTCCGGGCGATCGTGAGCATGAGGTAGCCGTCTTCGCTCGGGAACTGGCGGAGCAGTCGCCCGCCGGCGTCGAAGAGCGGCGCGAGTCGCGAGACGGCGCCGACGGCGAACAGAAGCAACGCGACCTGAAATGCGCCGCGACTGACTCGCTCCGAGTCGTCCCGCCGTTCCGCGCCCGCCGCCGCAGCGAAGTTCATCTCGTTCCGCCCAGCGAAAACAAGCTTATCGGAGTGGCTCCAGCGATCCAAAACCGCCAGCAGCGGGCACGTTCGCCTTTTTCCGCTGCTGGGGCATCGGGCGCGGCCTCTGGTACGTGGTGACGACCCCCGAGAACGCGCCGGTCACGAACACCATGAGCACCCCGCCGCTGAGCGCGTTGGGCAGCGAGTCGGCCCAGTTGAGCGCGACGAGCAGCGACAGCGACGCGAGCAGCCGGCGATCGGACTCGGACCGGACGTTCCGCAGCGCCCGCCCGCACTGGAAGACCGGCAGCAGCATCATCCCGAAGACACTCAGGAAGCCGACCGTACCGATCTCGCCGAGCAGGATGATCCACAGGCCGTCCGTGACCGAGACGTCGACGCCCTCCTCGTCGAAGACGCGGTTGCGCCCGTAGCTTCCCCAGCCGAAGTACGGGCGCTCGCGGGCGTGCGCGAGTAAGAGATCCTCGTTCGTGAAGCGGAAGGCGAGTGACTCGGAGCGCTCTTCGCTCGCGGAGTCCGAGAGGCTGGTGAGCATGGTGGTCGGAAAGAGGTCGAAGCTCCTCAGGAGCGGGTACGCGAGGACGATGCACGCAATCACCACCGCGATCCGCGCCTGGATCTTCGCCGAGGCGAAGAACATCACCGCGCCGCCGACGCCCTCGTAGATGACCGCGGAGAACGTCTTGCAGAGAATGACGACCGCGCCCAGATAGAACGTGACGACCGGTGGAGGCAGACCGCGAACCCGCTTGCCGCGCCGCCACAACATCACGCTGGCGAGCACCGCGAAAGAGGTGATGATCGCGAGCGGAAGGCCGTGGCCCACGAACACCGCGGGGCGAAATCCGCCGGAGCGCGCCTGCTGCGCGAACGAGTGCGGAAAGTAGCCGTACACGAGTAGGTGTAGCTGCGGACTCATCCGGATCTCGAAGAGCATCGCGACGGAGTAGACAAGAAAGGCGAGGACCAGCGGGCGCAGCAAGTTCTCGATCTGGGGCACTTCGCGCACGAGCATCCGCCCGAGCAGGAACGGCAGCAGCAGCGAAAACGCGAGCCAGCGGAAGATCGCGACGCCATCCCAGATGCTGAGCGCGGGCAGAGGCGTTCCGCCGACGGAGAACGTGTCGCCGTTCGTCATGGCCGTCAGCAGGGGTCCGATCGCGACGGCCAAGACGAGCAGGAGCGTCGCACCGCGGAGCCGCAGATGTCGGAACTCCGTCGGCGCCGTGTACATGCAGGCCGCGAAGGCGCTCAGCAGGGGGATGGTCGCCTTGTTGAGCGTCGTGACGCCCTTGAGCTCCCAGCCGTAGCCGACCGGCAGCACCAGCGCAGCGACGAGGAGAGCGAGGAACGCCGCGCGATACGGTGGGAACCTGGAGAACAGCACGAACGTCAGCGGCACGGAGAGGATCAGCGCGAGCGGGACGGTGAGGTAAGCAGTGACTGCCTCAGTCATGATCCGACTGACGCGGCGCAAGCGGCGTCGCTTCGTCGAGCACCGTACAGGCTGTCGTGCTTCCGCCGACCGTCATCTGCGAAGTGCGGCGGGCTGTTGGCATTGGAGCAGTCCCTGCGCGGCGGAAGACGCGCGTCGCGGAGGGACATGGACGCTAGCACGTCACCGGAAGGGCCGCAGTCGGCCGCGCCCGGCCGTATGGCAGCGCCTCGGTCGCTGCGATACCCCTCGCCGTTCGGTCGGCGGGGGGAGCCGCCGTACCCGGCCCATGGTCGGCCATACCCATCGGAGAGACCGGTCGTGCCCATGACGCCGTCCAGTCACGAAGAGTTTCTCGCCCGACGCAGCTTCGGCTCGCTCGACGGTATTCGCTGTCTCAGCATCGTCGCGGTCGTCTGGCATCACACCGTGATCGGAGTCGATTGGCTGCCCGCAACGGAGCGCGGATTCCTGGGCGTGGACATGTTCTTCGTCCTGTCGGGCTTCCTGATCGTCACTCTGCTGCTGCGTGAGCGCGACCGCACGGGGGCGATTTCTCTGCGCAAGTTCTACGCTCGCCGCTCGCTGCGCATCTTCCCGGCCTACTACGGAGTCCTGATCGCGATGGCGATCGCGCTCAAGCTGCTCCGGCGAGGCGCGCTCGCGGGGCCGTTCTTCGACGAGCTTCCCTACCTGGCCACCTACACGTCGAACTGGGTCCCGATCAACACGCTGCTTGCCCTCTCCTGGTCACTCGCGGCGGAGCAGCAGTTCTATCTCCTGTGGCCGCCGATCGAGAAGCTCGCGGGCAAGCTCGTCCTGCCGATCTTGTTCTTGGTGATTGGCGCCAATCAGCTGCTCAACTTCCGGCTGGTCGACGCGGAGACTCTGGCGCGGGTTGCAGTGCACCTCGACCTGCCCATGTGGCAGGCCACGTTCACGCCGATCTGTCTCGGCGTGTTGGTCGCTCACCTCCTGCACTCGCGCCGCGGCTTCGATGCCATGAGTCGCGCGCTCTCTTCGCGCATCGCCTCGCCGCTGGCGCTGGCGCTGGTCGTCGCGCTCTCGGCGCTGCCGGCTGCGGACATCTCGGGGTGGCACCGCCTGCTCATCCAGTCGGCGATCGCGGCGCTCTTGTGCACTTGCGTGGTCCGCAAGGATCACGGCCTGCGCAGGCTGCTCGAATTTCCGCCGATCGCGCGCGTCGGGGTGATCAGTTACGGCGTGTACCTCTACCACCCGTTCGCGCGACACGCGGCGGTGCTTCTGCTGGACGCGATCTCGGTACGCGTGCCGCTCGCGTTGTTCGCCACCTGTCTGGCGCTGACGATCGCGATGTCAGAGGTGAGCTATCGCTACTACGAGACGCCGTTTCTGCGCATGAAGGATTGGTTCCAATCCCGCGTCGATCCAGCGCGCCGAGGGGCTCGCGCGTAGCTCGGCCCCGGCCGGCGAATTGCGGATCCGCGGTTGCGGGATCACCCTGCTGGATGCGAGCGCGGTGCCGGTAACGCCCGTCACAGAGGGACGGGCGCGAATACCGAAAAGTCGGGTGTCAGCGGGCCTGGAGCTGCTGCAGGGAGCACCGACGTGGAAGGACTTGTACGGATGAAGATTCGGGTTGGACTTGGTCTGCTCGCCGCAGCCGGCGCGGCTCTCCTGCCGTCCGTCGGCTTCGCGCAGACCTGCACCGTCGGGCCGTTCACGGCGGCGACGCCGATCTCGAGCATCAGCTCGGCGATCAACTCCGCCCCGGACGGCGCGGTGATCTGTCTGAAGCGCGGAGAAGTCTGGTCCGGGTCGACCGGATTCGCGATCTCGAAGAGTCACTCCGCCACGAGCCGGGCTCTGATCTGCGCGAGTGATTCGACCCAGTGCACGGCGAGCGGTGCCGCCAACCCGAGGTTTCAGCTCAGCAGTGCCGACGCGCTCTGCTTCGGGTGGATGCCGGCGTCGGGCTGGAACCTCCAGAACGTCGACTGCTATGGACCGACTTCGACGAATACCGACGCGATGGCGTTCCGGATCGACCACGGGTCGCACGACATCACCGTGTCAGGCGGCGTGTCGGACACGTTCTTCATCGGACTCTTCACGAACGCCGGGTCCGGAGCTCCGCCCACCAACATCCAGTTCGGCACCTGTGCTGCCCCGGTCGAGATCCGCGGCAACCCGTCGAGCTTTCCCGGCTTGCGCCCGGCCGAGTACGGACCGCTCGTGAACAGCACGATCTCCGTCAACATCCACGACTTCACGGGCGGAAACGGCGGAGGCCAGGACCATCTCCTGGACCTCGCGTCGAACAGTGACTACACGACGGGCTCGAACAACTTGACCATCGAGTGCTCGACCTTCACGTACAGCGGCGGGAATCTCGGCGCGTTCATCAAGGCGAACCGCGGCCAGAACGGAGTCATCCGTGACTCGACCTTCCAGAACGTCAGCGGTGGCTGCACGACGAGCCCCGCGATCGGCTTCGACAGTCACAACGACCCTCCGGTCGAGGGCTGGATCGGGATGCAGATCTACCGCAACCGCTTCATCAACACCCACATCCAGATCGGCATCGGACAGAACGTCGAGATCTACAACAACATCTCGACGACGTGCGCGGCGGACTTCAGCCGCGGGTTCGTGCAGATCTGGTACACGGCGGACCCAGAAGACCTGCAAGTCCAGAACATCCACACCTACAACAACACGATTTACTTCAAGGGAAATAGCAACCAGGGCAACGGCTATGGGCTGATCAGCGAGAACCCGCCGCAGTTCACCGGCCGTGTGACGGCGACTGGCCTGACGCTCTACAACAACCTGTTCTACGACCTCGACGGTGGCGACGCGAAGGTCTGGGTGATGCCGCATGCCGGCTGCTCGAACTACGGCGCGAACGGAGTGAACATCAAGAACAACTTCGTCTATTCGCCGAATGACTCGTCTCCACAGCTTTGGTCCGGCTGTTCGGGCGCGAGCGGGACCAACGCGGCGCCGTACAACACGAACCCCGGTCTCGTCGATCCGGCGAACGGGAATTTCTCGCTGGCCAAGGGTTCGATCCTTGCGGGCACCGGCGTCTCCGCGGGCTCGCCGTCGAACGGCGACTTTCTCGGCAACGCGCGCCCGAGCCCGCCCTCGATCGGCGCCTACGACCTAGTCGGCGCCGGCGGCGTCGTCCCTCTTCAGCCGCCGACCCTGATCCAGCTCTCGACCAACTAGCGCCCGCGGCGCCCGCCGAGTTGCGGGGGCAGCAGTCGTCGGAGACACTGCGCGAGCGTGTGGGGGCGGAGCCGGCCTAGGATCCAATGACGGCGGAGATCGGCTTCGTCGTCATCGGGCGCAACGAGGGCGAGCGGCTGCGCCGCTGCCTCGGGTCGCTTCCGACCGGGTTGCCGGTCGTCTACGTCGACTCGGGCTCGAGCGACGGGAGTCCAGCGCTCGCGGCGCGCGCGGGCGCCTCCGTCGTCGCGCTGGATTCGTCGGCTCCGTTCACGGCCGCGCGCGGGCGGAACGCGGGTCTCGAGCGGCTGCGCTCGGACCAACCGAGCGTCGAGCTCGCGCAGCTGATCGACGGTGATTGCCTGCTGTCTGCGTCCTGGCTGCCGGCGGCGCTGGCCGCGATCCGGGCGGATCCGCGGCTGGCCATCGTGTGCGGCCGGCGCCGCGAGCAGCTCCCGGACGCGTCCCTCTACAACCGCCTGTGCGACATGGAGTGGGACACCGGGGTCGGCGAGGCGCGCGAGTGCGGCGGCGATGCGCTGGTGCGCGTGGCGGCGCTGGCGGCGATCGGCGGATTCCGCGCGTCCATGATCGCCGGCGAGGAGCCGGAGCTCTGCTTCCGGCTGCGCGCGGCCGGCTGGAAGATCCAGCGGATCGAGGCGGAGATGACGCTCCACGACGCCGCGATCCACCACTTCGGACAGTGGTGGAGGCGGCAAGTCCGAGCCGGCTACGCCTACGCGCTGTGCTACGCGCTGCACGGTGACTCCAAAGAGCGCTTCCGCGCGCGCGACGTGCGCTCCGTACTCGTCTGGGCGCTGGGCGTGCCCGCATCCGCGGCGCTGCTCGGAGCCGTATACCCCCCGCTGGCGCTCGTCCCGCTCGCGCTCTACGCGGTCTTGTACCGGCGCGTACGCGCGGCGCGCCTGCGCAAGGACTCCGATGCTCGTCACGCGCGACTCGATGCGGCATTCTGCCTGCTCGGCAAGTTCGCGCAGCTCTCGGGACTCACGCGCTTCGCGTGGGGCCGGCTGCGCGGCGCGCGCGAAGAACTGATCGAGTACAAGTGACTCATGTGCGGAATCGCAGGCGCAGTCGGATTCGTCGACCGAGGGCTCATCGAAGCCGTCGGGCGGATGAGCGACGCGCTCGTGCACCGCGGCCCCGACGGCTCGGGCTTCTGGTGCAGCACCGACGACATGCAGCGCCCCGGCGTCGTGCTCGCGCACCGGCGCCTGCGCATCATCGACCTGAGCGAGGGCGGCAAGCAGCCGTGGATCGACGCCGAGAGCGGCGACGCGATGCTCTTCAACGGCGAGATCTACAACTATCTCGAGCTGCGGCGCGAGCTCGAGGCCCAGGGCGTCCGCTTCCGCACGCAGTCCGACACGGAGGTCCTGCTTCGCTCGTGTGAGTCGCAGGGCGCTGAGGCGCTCGGCAACCTGCGCGGGATGTTCGCGTTCGCGTGGTGGAATCCGCGGACCCGGCGCGTCCTGCTCGCGCGCGACCGGCTCGGGATCAAGCCGCTGTACTGGACGATCGCCGAGCGCGGCGGTCAGCGCGCGCTGCTGTTTGCCTCCGAGGTCCGCGCGCTGCTCGCGAGCGGAATGGTCGAGCGCCGGATCGATCCGGTCGCGCTCGAGAGCTTCCTGTGGAACGGCTTCGTGGTCGGCCCGCGCACGCTGGTCGCGGGCGTGCAGCTGCTCCCCGCGGGCGCCTACCTCGACCTCGACCTCGAAGTGCGGCCGGGCGCGCCAGTCGCCTTCTGGAAGCCGTCCGCGGAGGCGGGTCACTCGACTGACTGGGAGCGCCTGCGCGGCGAGCTGGGGCAGGCGATGCGCATCCACCAGATCAGCGACGTGCCGCTCGGCGTCTTCCTGTCGGGCGGCGTCGACTCCAGCGCGATGACCGCGCTCGCCGCGCGCACCACGCCGGGCTCGGTACGCACCTTCAACATCAGCTTCGCCGAGAGCGAGTACGACGAGGCGCCGCACGCGCGCGCGGTCGCGGCGGCGCTCGGGACCGAGCACACCGAGATCAAGCTGACGGAGATGGACTTCCGAAACGGACTCAGCGACGCGCTCCGCTGCATCGACCAGCCGACGTTCGACGCACTGAACACCTACTTCGTGAGTCGCGCGGTGCGCGAGGCGGGAGTCACCGTCGCGCTCGCGGGCACCGGCGGCGACGAGCTCTTCGGCGGCTACCCGAGCTTCCGCGATCTGCCGCGGGCGGCGCGCGCCGGACGCGCGCTCGGCTGGCTCCCCGACGGAGCCCTGCGCGCCGCTGCAGGTGCGTTCAACTCACTGGTTCCGGGCGCGGCGGAGGTGCCCGCGCAGACCCGCTGGGGCAAGCTCGGCGACGCGCTGTGCGCGCGCGGCGATCTACTCGCGCTCTACCAGATCGCCTACGGGATGTTCACGGCGGACTTCCTGCGCCGGCTGTTCCCCAGCGTCGGGAGAACCGTCTTCGGTCTGCCCGAGGAGCGCGCGGCGGAGCTGCGCGAGCTCACCGGCGGTCGGGCGTCGCTGCACGCGATCTCGCTGCTCGAGCTCGCCAACTTCCTGGGCGAGCGGCTGCTGCGAGACACGGACGCCGCGAGCATGGCCGTGTCACTCGAGGTGCGCGTGCCGCTGCTCGACCACCGGGTGGTCGAAGAAGTGATCGCGCTCGACGAGGCGACGCGCTTCCAGCCGCTCGGCCGCAAGCAGCCCCTGCGCGCGCTCGGGCTCGAGGGGCTCGACCCGGCGCTGTTCGAGCGCCCGAAGGCGGGCTTCGTGTTGCCGATCGGCGTCTGGTGCCGGCGTCATCTCAGCCGCGAAGTGGCGGAGACGCTGGGTGACACACAAATGTGTCAGAACCTGGGCCTCGATCCGCGCGTGGTCGCGCAGCTCTGGGGCGCCTTCCAGGGCGGCTCGCGAGGGGTCTACTGGTCGCGGGTCTGGGCGCTGTTCGTGCTGCTGCGCTGGTGTCGCGAGAATCGCCTCGCGCTGTGACTGCGCTAGCGCCGGCGCAGCGCGCGGGCGGCGAGCTGGCGGGCGCTCGAGCGAAGAACGCGCACCGCGCGCTGAACGCGCTCGGCCGGCATCAGCACGTAGCGCTTCAGGTGCTCGTCGGGCCGCGCACGGAAGATCGTCGAGTGCTCGCCGTGCGCGTCGGCCGGCGCCTCGAGCGTGTAGTAGTAGAGCGCGAAGGAGCGCCGGACGACGTCGTCGGGACAGGTGAGCGCAGTGACTCCGTGGAAGCTGATCTCGCTGGTCGCAAAGACCACGCAGCGGTTCAGGATCGGCGCGAGCGAATGGACGCAGTTCCGCACGTCGCGATCCCAGAGCTCGAGCCGCCCGCCCCAGTCTTCGCGCCAGTTCTCGTTCAGATACAGCAGCAGGTTGACGCGGCGATACCAGCCGCTGCCCTCCAGCCGGTTGAAGTCGACGTGCACGTCGAGCCGGCCGTGAGCGGCCGTCTGGTGCATGCCGCCGCCGATGTACCTCGGGTCCCAGAGCAGATTCTGAACGCCGGTGATCTCGGAGAGGATGCTGCGAAACTCCTGACTTGCGCAGTAGTTCGCCAGCCGCGCGACGGGCGCCGGGAACAGGGCAGGGTCCTCGATCTGGGTCTTCCGCCTCTCGTTCACCGCGTCGAAGCTGCGGCTCACCGACTTCAACCTGGGCGGATACGAGCGCGCGACCTCGAGCGCGAAGCTCGGCTCGAGGAAGTCGTCGATGCAGATCGACGGGAACGGGCGCGCGCTCTTGAACGCTTCTCTCCAAGCGCGCGTTTCGGGGTGGCGAATCATGAGCGGGATACCGTACCGGGGACGAGCACACCCGTCGATCGGCCATTGTCGGGCGCGCCTGAACGGACCCGGGCGAGAGTTTCGGCGGCGTGAGTCCGATCGACACAGAGATGACCTCCAGCCCATACGCCCCCGATTCCCTGGAGCCCGGCGCCTGGGACGCGCTCGTGGTGGGCACCGGGATGGGCGGGGCGACCGCCGGCTACGCGCTCGCGGAGCGCGGCTGGCGCGTGCTGTTCCTCGAGCGCGGGCACTTCCTATTCGGCGATGCCGACCGCGGCGACGGCCGCATTCCCGACAATCCCGACGAGAGCCCCGAAGCGCGGCTCGCGCGCGCGCACTTTCCGCTGCCGATCGAAGGCGACACCAGCTTCGGCCCGCTGGAGTTCTTCGCGCCGTTGGGCTGCGGGACGGGCGGCTCGACCTCGCTCTACGCGGCGCAGCTCGAGCGACTCGACCCACGCGACTTCCGGCCACGGGCCAACCACCCGCAGGCCGGTGACTCGACCCTGCCCGAGGCCTGGCCGATCTCCTACGACGACCTGGCGCCCTACTACCGCCGGGCCGAGGCGCTCTTTCGAGTGACTGGCACGCCCGATCCGCTGCACCCCGACCCGGAGGCCCTCCTGCTCGCGCCGCCCGCGCTGAGCCCGCGCGACCAGGAGCTGTACGACTCGTTTCGCGAGCTCGGTCTGCACCCGTACCGCGCGCACGCGGGCCTCGCCTGGCTGCCCGGCTGCGACGGCTGCCCGGGAGTCCTCTGTCCGCGCGGGTGCAAGAGCGACGCGGGCCGCATCTGCCTGATGCCGGCGCTCGAGAAGCACGGCGCGCGCATTCTCACGGACTGCCAGGTGCTCGGCCTCGACGCCGACGCGTCGAGCGTGCGCGCGGTGCGCTGCCGCTGGCAGGGCCGCGAGTTGCGCATCTCGGCCAAGATCGTCGTGCTCGCCGCGGGCGCACTGACGACGCCGACCTTGCTGCTCAACTCCGCCTCCGGCGACTGGCCCGCCGGGCTGGCGAACCGCTCCGGCTGCGTCGGGCGCAACCTGATGTTCCACGCGAGTGACTTCGTCGCCGTGCGCCCGCGCCGGCGGCTGTCGGCGCTCGGGCCGCGGAAGGCGCTGTCGCTGAACGACTTCTATCTGCACGAGGGTGCAAAGCTCGGCACGTTCCAGTCGGTCGGCATCTCGGTCGATCCGGGCTACGTCCTCTACTACCTTCGTTCCGTCTTCCAGAAGGCTCCGAAGTGGCAACGAGCTCTCATCGGTCCATTCCTGCGAGTCGTCGCGCGCCTGGCGGCGCTCTACTTCGACGGCGCGGCGGTGTTCGCGTCGATCGTCGAAGACCTGCCGTATTGGGAGAATCGCGTCGTGCCCGATCCGCGCGCGGCGAACGGACTGCGCTTCGAGTACCGCTACCCCGAGGAGCTGCGCGAGCGGACGCGGCTCTCGCGGCGCGCGCTCGGCGACTCACTCCGCTCCCGCCACCGCACGATGGTCCTGAGCGGCGAGAACAACTTGAACTTCGGGCACACCTGCGGCACGTGTCGCTTCGGGGACGATCCCGCGACGAGCGTGCTCGATCGCGACAACCGCGCCCACGGCGTCGCGAACCTGTTCGTGGTCGACGCGTCGTTCTTCCCGTCGAGCGGCGGCACCAACCCGAGCTTGACGATCGCTGCGAACGCGCTGCGCGCGGCGGAGGCGATGCACCGCCAGCTCGCCGCGACGTGAGCGCCGGGGTTCGCGCGAGGTGACTTCCGGGCGACGCTACGCGCTGATCGCTCCCTGCCGCGACGAGGCGGAGCACATGCGCCGTACACTGGAAAGTGTCGCAGCGCAGAGCGTGCCGCCCGCGCTCTGGGTGGTCGTCGACGACGGCTCGACGGACGCCACGCCGGCGATCCTGTCGGAGTACGCGGCCAAGCTCCCGTACCTGCGGGTCGTGCGGCGCCAGAACCGCGGGGCGCGCAGCGTGGGTCCGGGCGTGATCCAGGCGTTCTACGCCGGTCTCGAGACGGTGCGGCTCGAGGACTTCGACTACGTGTGCAAGCTCGACCTGGACCTCGAGCTTCCGCCGCGGTACTTCGAGACCCTGATGAGCCGGATGGAGGCGGACGAGCGACTCGGCACCAGCTCCGGGAAGCCCTACTTCCACCACCCGCGCAGCGGCGCGCTGGTGGCCGAAGTCTGCGGCGACGAGATGTCGGTGGGGATGACCAAGTTCTACCGGGTCGCGTGCTTCCGAGAGATCGGCGGCTTCGTCCGCGAAGTCATGTGGGACGGAATCGACTGCCACCGCTGCCGGCAGGCCGGCTGGATCGCCGAGAGCGTCGATCTGCCGGAGCTCCGCTTCCTGCACCTGCGCCCGATGGGCTCGAGTCAGCAGGGCATCTGGACCGGAAGACTGCGCTCGGGGTACGGGCAGTACTTCATGGGTACGAGCCCGCTCTATCTGTTCGCGAGCGCGCTGTTTCGACTCGCGCAGCACCCGGTGCTGTACGGCAGCGTCGCCATGATCTACGGGTATGCGCGCAGCGCCTGGCGGCGTCTGCCGCGCTACGGCGACGCCGAGTTCCGCCGCTTCCTGCGCCGCTATCAGCGGTCGTGTCTGCTGCGCGGGAAGCGCGCGGCGACGCGCCGCATCAACGAGTCACAGGCCGCGGTTTGGCGCGCCTCGAGAAGTCATGGACTCGGCGCGAAAAACTGAGCTCTTCGACTGCGCGTTCGACCGCGTGACGATGCAGTCCGCCGTGGATCGCTGCGTCGGCTGGTGCCGGCCGCCGCGCGAGTCACACATCGTGCTCACGGCGAACGCCGCGATCCTGTGCATGAAGCGCCGCGACCGCGCGCTCGCGGGGGCGTGCCGCGCCGCCGACCTCGTGGTGCCCGACGGCGCGTCGGTCGTCTGGGCGGCGCGCCTCGCGGGGGCACCGCTTCCCGAGCGGATCGCCGGGGTCGACTTCATGGTCGAGCTTCTCTCCGCGGCCGCGCGCCACGGGCTCAGCGTGTATCTGCTGGGCGCGAGACACGAGGTCGTCGCGAAGCTGGCCGAGCTCTGCGAGCGGGACCACCCGGGCCTCGCGATCGCGGGCTGGCGCGACGGCTACTTCGGCGAAGCGGAGCACGGCGCGATCGTCGAGGAGATCCGCAAGAGCGGCGCGGATCTCCTGTTCGTGGGCATGCCGAGCCCGTTCAAAGAGACTTGGTGCGAGCGCAACCGGGCCGCCCTCGGGGTGCCCGTGATCATGGGCGTCGGCGGCAGCTTCGACGTGCTCGCGGGCTACATCCGGCGCGCGCCGCGCTGGCTCCAGTCCCTTGGCCTGGAGTGGTTCTGGCGCCTGTGCATGGAGCCGCGCAAGCTCTGGAAGCGCTACCTGCTCACGAACAGCGAGTTCCTGTGGCTCACGCTCGGCCTCGTCGCGCGCCGGCGCCTCGGCCTGCGCGGATGACCGAGC
>JBIOJK010000069.1:0-18500 GCA_044450765.1 Myxococcota bacterium | reverse complement strand
TCGGCACAAGTGACTGGATCTTGGATCTTCGGGCAGCCGCACACGGACGTGCACTCGGTTTGACCTTCGCACTCGGCGAGGCAGGCGTTGTTGAACGTCTCGCCGCTCGGGCATGTGACTGGGTCGTGGATGTCCGGGCACGCGCACGCGCGAT
Organism: Myxococcota bacterium; assembly: GCA_044450765.1. GTDB lineage: Bacteria > Myxococcota_A > UBA9160 > SZUA-336 > SZUA-336 > VGRW01. The sequence goes on along the minus strand of JBIOJK010000069.1, from coordinate 18,346 downwards.
GGCAGTTGGTGTTGCCTTCGCACTCCGCGAGACACTCGTTGCCGAACACCTCGCCCCCGCAGGTCACCGGATCGAAGGTCTTGGGGCAGGCACACTGGGCCGGGCACTCGGTCTGACCGGAGCACTCTGCCACGCAGAGGTTGCTGTATGTGTTGCCATCGCCGCAGCTCACCGGATCGACGATCTTCGGGCAGGCGCATGGCGACTGGCACTGGCTCTGACCGGCGCACGCCGCAAGGCAGGAGTTGTTGAAGGTACTGCCATCGGAGCAAGTGACTGGATCGAAGAGCTTCGGGCACGCGTCCTGGCAGCTACCGCATGCCCCGAGGGTATCGCCGTGGCGCCGATGCGCCCAAACCGCCGGCGCGGCGACCGTAATCGTATGACCCTTGTGGCAGATCGTGACCTTCGTCTGGCCGCCGCCGTGCCCCGCCCACGCGACTCCACTCATCGCGACCAAGCAGATGGAAACTGCGATGGTCCCCAGGGCGCCCTTGATCCGGGTGCTGACTCCGGTGCTCATCCTCAGTGCCTCTCTTGTCGGTCGAGGCCTAGGCCCTCCGACGTTCCTCTAGTCCAGCCTTCCTCTCAGCCCTCTCCCACTTCCATACTCCGAATCGAGCTCCGTGGGAAGACTTTCGTCTCGCAAGTGCACCGCTGCGAAGAACGGGTTGGGCCAGCTGACACCCGGCCGTGTACGGCGCCGTACGCGCGTGCGACGCACGCTCAGTCCTGGGCTCGGCCCTTCCAGGAGAGCTCCCAGCGGCAAACGCTGGCGCCCTCTGCGCGGCAACGGGTGTGGCGGACGTGGACGTCCTCGAAGTTCTGCAAGCTCAGGCGCTCGAGCTGGTAGCCCGTGAATAGCTCGCAGAGCTCGCGGCAGGGCGTCGGGAAGCCGACCCAGTCATTCACGGCGCGCCCCGCCTCGCGCTCGACCAGCTGCATCTCGCCCGTGTCGAACATCGAGCTCAGCAGCGTCATGGCGGCCTTGCGCGAGCTGTCCCCCTTGAGCCGGCCGTAGATGCCGGACATCTGTTCGCGCGCCGAGCTGCGGCCGATCTGGAAGTAGAAATCCGCTGGCGCATCCGGGAACAGCTTCGCCAGCACGCGCAGCATCGCCAGGTAGTCGTCGAGCGGGTACCAGGCCGCCAGAACGATGCGTTCGTCGAAGTAGCGGTGAAGGCTCGCCGGCAAGAGCGTGCGCACGCGTTCCCGGTGTTTGCGGATCACCTTCACCAGGCTCACCATTACCGTGCCTTTTGCACGTGCCATGACGAGCTCATCGGCAGCGCGGCTTGGGCCCTGGACGCCAGCGCGGCCTCGTGTGACATCTTCCCGCGTCTACACCAAGGGGTGTAAACTCGACGCCTCAACCGGGAGGGGACTCGAATGAAGTCGCGCTGGATTCTCTCGCTCTCCGCGCTGGCCGCCGCTTGTGCGGGCGTTCTTCCCGGTGGCGTCGCTCACGCCTCGTACATCAGCTACCTCAAGCTCGAAGGGCTGGCGGGCGAGTCGAACCCACCTGGCTTGCCCGACGCGACCCGCATCTACTCGCTCACGCTCAGCTCGCACACGTTCTCCGAGACGCAGCTCTACGACTCGACGTCGCCGCTGCTGGCCGTCACGCCCTTCTTCAACAGCGGGGAGATCGCGTTCTACAAGCAGCCGATCACGACCCCCACGCCCTACGAGCAGATCCTGTTCCACCACCTGGCCCTGACCAGCTTCCAGGTCACGACCGGCGGCTCGCAGGACCTAGAGAAGGTCTCCTTCCAGTACGAATCACCCGCAGTTTTTCTCTATCTCGCTCTGCCCGGAACCAACGGCTCGGGCTCCCCCCCGGGCCGAGGAGGAGTGATCCCGATCGACTCACTCACGATCACCGACAACACGTTCTCGGCTCACCGGGCCGTAGACGCAACCTCGCCCACGCTGGCGGCCGCCTTCGCGAACGGCGCCCTCTTCTCCACCGCCTCGCTCCTCGTGTACACGGACCCCGCCAGCGAGACACAGCCGGACTTCGCGTTCGTCTTCGACCAAGCCCTCATCTCGAGCATCGTGAGCGACGCGAGCGGCGCGCAACCGGCCGAAACGATCTCGTTCGCGGCGACGGACGCGACCCTCGCTCCCGAGCCTGCAGTGACTGCACTGCTGGCGCTAGGCGTCCTGGCTGGGGTCGTGGCTCGTTCGAGGAACGCCAGGTGGAAATTCCCCGAAGCGAAGCGAGCGAACTGAATCAGCGCTCGGGTCACAACCAGCCGTATCTGAAATCTGGTGCGAGGACTTCGGCAGCGCGCGATTCACTCTTCGGCCGCCTTCATCGCCGCGACCAGTTCCTTCGAGCCCGATCCCCAGCGGGAAATGGATTTGATCGCTTGGGCGAACGGAACGTCCAGCGGATGGACGCGCTCGCGGCTCAGGATATAGACGGCTCCGGCGAGAGGCGTGGGGACCGATGGGACGAAGATCGTGAACCGGCCGTCTTCGAACTCCTCGATGATGAAGGCCGGAACGAGAGCCTCCTCGATCTCCACGAGCGCCGGCTTCCAGACGTTCTCTCGGCCTTCCCCCATGAGTTGCTGAGTGAGGCTCCGCAGCAGCGTGTATCCCGGCAGTCTCGCGAGGACCGAGGTTTCGACCCGTTCCCGAAGCACTCCGCCCAGACGCGTGCGGACGGCGAGCCCGATCAGGAAGCACACCGCCACGACCAGCATGAGAGACAGGAGCTTCTCGGCGGGTAGCCACTCCGGGAGCAGCATCGTGAACGGCCGAATCAGAGTGGCCGCGGACTGCGCGGCCTTCAGCAGGAGCAACACCGCCAGATAGATCGGCAGTACCACGAGCACCCCGCCGATCAACGCATTGGCCAAGAACCGGCGCAGCAGCGTCATCCGTCGCTCCTGGTGCCGCTCTCGATCCGCGCCGCGAGGTCCGTGCTAGGCGTCACTTCACGGTGTAGCCGCGCCCCTCGAGGCAGGCGCTGTACGCCTTGTTGAAGGTCGCAAGCTGACTCTGGACGTTCGCCGACTGCGCCTGACCCGCCGCTTGTGAGTCGCTCTCGGCCTTGCGCTTGCGCGATCCGCCGGCGACCGTGCCCGCCGCGGCTCCGACCGCCGCGCCCTTGCCGGCGTCACCGGCCACCGCGCCGACGACAGCGCCGGCCGCGGCGCCCTTCGCGGCGGTCTTCGCGCGCTGGCCGCTCTCCGCGGGGGCTGCGCCTGGCGCGGGCTGTGACGCCGTGCCAGCGAGCGCGAGCGGATCGATTCCCGTGTTCTGCTTCGCAAAGACCTGGCACTCGCCCTCGTCCTTGCTCTGCTGCGCCGCATCTTGACCCTTCGCGGGGTAGATGACGGGAGAACCGGCGAACCCCTGGCTCGCCAACATCAGGATTCCCATCACGAGCGCGACTCTCTGTGCAACCATCACGAACCCTCCTGGCGCCAGCGGCGCTCTCCCACTCACTTGGCCGGAGCCGGAGCGGGCTTGTCCTCGACGACCGGAATCGCTGCGGCCAATTCGTAGCGAAGCACGGCATCGATCTTGTTCTCGATCTGGTACAGCCGCGCGACGGTCCGCCCGGGCAGGATCTTCTCGAACTCGGGCAGATAGGTGCGCTTCACTTGGACCCGCTCCGCCTCGGCGGCGAGATAGTCGTCCATCAGCTTCGTGGCCTTGTCGTCGGCGAGATCGTGGAAGTTCTTCGAGTAGTCGTCGATGATCCCGGCCACGCGGTCGCCGATCGCATTGAGCTCCTTCTGGTACTTGTCGTAGACCGGCCAGAACTTGCCGGCCTGCTCGTCGCTGAGCTCGAGACTCACGGCAACGAGCGCCTTGCGGTTGGCGCGGATCGTGTCGAGCAGGATGCTCTGCTCGCTCTGTGACGCGGCGGCGGCAGCCTTGTCGGCGGCTTGCGCGGCGCCGCCCGCCAGCACGAGAGCCGCGATTGCAGCCAGCAACAGACGTGTCTTCGACATGACGGCTCCTACTTCTCGAGCTTGGTGATCTTCGTGCCCTGCAGACCGAGGCCGCCCATCAGCCCCTGCTGGCTGAAGATGAAGGCGTAGACATCCTGAGTCGCCGTCGTGGTGGTCATCGACTTGCCCTTGCCCTCGTCGACGACGACGAAGCTCGGTCCCATGCCAACCTCGAAGCCTTCACTCGAGTTCAGGTATTGGAGCGACTTCTCGTTCATGAAGAACAGCGCGTAGCCGAACTTCTGTGCGCCCGCCTGGAGGCCGTAGGAGGCGCCGACAGAGTTGTAGTACCCCGACGATTTGCCGCCCCTGAGGAGCACCCCTTCGCCGATCTGTCCGCCGAACATGAAGCCCGCCTTGACCATGTCCGGGAACACCAAGACGGCGACCGCCTTCCCGTTGAGCATCTTCGCCGCTGGCACTTTGGAGATCAGAGTCTGCAGTGCCTTCTTTCCGTCGCGGTCGAGCTCCTGCCTCGAGTCAGCCCTCGCGTCGACGGCCAAGAAGGCCAACAACACCAGTGCGATCGCGAGCATTCTCTTGGGTGTCATGAGGCCACCCTAACACGCGCCGCACGACGAAGTCCCAAGATGATTGGGCGCGTGGTGAAAGAGCTGCGCGGACGGCGACCGACCGATCAAGAACAAGACGAGCCGCAGTTTTCGGTTGCCGCGCGCGCAGGGTCCGGGTCAGCATCGATCCCATGAACAAGTATGCCGCTGAGCTCGTGGGAACCTTCTGGCTGGTTCTGGGTGGATGTGGGAGTGCCGTCCTGGCTGCGGCGTTCCCGAACGTCGGCATCGGTCTGCTCGGCGTGTCACTCGCATTCGGCTTGACCGTGCTCACCATGGCTTTCGCCATCGGACACATCTCGGGCTGTCACTTGAACCCGGCGGTGTCGGTCGGTCTCTGGGCGGGCGGCCGTTTCCCGGCAAAGGACCTGCCTCCCTACATCGTCGCGCAGGTCGCCGGAGCCATCCTGGCGGGCGGCGTGCTGTATCTCATCGCTTCCGGAAAGCCGGGCTTCGATCTGTCGGGCGGACTCGCGTCGAACGGCTACGGCGACCACTCACCGGGCGGCTACAGCCTGCTCGCCGCTCTGGTCACTGAAGTGGTCATGACCGCGATGTTCCTTGTCGTGATTCTCGGCGCCACGGACCGCCGCGCGCCCGCGGGTTTCGCGGGAATCCCGATCGGCCTCTGCCTGACGCTCATTCACCTGATCAGCATTCCGGTCACGAACACTTCGGTGAACCCCGCGCGCAGCACGGGAGTTGCGGTGTTCGTGGGCGGCTGGGCGCTCGCGCAGCTCTGGCTCTTCTGGGTGGCCCCGATCGCCGGCGCCGCGCTGGGCGCTGCGGTCTACCGAGTGATCGGCTCCGAAGAGGCCTGACGAATCCGGAGCGAGCGAAGCCTCACTCACTCACCTGGAGCGAGTCACACCGGGCCGCCGCTGCGCGGCGCCGCCCTCGAGCGGAGCCTGTGCTACTTCGTGGCGGCCGTCGGGGTCGGCACCGGGCACTGCGAGATCGCGGTCCGGAACGCGTCTCGGCACGCCTTCAGGCCCGCGAGCACGTCCACGGTCTGCCGGCACTGCTCGCGGCACTGGAAGTTGCCGAAGCCGTCGTCATCGCCGTCGCACTGGCCGTCCCCGCCGCCGCCCTGTCCTTGCGAGTGGGGCGTCGGCTGAGGCGTGGTGCAGTCCTGCGCGATGCACATCTGCAGCGACTGCAGCACTCCCTGCACGCAGGTTTGGCGGGCCTGCCGCGCCTGAGCCGCACAGGGGTGGTCGACGTTCCGGCAAGTGTCGACGGAAGCCTGGAAATCATCTCGACAAACTTGAACGCAGGACCGATTGGTCTGGGCCGCGTCCTGAATGCACTGACGGACCGGGCTGTTGGGGTCGTTGTGGGCCTTCGCGACTGCGGCAATTCCCATCGTGGCCACGGCCAGCAGCGCGGCCATCCATCGCTTCGTCATGTTCTCCCTCCTCATATTGAGCGTGGGTAGCCTACCACTCCCGAGGGAGAAGGACGACACCGCGCAGGCAGATCGGGGCCCCCGAAGCCGCGGAGCTGGGGATGGACGAGCTCCTCCGGCGGCTTCACGGGCTCGCGTCTGCGCCGACCGCCGCTTCGCTGGCCGGGTCGCCCGCGATTCGCGTGTGATGCATGACTCGCGCTTCGCCGTGGTCCCACGGCCGCGCGCGGTGCAGCACGCAGCGGTTGTCCCAGATCGCCACGTCGCCCGGAGACCAAGCGTGCTGCAACGTGCGCGGGGGCCGGCACGCCTGCTCGACGAGTGAGTCGAGCAGCCGCTCGGACTCTTCGGGCGCGAGGCCGGGAATGCCGAAGGCGTGGCGGCCGATGAAGAGCGCGGGGCGGCGGGTCACGGGGTGGATCTTCACCAGCGGTCGCAGCGGCGGCTGGTCCACCGAGAAGCCGTAGCCGAGGTCTCCCTGCTGGGTCTGCCCGGCGCGCGCCTGGGAGTAGAGGAGTGAGTGATAGGCGCGGAGCGCGGCGAGGCGCTCGCGCAGGGACGGCTCGAGTGACTCGTACGCGGCGCGCATGTCGGCCCACTCGGTTTGGCCGCCGCGCGCCGGCACGACCTCGGCCGAGAGCACGGAAGCCTTCGCGGCGAGCGGCATGTAGGAGCTGTCGGTGTGCCAGCCCTCGTTCCCGCGCAAGATCGGCATCGGCCCCTCGCCGTCCGCGTACAGAGTCCCGTCCCGCCGGCGGTTCGAGACCGGGACAGTGTCGGCTCCGGGAACGATGTGCTCGATCTCGCCGAAGCGGCGAGCGAACGCGACTTGCTCGGCTGCGCGCAGATGCTGCGCTGGAAAGATCAGCACCGCGCGCGCGTGAAAGGCGGCCTCGATCTCGCGCCACTCCGCGGGCTCGAGCGCCGCGAGCCGCACTCCCGTCACCGTCGCCCCGAGCGTCGCGTCACTCTCCTGGATGCGGTACGTCATCGAGTCAGATTCGAGCACCGCGGGGCCCAAAGTTCAAACGGCGGAACGGACCTTGATCAGGCGCCTCCGGCGCGGCGCCCCGCTGTTCGCGAAGAACTCGAATGTGTCGAAGAAGTTGGCGTCGTCCTTCTCGATGCGGAAGTTCAGCGGCACCGAAGGCTGGGAACGCCGAGCAGGTCACTCTCGCACGGGCTCGAGACTGAGTCGCGCAAGCGCGATCCAGCGAGTGTTCGTGGCGCGCCCGGCAGGAATCGAACCTGCGACCTAGGGATTAGAAGTCCCTCGCTCTATCCAGCTGAGCTACGGGCGCGTGGGCCGGAGAGTAGCGCTCCCCGCGACGAGACCCACGCTCTTGGGCGAGACCTGTGCTAGTAGTGCGCTTCAACCAAACCGGGAGGCGCAGCATGGGAACGGGTACGAGGCGATCGCCGAGAACACCTAGGGCCAAGGGAACCGCACCGAAGCTACTTACCTGGGGCAAGACGAAGCGGGCCCTTGGCGAGCTGGGTATCGACGAGCACAAGTTCATCAAAGCCTACGAGTCACTGGCCAGCACGCGCTCGCCGCGCCAGCTCGACGCGGTGCTCCTGGCCGCGGGCGAGCGGTTCGCGCGCGACGGCGACTTCGGGGCGTTCAAGCGCGCGATCAAGTCGAACAACGATCAGCAGGCGAACGCCCGGCTCGGGCGCTACTTCAAGTACAAGACCCGGCGCGAGCGGCGGTAGGCCAGTCAGACGGCGATCAGGGCATGCGAGACGCGTGGGTCGGACAGGCGGTCTCGGGGAAACAGCCGTCGGCGACCCACGCCTTGAAGTCGAGGTAGCTGCGGATCTCACTCGCGCGCAGCAGCTCGTCCGCGCCGGGGCGCGCGCCGGGAGTCACGACCAGCGCCGTCGCGTCGCGGACCACGACCTCCGCGGTCCCCGACAGCGGCGTGCGCGCCGCGATCGCGGGCGCGAGCTCGCGGTACGCGGCCGCAAAGCGCTGCGCCGACTCTCGCGAGCTCCAGCGCGTGAGCCAGACGAGCTCCCACTTCGCGCCGCACGAGAGCTTCACGTAGCGGTCGCCGCGCCAGCCCTCGAGCAGCGTGTCGAGATCGCCGCCCTTGCGCGTCGCCTCGAAGAGCACGCGCAGAGTGACTGCCCCCGCGACGTTGTCTTCGCCGACCGTGCAGGCCGCGGTCGCGGGCGCCGCGCGCAGCGCTCCGAGCCCGAGCCGCACGAACTCGACCGGGGCGCGCGTGTCGGGACGCAGGATGCGCAGCGTCGCGAGCGGCGGGTCGGCGAGCTCGGCGTCTAGCCCGGCCGTGCCCTCGGCCTGGTATCTGCGCGCAGCGACGACCGTGCCGTACGCGTACGGAAACACGAGACCCACGGCGAGCAGTCGCGGCGCGCGACCCATCTCGCTGTCGGGCTTGTCGACCTCGGCGAGCAGCCCGCTGCGCAGACTCTCCGCGAGCTCCACGGAGTTCTCGCGCGAGGCGCCCGGAAACGCGCCGAGCATGGTCACGCTGGCGTCGCCCTCGATGGTTCCGGAGAGAGCGCGCGCGACGTCGTCCTCGCGGTCGAGCCCGAGCAGGAAGTCCAGGACTTGCGGGAAGTTCTGGTCCTGCAGCGCGTGCGTCAGCTCGTGCACGACGATCGGCTCGAGCAGCAGTGACTTCAGCGCGCCGCTCATGTCGTCCGCGACGAAGAGCGTGTTGCGCCGCGGGCTGTAGACCCCGGCCGCCTGACTCGCGTAGAGCGCGAGCAGCTCCTTGCCGAGATCGACGTCGGGCGCGAGCGCGCCGAGCGCCGCGTAGCCGTCGCGCTCCTCGGCGACGCGCGCCGGCTCGAGCTCGTCGGCCGCCTCGAAGCGGAGCACCTCGGGCATCTCGTCGCGCGAGGTCCAGTGCAGCGCGACCGGCCGCGAGAAGTCGAGCCCCCGCAGCGACACAGTCTTGCGCTGCCACTCGGCCAGCCGCGTCGCGTCGTCCGGAGTCGGCAGAAAAAGCGCGCACGCCGCGCACGAGACAGCGAGCGCGAGAGTCAGCGCGCGGCGCACGGCGTCCTAGACGCCCCAGCCGCTGCGGTGGACGATCGGAATGCGGCGGCCCGAGCCGTACGCCTTCTCGGAGACCTTGAGCACGACCGGCGCCTGGCGGCGCTTGTACTCGTTGCGGTCGATCTGGCGCAGGATCCAGGCGATCGTCTCGCGGCTCGCGCCCTGCGGCGGCTCGATCTCGTCGCCCGACAAGCCGAGCTCGATCGCCTGGTGCAGGACCTCGTCGAGGATCGGGTACGGCGGCAGCGAGTCACTGTCCTTCTGTCCGGGCGCGAGCTCCGCGGAGGGTGGCTTCTCGATCGAGCCGCGCGGAATGCGCGCGCCGGCGCGGTTCGCGTGGCGCGCCAGCGCGTACACGTCGCGCTTCAGGACGTCGCCGAGCACCGCGAGCCCGCCGACCAGATCGCCGTACAGGGTCGTGTAGCCCATGCTGAGCTCGCTCTTGTTCCCGGTCGCGAGCACGATTCGGTTCTCCGCGTTCGAGACCGCCATCAAGAGCGCTCCGCGGATGCGCGCCTGCACGTTCTCCTGAGTCAGTCCGTAGCTCTCGCGCGGTCCGAACAGGCCGCCGAACTGCTCGAGATAGCTCTTGTAGATCGAGTCGATGCGCACCGTGCGCGTCTCGATGCCGAGGTTGCGCGCGAGCGCCTCGGCGTCGCTGAGCGAGTGCTCCGACGAGAACGGCCCGGGCATCAGCAAGCCGGCGACGTTCGCCGGGCCGAGCGCGCGCACGGCGAGATCGGCAGTCACCGCGGAGTCGATCCCGCCCGAGAGGCCGATCACGGCGCTCGGCAGGCCGAGCTTGCCGAGATAGTCGCGGATGCCGAGCACGAGCGCGCGCTCCAGCAGCTCTGCGTCGGGCTCGAGCGCGGGCGCCTCGGGCCGGCCGGTCTCGAACGCGTCGACCACCGCGAAGTCCTCGGCGAAGCGCGCCAGACGAGTCACGACGCGCGCCTCGCGGTCGACCACGAAGCTGGTGCCGTCGAAGATCAGCTCGTCGTTTCCGCCGACCAGGTTCACGAACACCAGCGGCACGCGGTGCTGGCGCGCGGCGTCGCGCAGCATGGCCTCGCGCAGCGCCATCTTGCCCGCATTCCAGGGCGACGCGGAGATCGTCCAGATCACTTCCGCGCCGCCCGCGACCAGCTCCTCGACGGGGTCGACCGGATACGGGCGGCGGGCGCCCCAGAACTTCCCGCTCCAGACGTCCTCGCAGATCGCGATGCCGATGCGCCGGCCGCGAAACTCGAAGACGCGCCGCTCGGCGGCGGACTGGAAATAGCGTGACTCGTCGAAGACGTCGTAGGTCGGCAGGAGCGTCTTCGCCTGCACGTGCGCGATCTCGCCGCGGTCGAGCAGCACGGCCGCGTTCGACAGCCGCTTCGGCGCGCCCTGCGGCGCGGGCAGCACGGCCCCGGTCAGGATCGCGATCTCGCGCGACTCGGGCACCAGCTCGTCGAGCGCGCGCGTCTGATCGCGCAGGAAGCTCGGCCGCTCGAGTAAGTCACCCGGCGGATAGCCGCAGACGGCGAGCTCGGGCAGCACCACCACGTCGGCGCGCTCGGCGCGCGCGCGCGCCACCGCCGCGCGGATCCTGCGGAGGTTCCCGGCAAAGTCTCCGATCGTGGTGTTGATCTGCGCCAGCGCGAGCCGCATGGGGTGGCTCACGATAGCGGGCTGCGGCCCGTTTTGCGCCCGCCGGGCCGCCTCGAGCTTGGCGCTCTAGTAGCTCCCGCCGATGTACCGGCGCAGCGACTCGACCGCCTCGGCGCGCTCCTCGAGCTCGACGAACAAGAGGTCGCGGATCGAGAGCATGTCGACCACCGCGCCGTGCTGGACGATCGGCAGGTGCCGGCAGCCCACGCTGTCCATCTTGCGGACCGCGAGCGCCCGCTCGTCGGCCGGAGCAGCGGTGACCGGGTTCGCGGTCATGACTTCGGCGATGCGCGTCTTCTCGACCGAGCGCCCCGGCGCGACCACGCGGCGCACGAGATCGCGCTCGCTGAAGATGCCGACCAGACGGCCCTTCTCGACCACCGGCACGGCGCCGACCCGGCGGGCGGCCATCAGCGCGACCGCGTCGAGCACGGTCTGCTCGGGACTCACGATGTGGACGACGGGAGAGCGCTTCCCGAGGAGCTCTGCGATCAGGCCCATCTAGGACCTCCTCCTCACTCCCGCTCGGATTGTCCTCCCGTCTCTGCGATTGGGCAACGGGTCATTTCGCGCGCCCGACTCCGGCCAGCGCGCTTCGAAGCGCAGCGATCTCCTCGGGCGAGAGCAGCGGGGCGAGCGGCGCGAGCGCGCCCGGGTCGAACGAGGCCGCGGGCACGGGCGCGGCGCGCGCGAGCGCGTCGAGCTGCCGGTCGGACAGGCGCGCGAGCGCGGGACGCAGTTCTGTGTCGAGGTCGAGCGGCGCGCTGGTCTGCTCGGTGTCTCGCTGGATGCGCTTCGCGAGCTGGATCTCGAGCGCGAACAGCTGGCGCACGCCATCCGGATCGAGGCCGAGCTCGCGCGCCCGCACGCCCACCGCGTCCAGGACGCGCGCCTCCTGCGCGAGGTCCTCGATCGGCTTGCCGTGCACGCGCTTCCAGGCGCCGACCCACTCCATCAGCGCGAGCCGGCGCGCGACCAGATCGACCAGGTGATCGGTCGCGTCGCGCGGCTGCGGCGTGCCGAACCAGCGCTCTCGCAGCTCGCGCAGCGCTGGCTCGTCGGCGAGCAGGAACGCGTCGAGCGCGGGGCCGAGCTGCGGAGCCACCGCGGGCGTGACCCAATAGACCTTGCGGTAGGTCTCGTCCACACACACGGAAGTGTCGCCCGGCCGGCGGAACAGCGCGATCTCGAAGCTGTCGGTCACGATCGCGTCCACGCGCTTGGCCGCGAGCAGCTCGGGCAGCGACTGGTTCTCGTCGACGGCCACGATGCGCGCCTTCGGAAAGCGCGCGCGCGCGAAGCCCTCGAGCACGCCGCCGCGATTCACGCCGACCGCTGCGGGGTCCGCGCCGCCGATCCAGCACGGCCCGCCCTGCCCGACCGCGAGGCTCAGCCAGCCATGCACGTCGCGGTCGGCGCGCCAAGTCACTCCGCTCATCGCGACGTCGAAGTCACCGCGCGCCGCGCGCTCCGCGAGCTCGGGCCAGCGAAACGGCACGAGCTCGAGGGGCCGGCCGAGCTTCGCGGCGAACCGCCGCGCGACTTCGATGTCGAAGCCCTGTCCGTCCCTGGAGAACGGCGCGTAGTCGCCGCTCGTGCCGACGCGCAGCGGCGGCCCGCTCGCGCAGCTCAGCAACAGCGCGAGGACGAGCGCGAGCCCGCCGGCGACAGTCCAGGTCAGGTCTCGTCTGCGCGTGGTCATGCGATCGATCGCGAATGATAGAGTCCGCGCGTGGCTGGCGCGCCCGGAGACTTGGCGAGCGAGGATCGCCCGAGCTGGGGAGCTCGCTCGCGCTTCGCGCTCGGGGTCGCGCTGGTCGCGGTCCTGGCCGCGGCCTTCGCGGTCGGCTTCCGCGTGTCGCTCTCGTTCGCGCTGCGCTCCCTCTCCGGCGCGAGCGACGTGGTCTCCGCCATGCGCGACGCGCCGCGCTGGGCGCGCCTTCTGGCTCCCGCGCTCGGCGGACTGGCCGGCGGCGCAGTCAGCCTGCTCGTCGCGCGCGCGCGCGAGGGACAGGGCGTCAGCAACGTGATGGAAGCGGTGGTGCTCGGCGTGGTGCGCCTGCCGATGCGAGTCACTCTGCTGAAGTCGGCGGCGTCGTGGCTGGCGATCGCCTCGGGCGGCTCGATCGGCCGCGAGGGACCTCTGATTCAGTTCGGCGGCGCGGCGGGCAAGCTGGTCGGCGACCGGCTCGGGCTCGACACCGAGCAGACGCGGCTGCTGATCGCGGCGGGCACCGCCGCGGGCTTCTCGGCGGCGTACAACACCCCGTTCGCCGCGGTGCTGTTCGTGCTCGAGGTGGTCACCGGCGTGGTCGTGCTCGACGCCGTCCTGCCGGTGCTGATCGCGACCGTGATCGCCACCGAGATCACGCGCGCGGTCGTCGGCGCGGGGCCGATCTACGGGCAGCGCGCCTTTCAGATGCAGGGGCCGCTCGAGCTCGCGGCGTTCGCGGGGCTCGGCCTGTTCGCGGCGCTCACCGCGCAGGGCTTCATGCGCGCGCTCTCGTTCGGCGAGAGTCAGTTCCGGCGCGAGCGACTCACTCTGCCGTGGCGGCCGGCGCTCGGCGGCGCGCTGGCCGGCGCGTGCCTGATCTTCCTGCCCGAGGTCGCCGGCAACGGATACGAGCCGCTGAACGGCCTGATCGACGCGCACTACTCGGTCGGCTTCGTCGCGCTGCTGCTGCTCGGCAAGTGTCTCGCGACCACCGCTTCGGTGTCCTCGGGGAACCCGGGCGGCGTGTTCACGCCCACGCTGCTGGTCGGCGGCGCGGTCGGGTTCCTGTACGCGTCGGCGCTCGCGGCGCTCGGCATCGCGACCGGGCCGCCCGGCGGCTACGCGCTGGTCGGCATGGCCGCAGCCACCGCCGCGACGACTCACGCGCCGCTGATGGCGGCCGTGATGGTCTTCGAGCTCTCCGGCGACTATGCGATCGTGCTGCCGCTCGTGCTGGCGACGGCGCTCGCGACGCTCGTCTCGCGCGCGCTGCGCCGGGACTCGATCTACACCGCGGAGCTGCGCCAGCGCGGGGTCGGCTGGGAGCTCACGCTCGAGGGGCGGCGCGTCGTCGAGTGACTCCGCTTCGCGCGCCGCTGGTGATGTAGCGGCGCGAGATCGGCGAGAGATCATCGGGCGGAGTGACCGCCTCGACGATCGAGAAGCGCTCCGAGGCGAAGGCGGCGTCGAGCGCGGCGCGCAGCTCGCCGCGGGTGCGCGCGCGCTGTCCGCCGCCGCCGAGCGCGCGGCCGAGCTCCGCGTACGGCCAGCTCGGCACGTCGAGCAAGTCCTGGCGCTCGACGATCGGCCGGAAGATCCCCCAGCCAGCGTTGTTCACCAGCACGCAGATCGGATTCAGCCCGTGGCGCGGCGCCTGCGAGATCTCCATCCCCGTCATCTGGAACGCGCCGTCGCCGCACAGAATCAGCGGCCGCACGCCGGTGCCGAGCTGCGCGCCCAGCGCCGCGGGGACGCCGAATCCCATCGAGGCGTAGTAGCCCTGCGCCATGTACATGCCGCCGCGCAGCCGCAGCTCGAGCCCGCCGAAGAGCAGGTCGCCGGACTCGGCGACCACGTACATTCCAGGGTGTCTCGCGAGAAACTCGTTCAGCTCGACGAGCAAGTCGTTGGTCGAGAGCGGCGCGTCCGCGTTCGCCTCGAACGGCGCGCGCGCGAGATTGTCGAAGTACTCGACCTTCTCGCGAAAGCACGGCAGCGGCGCATCGGCCAGACCGCGCACGAACTCGTGCAGCATCACGCCCTGGTACTGGTGGAACGAGATCGAAACGCGCTCGGGCTCGGCCCAGAGCGTCTTCTCCGCGGGTGCGATCTCGGGCGCCCGGCCGAGGTTGATGTCGGTGTGCTGCGTGCCGAGCTCGAGCACCAGATCCGCCGCGGCGACGCGCTGCTGGATCGGCGCCGCGCCGAACGGACCGATCTGGATGCCGAGGTGCAGCGGGTGATCCATGGGGAAGACGCCCTTCGCGAGCATCGTCGTCGCGACCGCGCACTCGAGCTTCTCGGCCAGGCGCAGGAAGTCACCGTGCGCGCCGACGCGGTGCAAGTCGACCCCGGCGATCAGCATCGGGCGCTGCGCGCGGCGCAAGCGATCGACCGTGTCGCGCAGCGCTTCGGCGAGCCGGCGCGGGTCGGAGACCGGGCGCGGCAGCTCGCCGCTCCAGCTTCGGATCTCCTCGGGCACGGGAATCTCGAGGTCGACCTGGTCGCGCCGGATCTCGAGATAGCCGGGCCGCAGCTCGCGCATGATGCCGCACACCAGCTCGTGGATCTCGGCCGCGGCGCGCTCCGGGTGCAGCAGGCGGCGGGCGTCGCAGGTGACTTCCTGGAACACGCGCCACTGCGAGTCGAGTGACTTCACCTGGTGGTGGATGCTCGAGCGGCTCGCCTCCTCGGCGCCCGGCCCGCCCGAGATCACCAGCAGCGGCACGCGCTCGGCGTAAGCGGCGGCGACGGGGTTCACGATGTTGTGACCGCCCGCGCCGTAGGTCACGCAGATCACGCCGAGCCGGCGCGTGGCGCGCGCGTAGCCGTCCGCCGCGAAGCCGACCGCGGGCTCGTGCGAGAACGTGACGATCTCGAGCGCGCGCTCGCGCGCCAGGCTCTGGAACAGGCCGAGCACCAGATCGCCCGGCAGCCCGAACAAGTGAGTCACGCCGATCCGCCGCAGGTACGCGACCAGGAACTCGCCGAGCGGCATGTGCGCCTTCATCTTCACCGCGCGCGCTCCAGCTCGAACCAGTACAGGGCGGCGACGACCAGCGCCGAGCTGATCCGACCGGAGCGCAGCGTCTCGCGCAGCGCCGCCAGGGGCACGAGCTCGACCACGGTCTCCTCGGTGTGCCCGTTCGCGATCTCGGCGACTCGCTCGGCGCCCAGCGCGACGAACGTCTCGGTGCGGTTCCCGAACAGCGCGGGGTTCGGATTCACCACGCCCAGCCGCGCGACCGACGCGGCGCGGTAGCCCGTCTCCTCGAGCAGCTCGCGCGCGGCCGCCGTCGCGCCGGACTCGCCGGGGTCGACGAGGCCGCCTGGGATCTCCAGGGTGACTCGGCCCTCGCCGTGTCGGTACTGCCGAACCATCACCAGCTCGTCGCTCGGCGTGAGCGCGACGATGTTCACCCAGTCCGCGGAGTCGATCCGGTAGAATGGGTGCGGCTGCCCCGTGTGCGGCGAGCGCGACGTCATGCGGCTCACCGTGAAGACGCGGCAGTCTTGCAGGAGCTCGCGCTCGACTTCTTTCCAGTCCTTCACGTCCAGCACCGCGTCGCGCGCCATGCCGCGATCATAGCGAGGGAGGTTTCCGTGGACAGACGACCGCTGGGCCGAACCGGCATTCGCGTGCCCTCGATTTGCCTGGGCACGATGACCTTCGGCGTACAGGCCGACGAGCCGACCTCGTTCGCGATCCTCGACCGCGCGTTCGAGGCGGGCGTCGACTTTCTCGACACGGCCGACGTGTATCCGCTCGGCGGCGGCGTTCCGACCGCCGGCCGCACCGAGGAGATCATCGGCAAGTGGCTCGCCGCGCGCGGGCTGCGCAGCCGGGTGTTCCTCGCGACCAAGTGCCGCGGCAAGATGGCCGAGGGCACCAACGACGTCGGGCTGTCTCGGTTCCACATCCAGCGCGCCGTCGAGGCGAGCCTGCGCCGGCTGCAGACCGACGTGATCGACCTGTACCAGACTCACTTCTTCGATCCGTTCACGCCGGTCGACGAGACGCTGCGCGCGCTCGACGACCTCGTGCGCGCCGGCAAGGTCCGCTACGTCGGCTGCTCGAACTATCCGCTGTATCGCCTGGCCGAGGCGGAGCGCGTCGCGCGCGAGCTGCGCGTCGCGCGCTACGAGACTCTGCAGCCGCGCTACAACCTGCTGTACCGCGAGATCGAGACGGAGCTCCTGCCCTACGCGCGGCAGGAGAAGCTCGGCGTGATCGTCTACAACCCGATCGCCGGCGGTCTGCTCTCGGGGAAGTACCGCGCGGGCGAGGCGCCGCGCGCCGGCACCCGCTTCACGATCCGCGGCGCGGGCGAGATGTACCAGCAGCGCTACTGGGATCAGACACAGCTCGCCGCCGTCGAGGCGCTCGCGAAGGAGGCCGAGTCGCGCGGCATCGCGCTGCCCTCGCTCGCGGTGGCCTGGGTGCTGGCGCAGGAGGGAATCACCTCGGCGATCATCGGCGCGAGCCGACCCGAGCAGCTCGATGCGACGCTGGCGGGAGCCGAGCTCGCGCTCGACCCGGCGCTCGGCAAGCTATGCGACGCGGTCTGGTGGCAGCTGCCGCGCCGACCCGTGCTCGAGGGGTACCGCTGACGTGCGGCGCTGCCCAGGACAGGGGCAACCGCGCCCGCGATCTGGGCATCGGGAGTGAGATCTTGCGCTCGAGCGCCGTACCGCGTCGGGCATTGCGCTTGCTATCCGAGTTAAGAAGTCTCTAATTGGGGAGAAACAAAATGCTCACACGACTCGAGGAGAGGCGAACGCGGTGCGGCTGGGCAGCTGCACTCGCCTTCGCTCTGATCTTGCTGACTTCGGGCTCCGCTCTTGCAGAAGAAGCTTCCAAGACAATCGACACGGGTGACACCGCGTGGATGCTGGCCTCGACCGCGCTCGTCCTGCTGATGACCCTTCCGGGCCTCGCGCTCTTCTACGGCGGCTTGGTCCGCGCGAAGAACGTGCTGAACGTCTTCATGCAGTGTTTCATCGCGGCCGGCGCGGTCGGCATTCTCTGGATCCTCGTGGGATACAGCATCGCGTTCTCGAACGGCGGCGGCTCGTTCTTCGGCGACTTTGCCAAGGCCGGCCTGGCCGGAGTCACGCTGGACTCGATGACGCCGAACTTCGCGACTCCGCCGCGCCAGATCCCCGAGTACATCTTCGTCATGTTCCAGGCGATGTTCGCGATCATCACGCCGGCGCTGATCCTGGGCGCGGTGGCCGAGCGCATGAAGTTCTCGGCGTTCCTCGCGTTCATCAGCACCTGGCTGCTGGTCGTGTACTGCCCGCTGGCATACATGGTCTGGGGCGGCGGCTGGATCTTCCAATCGGGCGCGATCGACTTCGCGGGCGGCATGGTCGTCCACATGTCGAGCGGAACCTCGGCGCTCGTCGCGGCGCTGATGGTCGGCAAGCGCAACGGCTTCGGCCGCGACCCGATGCCGCCGCACAGCCTGCCGCTGTGTCTGATCGGCGCGGGTCTGCTCTGGGTCGGCTGGTTCGGCTTCAACGCGGGCAGCGCGCTCTCCGCGAGCCCGCTTGCGGCGCTCGCATTCCTCAACACCAGCACCGCGACCTCCGCCGCGCTGATGACCTGGGTCGGCATCGAGTGGATCCACCGCGGCAAGCCGACGGCGCTCGGCGCGGCCACCGCGGCGGTGGCGGGCTTGGTCGCGATCACACCGGCGTGCGGAAACGTGTCTCCGCTGGGGTCGATCGCGGTGGGCTTCGGCGTCTCGCTGATCTGCTACACGGCAGTCACGTTCCTGAAGCCGATCGGCGGCTACGACGACTCACTCGACGCGTTCGGCGTCCACGGGATCGGCGGCGCCTGGGGCGCGCTCGCGTCCGGGCTGTTCGCGGTGACCTACGGCACGCCGGTCGCAGGCGCGATCACCAGCAATGCGCAGCAGGTCATGGTCCAGCTCAGGGGCATCGGCTTCACCGCGATCTTCGCTCCCGCGATGTCGTTCG
>JBIOJK010000068.1:0-18523 GCA_044450765.1 Myxococcota bacterium | reverse complement strand
CGATGATGTTCGTGACCCTCGCGCCGTTCTGGGCGGCCTTTGACGCGCGAGACACCGGCACGATCGCGCACAATCTGGTCGGCGCTCCGGCCGCGTTCGCATTCGGCCGGCACATCGGCGAGTGCACCGCCTCCGCGAGCTACTGAGCTCCGCGCCCGCGCAGCAGCTCGACGGCCGCGATCGCGAGCGCGATGCCCGCGATCGCGAACCACGTGATCGCATATTGCACGTGGTCGACCAGGCTCTTCGGCTCGGGTAGCTCGCCGATCGGCGCGGTGTCACTCGGCGCCGGCGCGCGGATCAGCAGCGCCGGGTCGAGCGGGCGGCCGAGCTGGCGCTCCAGCGCGCCCAGGTGCACTCGATTCCAGTGGACGAGCCGTCCTTCGGGCGGAGCGTCGCCGCTCGCGAGCGCCTCCGCGCTGAGCGGCTGGAGCACGCCCTCGACCCGGACTCGCTCGCTCGTACCCGCGGCCTCACCCGCGAGGAATTCGTCCGCGTCCTGCCAGGCCACGAAGCCGCGGTCGACGAGCAGTGACTTCTGCTCGCCGTCGAGCGCCAGCGGCGTCAGCACGTGGACGCCTTCGTGGGTTCCCCGGCTCTGGTGGTCGAGCGCGATCGACTGCGGGCGGTCGAGCAGCCCATCCGCAGCCACGCGCCGGAAGGCGAATCCGTTCGGGTCGGCGAGCGCCGCCGCGACCGAGACCGCCGGGGCGGCCAGACGCGCGCGCATCTCCGCGATCCAGGCCTGCTTCTCGCCGTTCCGGCGCACCTGCCAGACGCCCAGCGCCGACGTCGCGAGCGCGCTCGCGAGCAGCGCGAGCGCGAGCCCGACGCGCGGTGTGTGTGGTGCGCGGGCCTCCGGTGTCATCGCCGCCACCATAGCGAAGCGAGGGACCCAGCGGATTTCTCCGCCGGATCCCTCGCCGTGTCGTCTAGAGGGAGAGTCTTACTGTCTGGAGGGAGAGCAAGTAGACGCCAACCGCCCCCAGATGGGTCCGCGAGAGCAAGCCTGGAGTAGAGGGAGTGGGGTCTGGCTTGCTGTTGCCGCCGGCTCTCGCCGATGACCTCTCGCGGACCCGGGTGGGTGCGTGTCGTCCGCACCTTACGACGCGACGCCTCAGGGCCGTATTCAAGCGCGTCGCGGGCGAAGTGACTGGTTGGCGGACTAGGACTCGAACCTAGATTAACGGGGCCAGAACCCGTCGTCCTACCATTAGACGATCCGCCAAAGCCGGCCGGAAATATACGCGCCCGGCGCGCAGCTTCAATCAGGCCGGGATCGCGCGCAGGGCCTCCGCAAGTCGCGCCAGCGTCCGCGTGCGCCCGAGGACTTCGAGCGTGTCGAAGATCGGCGGGCTCACGGTGCCGCCGGTGATCGCGACCCGGACCGGCTGGGCCAGCGCCCCGAGCTCGAGGCCGCGCGCGCCGATCACGCCCCCGAACGCCGACTCCAGCGACGCGCGATCCCAGCGCTCGAGCCGCTCCAGAGCCGCGCGCAGCTCCTCGAGCGCCGGCTGGATCTCGGGCTTCAGGAACTTTGCCGACGCCTTGGCGTCGAGCGCGAGCTCGTCGACGAAATAGAAGCGCGCCAGAGCTGCCATCTCGACCAGCGTCTTGCTGCGCTCGCGCAACAGGTCGACCAGCCGCGCCAGGCCGTCGTCGACGGCGACCGGCCGGCGCGCCTCGGCGTCGAGAAAGCGCTGCAGGTGTGCGAGCAGGCGCTCGCGCGGCAGCGTCTTCAGATAGTGCTGCGAGAGCCAGACCAGCTTGTCGTCGTGCACCTGCGACGGCGACTGACCGACGCCGCCGAGCGTGAACAGCCGCGCGAGCTCGTCCTGCGAGAAGATCTCGAGGTCGCCGTGACTCCAGCCCAGGCGCGCAATGTAGTTGAGCACCGCTTCCGGGCAGAACCCGCGGTCGCGGTAGCTCTGCACCGACACCGCGTCCTGCCGCTTCGAGAGCTTCTTGCCGCCGGGCTCCACCAGCAACGGCACGTGCGCGAAGTGCGGCGGCTGCCACTCCATGCCCTGATAGATGAGCAGCTGGCGCGGCGTGCTCGTCATGTGCTCGCGCCCGCGAATCACGTGAGTGATTCCCATGTCGTGGTCGTCGACCACGACCGCGAAGTGATAGATCGCGGAGCCGTCGCTGCGCGCGATCACGAAGTCGTCGAGCTCCGACGCGTCTTCGCCCGCCGCGCCGGCGATCAGATCCTGCCAGCGCGTGAGACCTCCCTGGTCGGGCACGCGCAAACGGATGCAGAAGGGCCGCTCGCTGTCCGGGCCGATTCCCTTGTCGCGACAGGTGCGGTCGTATCTCGGCTTCTCGCCGCGCTGCTTGGCCCGCTCGCGCATGGCCTCGACCTCGTCCGCGCTGCAGGTGCAGCGGTAGGCGTGACCGCGCGCGACGAGCTCGCCAATCGCCTCGCGATAGCGCGCCGAGCGCTCCGATTGGCGCGGGATCGCGCTCGTGCCGGGCACGGGATCCCACGAGAGCCCGATCCACTCGAGCGCCTCGAGCACCAGCTTCTCCGACTCGAGCGTCGAGCGCTCGCGGTCGGTGTCTTCGATGCGCAGCAGGAATGCGCCGCGCTCGTGCCGCGCAAACGCCCAGTTGAAGAGAGCGGTGCGAGCGCCGCCGATGTGGAGCGCACCCGTGGGACTGGGCGCGTAGCGCGTGACGACCCCCATGCGCGCCAGTCTAGGGAACGCGCAGCGCCGTCGCAGCGCCGCGTTGACAAGCCGTACCCGTCGGTCTAATCGTGACCTGCGCGACCCGCCGACGAAGCAAATCCGCGTCCTCTGTGAGCTTTCTCGCGACGCGAAGGGGGGCTCGATGACCCAGCTCAGCGTTCGCTGCGAGGCGGTCAAGGAAACGCCGCGGCAGTTCCGGCTCGAAGCCGATGCGCCCTGGTGGGCGTCCGTCCGCCAGCTGTTCCGCGACCCCGACGCGGTCCTGCAGGCGCCGCTTTCCGCGGCCTTCGAGGGCTATCGCCTCGGGGCCCGCCTGCTGTTCCGGGGCCGGCTCAGCGGCGAGATCGCCCTGCGCTGCTCCCGCTGCGGCGAGCCGGTCCGGCTGGACATCTCCGAGCCGCTGGAACTCCTGCTCGAGCCCGCGCAGAATCCCGCTCTGATTCCAGAGGGAGGGATCGAGCTCGACCCCGAAGATCTCGAGCTCGGGCGCTACGCAGGCGACGAGCTAGATTTCGGCCCGGTCGTTCTGGAAATCCTGTCGCTTGCTTGGCCCATGCAGCCGCTCTGCTCGGAGTCCTGTGCTGGGCTGTGCCCCGTATGCGGCGCCGTGCGGAGCCGACAGGCCTGTTCCTGCGAAACGCGGCAGGTCGGCCGACCTTTCGCCGGACTCGGACAGATGCTCGAGGAATCCCGCAAGAGACCGCGCCGCCGCAAGTGACAACGCCGAGAGTGAGAAGGATCGGTCATGGTTGGTCCCAAGAAAAAGATGTCGAAGTCACAGTCGCGAATGCGGCGCGCGCACGACGCACTGACTCCCCCGGCGCGCTCGACCTGCCCGAAGTGCGGCGCGATCAAGCGCCCGCACCGGGTGTGCGGCGAGTGCGGTCACTACCGCGACCGACAGATCTTCCAGGTCGAGGCTGAGCAAGAGGTGTAGGTCGCTTGCGGCCGCACTGAACGCTCGCGATGCTCGCAGTCGTCTTCCCCGGGCAGGGCTCTCAGACCGTCGGCATGGCGGCGGACTTCTCGGAGAGCTTCGCGGAGGCGCGCGCCGTTCTCGAGGAAGCCGAGGAGGCCTTCGGCGGCGGACTTCGCGAGCGCATCGAGCGCGGCCCGGAGAGCGAGCTTGCGCGCACCGAGATCACGCAGCCGGCGGTGCTCGCCGCGTCGATCGCGATCTGGCGCGTGGTCGAGACACGGCTGCCGAAGGCGCCGGGGCTGTTCGCGGGTCACAGCCTCGGCGAATACTCGGCGCTGGTCGCCGCCGGCGGGCTGCCGCTCGCCGACGCCGTTCGCCTGGTGCGCCGGCGCGGCGCGCTGATGCAGGAGGCGGTTCCCGAAGGCGAGGGCGCGATGGCCGCCGTGCTCGGCTCCGATCCCGAGACGATCGCGCGGATCTGCGCCGAGATCGCGGGCGTGGTGGCGCCGGCGAACTTCAACTCCCCCGCGCAGACCGTGATCGCGGGCCGACGCAGCTCCGTGTCGGCTGCGGGCGAGGCGCTGCTCGCGGCCGGCGCGAAGCGCGTGGTGCCGCTCGATGTCTCGGCGCCGTTCCACTGCGAGCTGATGGCGAGCGCGATGGAGAAGCTCACGCCCGAGCTGGGCGCCGCGGGTTTCCGCGATCTGCGCGTTCCGGTGGTCTCGAACGTCGACGCGCGCCCGTACACCAAGGCCGCCGACGCGCGCGCCCGGCTGCGCGAGCAAGTGTGTGCGCCGGTGCGCTGGGTCGACTGCGTGCAGACCCTGATCGGGGCGGGCGCGCGGCTGCAGCTCGAGGTCGGGCCCGGCAAGGTGCTCTCGGGGCTCGCGGCGAAGATCGACCGCGCGCTCGCGCGCGCGAACGTCGAGAAGCTCGCGGACCTGGACGGCGCGGTGGCGCGCGCCGTGGAGGCCGCCGGATGAGTGACTCGTCGCTCGCGGATCGCGTCGCGCTCGTGACGGGCGGTTCGCGCGGCATCGGGCGGGCGATCGCGCTCGAGCTCGCGCGCGCGGGAGCGCAGGTCGTGTTCAGCTATGTGTCGAATCCCGACGCGGCGCGCGAGACCGAGAAGGCGATCGCCGAGGCCGGCGGCCGCGGCCGCGCCGTGCGCTGCGACGTCGCCGACCACGACGCCGTCGAGGCGCTCGTGGCCGCGATTCTGCAGGAGCACCAGCGCCTGGACATCGCGGTGAACAACGCGGGCATCGCGCGCGACCAGCTGATCCTGCGCATGAAGCCCGCCGATTTCGACGCGGTGGTCGCCACGAACCTGCGCGGCGCGTGGAGCGTCTGTCGCGCAGTGACTCGCCCGATGCTGAAGCAGCGCTACGGACGGATCATCAATCTGTCCTCGGTCGTCGCCGAGATGGGAAACGCGGGGCAGACCAACTACGCGGCCAGCAAGGGCGGCCTCGAGGCGCTCACGCGCTCGCTCGCGCGCGAGATCGGCAGCCGCGGCGTCACCGTGAACGCGGTCGCGCCGGGCTTCATCGACACCGACATGACGCGCGAGCTTCCGGAGCCTGCGAAGCTCGCGCTCGTCGAACGGATTCCACTGGGCCGACTCGGGTCGGTCGAGGACGTGGCCTCGGTCGTGCGCTTTCTGGCAAGCGATGCCGCTGCGTACGTGACCGGGCAAGTGATTCACGTGAACGGGGGCTTGGACTGATGGCGGTAGAGGACAAGATTCGAGAGATCATCATCGAGCAGCTCGGCGTCTCCGCCGAGGAAGTCGTCCCGGAGGCGTCGTTCATCGACGATCTCGGGGCCGACTCACTCGACATCGTCGAGCTGGTGATGGCGATCGAGGAAGAGTACGGACTCGAGATTCCCGACGAGGACGCCGAGCGCATGCAGAA
Organism: Myxococcota bacterium; assembly: GCA_044450765.1. Taxonomy (GTDB): domain Bacteria; phylum Myxococcota_A; class UBA9160; order SZUA-336; family SZUA-336; genus VGRW01. The sequence goes on along the minus strand of JBIOJK010000068.1, from coordinate 12,992 downwards.
CATCGCCGACGTGATCAACTACGTCGAAGAGCGCACGGCGGGCAGGGACGACTGAGTCGATGCCGCGCCTCCACTCGCGCTCGATCGAGCTGAACCGCGTGGTGATCACCGGCATGGGCACGGTGAATCCGCTCGGGAACGACGTCGCGGCGAGCTGGCGAGCGCTGACCAAGGGCGTCTCGGGCGTCGCACCGCTCGAGGGCTTCGAAACCAGCGATCTGCCGGTGCGCTTCGGCGCGCAGATCAAGGGCTTCGACCCGGAGTCCGTGCTCGAGAAGAAGGACGCGCGCCGCTACGACAAGGTTCTCCAGTACGCGATGGCGGCCGCGGTCGAGGCGATGACCGACTCCGGCTGGGTGGTGCCGCGCGAGAGCTCGGAGCGGACCGGTGTCCTGATCGGCTCCGGCATCGCGGGCCTGCAGACGATGCTCGACAACTGCGAAGCTCTGGTCACGAAAGGGCCGCGCCGCGTGTCGCCGTTCTTCGTGCCGTATGCGATCGCGAACATGTCGTCCGGGATCGTCTCCATGCGCTACGGCGCGCGCGGGCCGAACACCTGCGTCGTGACGGCCTGCACCACCGGCACGCACGCGATCGGCGACGCGTTCAAGCTGCTGCAGCGCGGCGACGCCGACGTGATGATCGCCGGCGGCGTCGAGGCGCCGGTGAATCGCCTCGGGGTCGCTGGCTTCGCCTCGATGCGCGCGCTCTCGACCCGCAACGAAGACCCGCAGCGCGCCAGCCGGCCGTTCGACAGCGGGCGCGACGGCTTCGTGATCGCCGAGGCGGGCGGCGTCGTGGTGCTCGAGACACTCGCCCACGCGCTCGGGCGCGGCGCCCGCATCCACGCCGAGGTGATCGGCTACGGCATGTCGGGCGACGCCAATCACATGACCGCGCCGCCGGAGGACGGCATCGGCGCGCAGCTCTCGATGCGCGCGGCGATCCGCGACGCCGCCATCCGGCCCGAGGACGTCGACTACATCAACGCGCACGGCACGAGCACCGAGCTCAACGACAAGATCGAGACTCACGCGATCAAGCAGGTCTTCGGACCGCACGCGTTCAAGCTGGCCGTCTCGTCGACGAAGTCGATGACCGGCCATGCGCTGGGCGGCGCGGGCGGGATCGAGGCCATCTTCTCGGTGCTGGCGATCGAGCACGGCGTGATCCCGCCGACGATCAACTTGACGGACCCCGACCTGGAGTGCGATCTCGACTACGTGCCGAACACCATGCGCGAAGCACCCGTCCGAGTGGCGCTGTCCAACTCGTTCGGCTTCGGCGGAACGAACGGCACGCTGGCTTTCGCGCGCTACGAGCCCGAGCGCGAGGAACGGGAGGAGGCACCGTGAAGCTGCGCCACGCGGATCCGGAGATCGCCGCTTCGATCGCGCGCGAGGTCGAGCGGCAGCAGAGCGGGATCGAGCTGATCGCGAGCGAGAACTTCACCTCGCCCGCGGTGCTCGAAGCGGTCGGCACGGCGCTCACCAACAAGTACGCAGAGGGCTACGTCGGCAAGCGCTACTACGGCGGCTGTGAGTGCGTGGACGAGGTCGAGGCGCTGGCGATCGAGCGCGCCAAGCGCCTGTTCGGCTCCGATCACGCCAACGTGCAGCCGCACTCCGGCTCGGGCGCGAACATGGCGGCGTACTTCGCGGCACTCGAGCCGGGCGACAAGGTCCTCGGCATGGAGCTGTCGCACGGCGGCCATCTGACTCACGGCTCGCCCGTGAACTTCTCGGGCAAGTTCTTCGAGTTCGTCCGCTACGGCGTCGCGGGCGCGGACCAGCGCATCGACTACGACCAGGTGCGCGCGCTGGCGCGCCAGCACCGGCCGAAGATGATCCAGACCGGCTACAGCGCCTATTCGCGCACGATCGACTTCGCGGCGTTCGGCGCGATCGCGCGCGAGGTCGGCGCGGTGCTGTTCGCCGACATCGCGCACATCGCGGGCCTGGTCGCGGCCGGCGTTCATCCCTCGCCGGTCGGTCACGCCGGAGTGATCGCGACGACGACTCACAAGACGCTGCGCGGACCGCGCGGCGGCATGATCCTGTGCGACCGGAACTTCGCCGAAGCGATCGACAAGGCGATCTTCCCGCTGACTCAGGGCGGCCCGCTGATGCACGTGATCGCGGGAAAGGCGGTCGCGCTGGCCGAGGCGGCGCGGCCGGAGTTCAAGGACTACGCCGCGCAGATCGTGCGGAACTCGCGCGCACTCGCGGAGTCGGTTGCCGAGCGCGGCCTGCGCCTGGTCTCCGGCGGCACCGACAATCACCTGTTCGTGATCGATTTCGGCGAGGCGGGGGTCTCGGGCAAGAAGGCGCAAGACACGCTCGACCGCGCGGGAATCACCACCTCTAAGAGCACCGTGCCCGGCGAAAAGCGCTCGCCGTGGCTGACCAGCGGCCTGCGCGTCGGCACGCCGGCGGTCACGACGCGCGGCATGCGCGAGCCGGAGATGAAGCGCATCGGCGCGTGGATCGCCGAGGTGCTCGCGCGCCCCGACGACTCCGCGCGCATCGCGCAGATTCGCGGGGAAGTCGCCGAGCTGTCGCGCAGCTTCCCGCTGCCGTACGCGCCGCCGGTCTGACGGGCGGTCGGCGGTGCGCTGTCCATTCTGCGATCACCCGGACACGAAGGTGATCGACGCGCGGAATCAGCGCGACGCCGCCGTGAAGCGCCGCCGCCGCGAGTGCTCCGAGTGCGCGCGCCGGTTCACGACTTACGAGCGCATCGAGGATCTGTTCCCGATGGTCGTCAAGCGCGACGGGCGGCGCGAGATCTTCGACCGCATGAAGATCATCACCGGCATCCAGAAGGCGTGTCAGAAGCGCCCGGTGTCGGTGGACGCGATCGAGCAGGCGGTCGTGCGCATCGAGCGAGTCATTCTCGACGGCGGCGAGCGCGAGATCGCGAGCACGCGCATCGGCGACGAGGTCCAGGCCGAGCTGCGCGCGCTCGATCCGGTCGCCTGGCTGCGCTTCATGTCCGTGTATCTCGGCTTCGGCAAGATCGAGGACTTCCGCGCGGCGATGGACGAGCTGGCGCCCGAAGACGGTGAGTAGCGCGGAGCGCGACGGCGCGTTCATGCGCGCGGCGGTGTCGCTCGCTGCGCGCGGCCGCGGCCGCACCGCGCCGAACCCGTGCGTCGGCGCGCTGGTCGAGCGCGGCGGCCGCGTGCTCGCGCGCGCGCGCACCGCGGACGGCGGCGCGCCGCACGCGGAGGCGCGCGCGCTCGAGCGGGCGGGCGAGGCGGCGCGCGGTGCGACGCTCTACGTGACGCTCGAGCCGTGCGCGCACCTGGGCCGTACACCACCCTGTGTAGACGCGGTGATTCGCGCGCGGCCGCGGCGCGTCGTGATCGGCACGGTCGACCCGGACCCGCGCACCGCCGGCCGCAGCATCCGGCGCCTGCGGCGCGCGGGCATCGAGGTCGCGGTCGGCGTCGAGGGTGCGGCCTGCGCGCGGCTCCACGAGGGATTCCTCTCGCGCGTCCTGCGCGGCCGGCCCTTCACGACCTTGAAGCTCGCGGCCAGCCTCGACGGCCGCATCGCCACTGCGCGCGGTGAGTCGCGCTGGATCACGAGCGCCGCCGCGCGAGCCTACGTCCAGGCGCTGCGCGCGCGCGCCGACGCGATCGCGGTCGGCTCCCGCACCGTGCTCGCCGACGACCCGGAGCTGCTCGCCCGGCGCGGCGCGCGCATCGTCCACCGGCCACGGCGCATCGCGATCGACTCTGCGCTGCGCACGCCCGCCGACGCCCGACTGATCGCCGCTGGAGAGCCGGGCTCGGCCTGGATCCTGTGCGCGGCGAACGCGGGGGCGGCGCGGCGCGCGCGGCTGGAGCGCGCCGGCGCCCGGGTCGTCGAGGTCGCCGCCCGCGCCGGTCACCTCGATCTGCGCGCCGCCTGGCGCGCGCTCGGGAGACTCGGGGTGAACGATCTCCTGGTCGAGGGCGGCGGCGGGCTCGCCGCCGCTCTGCTGCGCGCGGGGCTGGTCGATCGCATGCATTTCTTCGTGGCTCCGTTACTCATTGGGGGCGACGGCCGGGCGGTGCTGGCGGAGCTCGGAGTCGAGCGGCTCGCTGCGGCGCTGCGCCCCGCGCGCCTCGCCTGGCGCCGCCTCGGACCCGATCTGCACGGCATCGCGGAGTGGTAGGGAGCCCGGAGATGCGAACCATCGAAACGCGACTCGAGGCGCGCGGCCTGCGCATGGCCGCCGTGGTCGCGCGCTTCAATCACTTGATCACCGCGCGCCTGCTCGAGGGCTGCGCAGAGCGGCTCGCGGAGCTCGGCTGCGAGTCGCTCGACGTCCTCTGGGTGCCCGGCGCGTTCGAGATCCCGCTCGCCGCACAGCGCGCCGCGCGCACCGGCCGCTACGATGGGCTGGTCGCGATCGGCGCCGTCGTGCGCGGCGACACACCCCACTTCGAGTACGTGTGCCAGGGTGTCACCGATGGAGTCGGCCGAGTCGCGCTCGCCGAAAACACGCCGATCGCCTTCTGTGTGCTGACCACCGAGACCGTGGATCAGGCGCTCGAACGCGCGGCAAAGCCGGGCGAGCCGGGGTGCAACAAGGGCGCGGAAGCCGCGGAGGTCGTGGTCGAGATGGTGAGCCTGGCGCGCGCGCTCGAGTCCTGAGGGTTAGGCTGTCGCCCATGGGCTCGCACGGTCCCCGGCGCATGGCGCGCGAAGCGGCACTGCAGGTGCTGTTCGCGGCCGATCTGTCCAGCGCCGAGGTCGACTTCGACGCGGTGCGCGCCGCGTTCGAGAACGTGAGCGCCGAGTTCGAGCTACCCAAGCGCGCGCGCGAGCGCGCGCTCGAGCTGTGTCTCGGCGTCGTGCACCACTTGAAGGACATCGACCTCGCGATCGCGCGCGCGAGCGAGCACTGGAAGGTCGAGCGCCTGGCGGCCGTCGAGCGCAACGTGCTGCGCGTCGCGGCGTTCGAGCTGCTCTTCGAGCCGAGAACGCCGGCCGAGGTCGTGATCGACGAGGCGGTCGAGGTCGCGCGCCGCTTCGCGAGCGAGAAGTCGCCGGCGTTCGTGAACGGCGTGCTGGACGTCGTGGCGCGCAACGCGCGCGCCGAGCGCGGTGACGATCAGTGAGTCGCCTCGAGCTGTCGCTCTTCCCGGGCTCGGTCGTCGAGGCGCCCGCCGACACGATCCTGGTCCCGGTGCCGGAGGACGAGCGCCCGCTGCGCGGCGACGCCGGGCTGGTCGACTGGCGGCTGTGCGGGTTGATCTCCGAGCAGCTCCGTTCCGGCTACGTCTCGGGGCAGCTCGGCGAGGCGGCGCTGCTGCCGGGCGCGCGGCCGCTGTCGCCGAGTCGCATCCTGCTGGTCGGCACCGGCTCGGCGCCGCCGCGCGGGGGCTCGCGGCCGATCGTGCGCGCCATGCGTTCGGCGGCTGGGAAGCTGCTCATGATGCGCAGCCCGGCGGCGCTCCTGGCGTGTCCTGGCGCGATCGACTTCGCCGAGGACGCGGTGAGTCTCCTGCGCGGTCTCGTGCACGGGCTCGCCGAGAACCAGACCGATCTCGGCCTGCACCTGATCCTGCCCGACGGCGCGCGGAAAGAACGCGCGCTCCTGTCGGCGCTGAGCGAAGTCGTGCCAGGCGCGCACAGCTGGGGCGTGTCACTCAACGTGAGTTGGGTCGACATCGACGGCGACGAGCTCCGCTCGCCGGTGCCGCGGGCTTAGGCCTCCGCGCTCCGGATCCGATCTCTCTTCCGGATGAGCCTCGCCGGAAACCTGTCTGACCTGAGCCTGCCCGAGCTGCTTCAGGTGGTCGCGCTGTCCCGAAAGACCGGCGCGCTCGAGATCTGCTCGGAGCAGGGTGGCGTCGCCTGGCTCGGTCTGCGCGACGGCGGCATCGTGCGCGTCGCGCTCGAGAGCGGCGACCTCGACCGGGACGAGATCCTGAAGCGCGCGGGGCTCGAGTCGGGCGGTGACTCGGACGTCGCGGCCGCGACGCTCTGGGACGCAGCGGTCCAGGCGATCCTGGGGATCTTCGACTGGTCCGAAGGCGACTTCACGTTCGAGCCGCTCGACGATCCGGCGCTGCAGTGGCGCGGGCCGCAGGGCATCCTGCTGCCGAGTCCCCTGTCGCCCGAGTTTCTCGCGCTCGAAGGCGCGCGGCTCGAGGACGAGAGCGCCGCGCAGTCCGCGGAGATGCGCGTCGACGCCGAGGAGCCCGAGCCGGACTCGAGCGAGTCACTCGCCCCCGAGCGCGAGCCCGAGCAGGACGCCGACGAGCGCGAGGTCGAGCCGGAGTTCGAACCGGAGCCCGAGCCGAGCGCGCCGATCGTCGAGCCGCCGCCCGAAGAGGACGCGCCGCCCGAGCTCGAGGCGCTGGTCGAGGCGCCCAGGCGCACCGAGGACGACACGCCGATCCGGCTGCGCAACGACTCGCTGCGACGCGCCGGAATCACACCGCCGATGGCGCGCCCGAGTCTGCCGGACCCCGACGCGACCGTGGTCCAAGCCTCGCCGCTCGTCGCGAACGACGATCCGATCACCGCGGAAGTGCGCCGGCCGCAGCGCGTCGCGCTGCCGTCGTCGCTGATCTGCATCGACGGCGATCTGCAGCTGCTCGAGCGCATCAAGACCGGCCTCGCGGACAAGCCGATCCGCGTGCACATCTTCCAGAGCCCGGCGGACGCGCTCGCGCGCTTCAAGCAGTACGTGATTCGCGGCGAGATTCCCGGAATTCTGCTGGGCAGCGGCGTCGAGGATCCGCTCGACGCGCGGCAGGGACTCGGCTGGCGCCGCTTCGCGGGCCGACTGCTCGCGATCGCGCCCCGGCTGCGGCTGGTCGTGCTGGCGCGCCCGGGCGAGAACGTCGCCGCGCCCGGACTGGTCGTGATGCAGCGACTCGAGGGGCGTCCGACCCCGAGCGACGTCGAGCGCTTCGTGCGCTCACTGGCGGACGCGCTCGCCTCGAGCGCGTAAAGCGTGGCCGAGACGCGACCGATAGTGACTCCGGCTGCCAGTGCGGTTGCTGTCCCGAGGAGCCACGCGTGATCGCCGCCTGCCCCCAGTGTCAGACTCGATACCGGCTCGCGCGCGAGAAGATCGGTGCGCAGGGCGCGCGGATCCGCTGCAGTCAGTGCCAGACGATCTTCCGCGTGCAGGCGCCGCCCGAGGGTTCGCCGCCGACTCCGGCCGAGGCGCGCCCATCGCCGATCGCGTCTCCGGCCGCCGCTGCCGCGGCGACGCCGCCCGCCGCACCGGCGCCTCGACCGGCACCGGAACCCGCGAAGGTCGCCGCGAAGCCCGCGGCTCCGCCACCGCCTCCACCCGCGCCGAAGCCTCTCCCGCCGCTCGCGCGCGCTCTCGTGGCCGAGCTCGACGCCGAGAACGCAAAGGCAGTCACGGAGCTGCTCGCGCTCTGGCGGATCGAGGCCGACGTCGTCGACGACGGCGCCGAGGCGCTGGTCCGCATGTTCCGCGCGCCGCCCGCGCTGGCGATTCTCGGCGCGGATCTGCCGTCGCTGCCCGGCTCGCGCATCGCCGAGATCGCGCAGCGCGCCAGCGAGCTCGCGGCCGTGAAGCTGGTCCGCGTCGCGACCGCGTCCGATCAAACGGGCACTCCCGGCTTCGACGCCGAGGAGATGCTCGAGGCCGCCGACTTCCCGGGCGGACTGGGCGAGATACTCGGCCGCCTCGGCATCGGGGAGCGGCCGAGCGCGGCGCGGCCCTCCGCGCCCGCGCGCGCGCCGGTTCCCGCTCCTTCTCCCGCCGCGAAGCCGACTCCGCCACCCGCAGCAAAGCCCGCGCCGGCCGCTGCGGCGGCTCCGGCTCCGGCGGCTCGGCCGGCGCCGGCGCCCGCAGTCGCCTCGAGTGACCCGGCCGTCGCCGCGGCCGAACGCCTCGCGCGAATCGCGGTCTCGGACGTGATCCTCTACAACCAGGAGAAGTTCGCGGCGGCCGCTGCGCGCGGCACCGCGGCGAAGGAGCTCGCGAGCGAGCTCGGCGAAGCGCGGCAGCACTTCAACTCGCGCGTCGCGCCGTCGGTCCGCGCGGAGCGCGACTTCCTGGTCGACGAGCTCGAGCGCCGCGCCGCGGTCCTGCGCGGCACCTGAGTCCGGCGCGCGCGCTGCGCCGCGCTCGCTAGAATCCCGCGTCGATGAGCGGACCTGCGGCGTGGGGGATCGAAGCGCGCGTCCTCAGGGCGCTCGCCGGCTGTGCGCTCGCGCTCTCGGCATGCGGCTATCACCCGCTCGGCGGCCGCGGATTCTTCGGAGAGAACGTCCGCTCGATCGAGCTCGTGGCGTTCCAGAACGACACGCGCGAGCCGGGCCTCGAGCAGCTGATCGCGGAAGCGCTGAACGAGGAGTTCGCGCGGCGCGGCTGGCTCGATCCGAAGCTCGAAGGGCAGGGCGCCCCCGACTTGGTGATGCGCGGAGTGCTACACACCGTGATGGTGCACTCGAGCTCGTACTCGTCGCGCGCGCTCGCCCTGGAGGAGTCGATCGAGGTCACTCTGGACGTCAGCGTGCGCCGCACGGAGTCGAACGAAGTGGTCTGGCAGCACCCTGACATGCACGAGCGAGAGGTGTTTCTGTCGAGCGCCGATCCGCAGGTCTACGCGAGCAACAAGGAACAGGCGCTGCGGCGCCTCTCGAGCGCGATCGCCGAGCGAGTCCACGATGAGCTCTTCCAGCGATTCTGAGTCATTCGCGCCCGTCGTCCTGATCGAGGGACGCGAGGCGACCCTGCGCGACGCCGCGCTCGCCGAGCTGCGCGAGCGGGTGCTCGCCGGCGCGATCCGCGACTTCAACGAGGATCGCTTCGATCTCTCGATCGCCGGCCTCGATCCGCTCGCGATCATCGCCGCTGCCCGCACGCTTCCGGTCATGGCGCGCGCGCGCTTGGTGCTGGTGCGCGGCGTGGCCGAGAAGCGCGGCGAGAAGTTCCTCGACGGCGCGCTGCTCGAGTATCTCGAGTCGCCGCTGGCGACCACCTGTCTCGTGCTCGAGGGCGAGAGCGTCGATAAGCGCCAGCGGTGGGTGAAGCGCGTCGCGAAGGTCGGGCGGGTGATCGACTGCACGGGTCCGGGCCGGCCCGGCGACGTGCGGCGCTGGATCGAGGCGCGCATGACCGCGCGCGGCGTGCGCGCGGCGAGCGGCGTCGCGGCGGCACTCTTCGATCTGGTCGGCCCCGACCTCGACCGGCTCGCGCTCGAGGTGGAGAAGCTGGCGCTGTATCTCGGCGAGCGCGGCCTGATCGAGGTCGACGACGTCGGCGAGCTGGTCGGGCAGCTCCGCCCGCGCGCGGTCTACGAGCTCTGCGACGCGATCGGCGAGCGCCGCCTCGCGAACGCGCTGCGCATGGTGGCCGAGCTCTCGGAGCAAGGTCAGCCGCCGCTGGCGCTGATCGGCGCGCTCGCCAACCACTTCCGCCGCCTGCTCCGCGCGCGCGAGCTGCGCCCGCTCGAAGTGTCCGAGGTCCAGCGGCGCCTGGGAGTGCACCCGTTCGCGGCGCAGAAGCTCGTCGAGCAGGCGCTGCGCTTCGACCTGCGGCGGCTGCGCGCGTGTCTGGACGCCGTGCGCCGCACCGATCTCGCGCTCAAGGGCGGCGTCCCGATCGGCCCGCGGATGGCGCTCGAGCGACTCGTTCTGGCTGTCTGCGCGTGACTAGTGAGCGGCGAGCTTCGCCAGCCGCGAGACGGTGCGCGAGACGGTGCGCTTGTGGAGCACCCCTTTGCTCGCGGCCTTGCGCAGCAGGCGCTCGGCGTCGTGCAGCAGCTTCGGAACGTCCTTCGAGCCGGTGGTCTTGGCCTCTCGCAGCTTGCGCACCGCGCCGCGCACGGTCTTCTGGATCTGGTTGTTGCGCGCGCGCCGGCGCAGCGCCTGTGCGTGGCGCTTCTTGGCCGAGCGGTGGGTAGCCATGGAGACCTCCGAAGGAGCCGGTAAGTACCCCGGGGCGGCGGCGGTGTCAACGGACTCGGCGGCGCGCGTCTCGCGCTCGGCCGGCGTCGTCGCGGTCGCGACGATGGCGAGCCGCGTGCTCGGCTTGGTGCGCGACAGCCTGATCGCGTACGCGTTCCCGGTCGCGGCGAGCGACGCGTTCTTCGTCGCGTTCACGATCCCCAACTTGTTCCGGCGCCTGGTCGGCGAGGGCTCGCTGACCTTGGCCTTCGTGCCGATCTTCAGCGGGGCGCTGCAGCGCTCCGACGACGACGCGCGGCGCGTCTTCTACGCCACCTGGACGCTGGCGCTGCTCGCCGGGCTCGCGATCTGCCTGCTGGGAATGTGGTTCGCGGATCCGCTCGTGGTCGCCTTCGCGCCGGGCTACTCCGCCGATCCGGTGAAGCGCGCGCTGACCGGCGAGTTACTGCGCCTCTGCTTTCCGTACATCGTGAGTCTGACCTTGGTCGCGGTCGCGATGGGCGCGCTGAACGTGATGGGTCACTTCTTCCGGCCGGCGATCGCGCCGGTGTTTCTGAATCTGACTCAGATCGTGGCCGTGTTCGCGGGACTGTGGTTCTTCGAGACGCCGATCGTCGCGCTCGCCTGGGGCGTGGTAGCCGCGGGCCTGCTGCAGGTGCTCGTGCAGCTCAAGCCGCTGCGCGAGCGCGGGTTCGCGCCGCGCCTCCTCTACGCGCCGCGCGACCCGGCGATCCAGCGCCTGCTCGCGATGCTGCTGCCGTCGATCGTCGGTGCGTCCGCGTATCAGCTCAACACGATCACCACGCGCGCGATCGCCAGCTTCTTCGGCGACGGGCCGGTCTCGTACATGTACTACGCGACGCGACTCATGGAGCTGCCGCTCGGCGTGTTCGTGTTCGGGCTCGCGACGTCGAGCCTGCCGCTGTTCGCGCGCCAGGTCGCGAGTCAGGACCGCGCCGGCCTCGACCGCGATTTCGCGGCGACGATCGGGCTCGTGCTCGCGCTCACGCTGCCGTGCACGGCGGGCCTGGTGCTGCTGCGCGATCCGATCGTCTCGGTCCTGTTCGGCTGGAACCCGCAGACGTTCGGCGCCGAGGCGGTGCGCGGCTGCGGTCTCGCGCTTCTCTACTACGGCATCGGGCTCGTGCCGATCGGGCTGGCGCGCATCTGGGTGAACCTGTGCATCGCGCACCACGACACGCGCACCGGCGCGCAGGCGGCGGTGGTGAGTCTCGCGGTGAACGTCGCCGCCGCGCTCACCTGCGTCGGGCCGCTGCCCTCGGGCGTGCTGCCCGACTGGGCGATCCGGCTCCAGCACTCGCTGGTGCTCGCCGACTTCGGCTACCTCGGCGTCGCGCTCGCCACCTCGCTCGCCGCAGTCGCCAACGCGGCCTACGTCATCGCCGTCTCTCGCGCGCGCCACGGCGCACACGTGCACGCGCGAGACTGGGCCGGCTACTTGCGACTCGTCGCCGCGACCGTGCTGCTCGCCGCCGTGCTCGCGGCGGGCGAATGGCTCGCGCCCGCGCAGGCCTCGGTCGCCGCGGCGGTGCGGCTCGCGCTCCTGATCACGGTTGGCGGAGTCGTATATCTCGCGGGCCTCTGGCTGTTCCGCGCGCCGGAGTTCGCGCTCGTCGCCGCGCTGCTCCGCCGCGCGCTCCGAATCCGACCTTCAGCGGCCTGATCGCTCGGCCGAATCAAGGCTGTGACTCGGTCGATTGCCTAGAAGGGAGAGGCGTGCCCGCGATCTGGCGAACGCGCTCGACGGCGCTGGCGCTACTGGCGCTGCTGGCGCTCGCGCCGGCCGCCCCGGCGCGCGCGGGAGACACTCCCGTCCGCGCCGATCCGCTGCTCGTCCCGACCGGGCCGTTGCCCGAGCCGGAGTCGTCCGCCCAGGCGCCGACGCCGGACCGCGTGCTCGCCGCCGCCACCGCGCTGCGCGATCGCGGCTTCGACGAGCTGCCGATCCTCGCCTGGGCGCTGCTCGAGACCGCGCGCTCGGAGGGACGCCCGGAGCTCGTGGAGCGCGCCGTCGAGCTCGCGCCGGACTCACCCGGCGTACGCTTCGAGGCCGCGCGCATCTCGTCCGATCCGCTGCAGCTCGCGCTCGCGCTGCGCGCGCTCGCGACCAGTCTGCCGGGCGCGCTGTTCGCGCTCGCGTTCGCCGGGGTCGTGCTCGGCGGCGGCGCGCTCGCGCTGGCGCTCGGCGTCTGCGCGGTCGCGGCGCTGCGCGGGTTCGGCCTGCACGGCCACGCGTTCGGGCACACCTTCGCCGCCGCGGATCCGCCCAGCTGGCCGGGCGTGCTGCTGCTGCTCGCGGGACTCGCGGCGCTGCCACTGTTTGGTGTAGGGCCGCTCGCGCTGGCCGGACTCTTCGGAGCGCTCGGTGCGCTTCGCCTGCGCCGCAGCGACACCGCTTTCGTGGCGGCCGTGCTCGTGCTCGCCGGCCTCGCGCTGGGACCGGGGCTCGAGCGGCTCGCTCCCGCGCTCGCGGCGGTCGGGCGGGAGCCGGCGCTGCTCGCGGCGTATCGCATCGACCGCGGCCAGGCGCTGCCGGGCGACTTGCAGCGCGTGGAGACGGCGAGCCGCCGAACGCCCGACGACGGGGTGCTGCGCTTCGCGCTCGCGATCGCCTGGATGCGCCGGGGCGAGCTCGCGCGCGCGGAGCAGACGCTGGGTACACCGAACGGTGACGCCGGGCCGGTGCTCGAGTCGGCGGAGCTGAACCTGCACGGCATCGTGCGACTCGCGCAGGGAGATCTGCTGCAGGCGATCCCGGCCTTCGAGCGCGCGCGCGCCGCGAACGAGTCCGCGCCGGTCGTCTTCAATCTCTCGCAGGCGTACGGGCGCGCGCTGCGACTCTCGGATCAGCAGCCCGCATTCGAGGCGGCGCGCGCGCTCGACTCGGACCTCGTGAGTCGGCACATGTCGAACGAAGAGGGCGCGAACGTGCACCGCGTGCTGATCGAGCCCTCGCTGCCGCTACTCCTGTACGGCGCGCGCGCGCTGGCCGCGAGCGAGGACTCGCGGGCGCTGGCGGCGGAGCTCCGCGAGCGGCTGCTCGGAACCGCGCAGCGCGATCGCATGTGGATG
>JBIOJK010000067.1:0-18800 GCA_044450765.1 Myxococcota bacterium | reverse complement strand
GGGTGCGCGGGATCGGGCGGAATCACTTCGACCTCGAGGCCGAGCTCGCGCAGCGCGTCGCGCAGCATCCCCCACTGCCGGATCGCGAGCGCGCGATCGACGGACTTCCTGCGCCCGTACTTGTCGCGCGTGTGCGGGTTCGCGCCGCCGACGACCGCGAAGTGCGCGGGGTCGCCCATCAGCACGCAGTGAGTCACGCGAGGCTCGGAAAGCCCGGGTACACCGCTGCAGGCGCGGGCTCGGCCAGCTCCAGGTTCGCCTGCGGGAACGTCGTGTAGAGCGTCGACGCGGCCCCCGCGGCGCGGTCGTTCCCGCTGCGCTTCACGCCGCCGAACGGCAGCTTCGACGACGCCCCCACCGTCGGGGCGTTCCAGTTGAGACAGCCGACGCGCAGCTCGCGCGCGGCGCGCTCGTAAGTCGCGCGCGAGCGCGTGAACACGCTCGCGACCAGGCCGAAGTCGGTCGCGTCGAGCAGCGAGAGTCCCTGGTCGACGGAGTCGACGGCGCGCACGAACGCGTCCGGCACGAAGTGCTCCTCGCTCTGGTAGCGGCTCGAACGCGAGATCGCGGTCAGGTAGTGCAGGCTCGGCCGCACGTAGTGACCGGGTCGGGGGCCGTCGCAGGGGCCGCCGGCGACCAGCGCCTGGGCGCCGTCCGCCGCGGCCCAGGCCAACACCTGCGCGTGTCGCTCGCGCGCGGCGCGCGAGATCAGCGGTCCCATGAACGCGCCCGGGTCGCTCGAGTGACCGATCGCGATTCCGCGGAAGATGCGCGCGAGTCTCTCGCAGAGCGCGTCTGCGATCGCCCGCTCCGCGAACACGCGGCTGGTCGCGCTGCAGCGCTGGCCGGCAGTCACGCACGCGCCGAAGGCGACCGCATTCGCCGCCTGGTCGAGGTCGGCGTCGGCGCAGACCAGCACGCCGTTCTTCCCGCCCATCTCGAGCGCCACCAGCTTCCACGGCTGGTCGAGCGTCGCCTCGAGAATGCGCCGGCCGGCGGGATAGGAGCCGGTGAACAGGACGCCGTCCAGCTCGGGGTGCCCCGCGAGCCGGGCGCCGACGGTCGAGTCACCCTGCACCAGGTTCGCGACCCCCGCTGGAAACCCGGCGCGCTGCAGCAGCTCGGCGTAGATCTGGCCCGTCGCGGGCGTCTTCTCCGACGGCTTCACGACCACGCAGTTGCCGGTCGCGAGCGCGGGCACCACGTGACCGTGCATCAGGTGACCCGGAAAGTTGAACGGGCCGATCACGCCGAAGACTCCGCGCGCGCTCGCGCGCCAGCGGCCGACCTGACCGCCGCCCAGGTCGAACACGCGATCCGCCACCAGCTCGAGGCCCGGCCCGAGCGTGATCTCGATCTTCGCGAGCATCGCCTGCACTTCGCTGCGGGCCTCCCAGAGCGGCTTGCCGACTTCCTTCGCGATCGCCGACGCGAAGCGCTCGCGCTCGGAGCCGAGTGAGTCGGCGAAGCGGCGCAGCGCGGCCGCGCGCACGTCGGGACTCGCGTCGCGCCACGCGGGCCAGGCGCGGCGGGCCGCGCTGACTGCCCGCTCGACGGATTCCGCCGCGAACGGGAAGGCGCCGAGCGACTCGCGCGTGTCTCCCGGGTCGACCGAGACGAGCTCGCCGTCCGCGCGCTCGGGCAGCGCCAAGCGGCCGGCGACGAGATCGCCTCGCGCCTCGAAAGCGGAGCGCTCAGCCATCGCCCGAGGGCCTCGCGCCTCTGCGGGGCAGCGGCGTCACGGCGACCTCCTCGCCCGCCGAGACGCCCAGGCGATCGCGCGCCTCCTTGCCGATCCAGATCTCGGCGCCGCTGCGCGCTGCCGGCGCCGCGACGGCGCGGAACGCGCCGCCGTCCTCGCTCGAAACGATCGCCGGGGCGGCGCCCTCGGGCGGCGCGCCCTCGGCGAGCGCGCCGCGCGCGGTCTCGCGGATGGGAGTCACTCGCGCGGTGGGCGCGCCGACGAACGGCCCGCCGTCGAACGGGTCGATCTCGTCGATCCAGTGCAGGCCCGCGCTCTCCAAGAGATGCAGCGCGGGCGCGGTCTCGGCGTGTACTTGACCGAGCTGCGCGGCCACGCCGGCGTCGAGCAGGGACGCGTAGAACGGAGTGTCTGGAAAGAGATCGAGGATGAAGCTCTTGTCGGTCGCGCTGCGGTGATCCGCCTCCGTGTAGCTCATGCCGGTGAAGCGCTTGCCGAACGCGTCCCAGAACGCGCTCCGCCCGTGCGCGTCGATCGCGGCGCGCATCTCGGCCAGGATCCGGCTCTCGAAGCTGGCGCGGTGGCGCGCGATGTACGCGAAGCGCCCCCACGAGAGCAGCTTGCCGGGCCAGCCCGGCCGACCGCGCGCCGACGGGTGCAGGATCAGCGACCCGAGCTCCGTCGGCCCGTCGCGCGAAGCGCCCAGCTGCAGGGTCGTGTGGGTGACTCGCACGCCCGTGCTCGCAGAGTGGCGCGTCTCCTCGCCGACGCGCAGAAACACGTGCGGCAGCTCCGGCGTGCCGTGCTTCGACAGCACGGCGCACGTACCGATCACGCGCTCCGCCGCGTCGACGAGGGCGAACTGGTACTCGCGCTCGGCGTCCGGCGGGCCCGGCGCGCGGAACGCGCGCTCGGAGCGCTCGAGTCGGCGCCCCACGAACGCCTCGTCGTTCGGCAGGTTGGGGCTGTCGAGATAGCGCGCGAGCTCGAGGATCGCGGGCAGGTCCGCGACCCGCGCCGGCCGCATCAGGAACACGGCACGCCTCCGCCGCTCGCCAGGCGCGCGAGCGCGGCTCCATACAGCGCCACCGCTTGGTGTAGCTGCGAGATTCGCGTGTGCTCGTTCGGCCTGTGCACGTTCCCGACCGAAGTCCCGGGGCCGAGCACGAGGGCCTCGAGGCCGGCCGCGCCGAGGATGCCCGCTTCGGTACAGGTCGCCTTCGTCTCGACGCGGGCCGGCAAGCCGGCCTGGCGCTGCGCCGCCTCGAGCTCGCGCACCAGCGGCGAGTCACTCGGCGTCGCGAGCGCGGGGTTCTGGCGCACGCAGCGGATCTGCGCCGCGCGACCCAGCGGGGCGATCAGGTCGTCCGCCTCGTCGCCCGGAATCGGGCGCACGTCGAAGGTGAACACGGCCGCGCCGTCCGAGAGCGCGACCCGGCCGAGGCTCGCGACGCTCTGCGCGGGCGAGAAGCGCGAATCACTCCGCCGGCGCAGCGAGACGTCGAGCTCACGCCAGGCCGACAGAAACGCGAGCAGCGGCTTTGCGGCGAAGACCGGCCCGTCCACGTCCGCGGTCACCGAGTGACTCGCGAGCCCGTGCACGAGCGAGATCTCGCAGCGCTCCGGCACCACGTTCACCGCGGAGCCGCCCGCGAGCGCCGCCACCCCGAGCGCGCCGCTCCGCTCGAGCTGCTCGAGCGCGTCCAGGATCGCGTTCTTGCCGAGCGCCGGCGCGCTCGAGTGCGCGGCCGCGCCACGCGCGACGTGACTCGCCGCGCGCATCGGCGCCGATTCCGGCAGCGGGTCGAGCTGCACGCGCGCCTCGTACACCGCGTAGCCCTTGTGCGCGTGCACGATCGCGAGCTCCGACGGTTCGCCGACGAGCGCGCGCGCGAACCCGCTCGTGAGGCCGCTCTCCACCAGCCAGCGCGCGCCCAGCATGCCGACTTCTTCGCCGAACGTGCCGACCAGGCGCACGCCGCGGGTGAGTGAGTCGCGCTGTGCGGCCAGCGCGAACGCCTTGCAGATGAAGTCGACCTTGGCGTCGGCGGAGCCCAGCCCGTACAGCCGGTCGCCCTGGCGGGTCGGCCGCAGCGGGTCGCCGCCGGTCGCGGTCCACGCGCTCGGATCGCCGGGCGGAACCGTGTCGAGGTGAGTCACCAACAGGACACCCGCGTCAGCGCCGACCACCGGCGTGTCACACAGCACCGCGTGGTGGCGCGTTCCCGCGACGTCGACCGTCTCGAGCTCGACCGCGAGGCCCAGCTCGCGCAAGAGCTCGGCCGCGACGTCCACGATCGCGCCGTTGCCGAGCCGCGACTCGGACGGCGTCGCGATGAACCGCTCCGCCCAAGTGACTAGGTCGGCCATCCCGACCCTGCCATCGACTCGCCTACTTGGCTGCTTGAGCTGCCGGCGCACAGCACGGACACAGCTCGCGGAGGTTTTCGAACGTGTAGATCCCGCTGTCGTGACCGTCGCTCCAGGCGAACGCGAGCGCGTAGCGCCCGACGCCGCTGATGCGCACGGGTCGGACGTCGGCCGGCACGCTCTCGGCGAGCAGCAGCGGTCGGCCCGTGTGCTCGTCGACACAGTGCGCGCAGCGACACGCGAGCCGCAGCAGGCGCACCGGGTAGACGCTCTCGTGCCCGTCGTTCCAGACGATGCGCAGCTTGTCGGGCCCGGCCTGCGCGATCGACGTGGGGGTCGCCGTCATCGCCGGAAAGCTAACCGACGGCTGAGATAAGATCGCCGCCTCGAGCGGTGCGGGCAGTCGCGCGGAGCCGAACGGAGGCCGACATGGCGAAGGAGGGAGTTGCGATTCTCGGCGGAACCGGCGAGCAAGGGCTCGGCCTCGCGTACCGGTTCGCGAAGGCGGGCCGCCCGGTGCGGATCGGCAGTCGCAAGGAAGAGCGCGCGCTGGAGGCCGCGGTGGACGTTCTCGCCAAGGTGCCCGGCGGCGACGTGTCCGGCCACGAGAACGCGGCGGCGGTTCGCGCGGCGCGCGGCGGCATCGTGATTCTGTCGGTGCCCTTCGAGCACGTGGCGGGCACGATCAAGGCCGTGCGCGCGGAGCTCGTGCCCGGGTCACTGCTCGTGTCGATGGGCGTGCCGCTCGCGACGGCGATCGGCGACGTCGCGGCGCGCGTGATCGGTGTCTCGCAGGGCTCGTGCGCGGAGCTCTGCGCCGCGCTGGCGCCGGAGGGCGTCGCCGTCGTGTCCGCGTTCCAGAACGTCGCGGCGCACCGACTGATGGACCTGGCGCAGCCGGTCGAGTGCGACGTGATCGTCTCCGGCGAGAAGGAGCCGCGCACGCGCGTCATGGCGCTCTGCGACGACGTGCCGGGGACGCGCGCCGTAGACGGCGGGCCGCTGTACAACGCGCGCTACGTCGAGCAGCTCACCGCGCTGATGATCGGCATCAACATTCGCCTGAAGAAGCCGGAGGGAGTCGGCTTCCGGCTGACTTACCTCTGACTCCCGACCGGCGCTCCTCGGTCATCGCGGATAGTCCGGAATTCCTTCGCGGATGCGCGCCCAGAAGTCAGGACTCTCGCCGGCCGCGATCGCGCGCTGGGTCACTTCGCTCTTCTGCTTCAGCTCGGCGAACGGCAGGCTGTGGCTGAGCGAGCCGCGCTCGTACAGGAGCTCGTCGAGCCGGCCGTTCAGCAAGAGCCGCCAGTCGAGCGGAACCTGCCCGCCCGCCTGCATGACCCGGTTGCGGATCGACGTCGTGCAGTTCTGAGTCATCGCGTTGTACCACTCCGGCTGGTCGGCGAGCCCGTTCACGTAGCCGAGATAGTCGAGCAGAAGTGCGCGCGCGGCGGCGACCGGCGCGGCGAGCCGGTACAGGTAGGTGTGCTCGCCTCGGAAGCGGTCGCGCACGCCGATCACGTCGCGCTCGTCGGCGACCACGTAGTACTGCTCGAACTGGCGGAAGAAGCCGAGCAGCGCCGAGTAGGTCTCGCCCTTCTCCTTGCGCGTCTCGATCGAGATCGCGAGCGGGGGTGAGCCCTCGAACTCCCAGCTCATGATCGTGTGCGCGTACAAGGTCGGTCCCCAGAACGAGATGAAGAGATCGATGCCGCGCAGCTTGTCGAGGTCGTACGTCCGCGTCTCCCAGGTCTGGTCGAAGTCCGTCTCGCTTCGGTAGTTGAAGTTGCGGACGTTCTCGATCGTGACGCGGTTGCCCTCGATCTGGGCCCGCGCGGGCCGCGCGACGTCGGGCTGCCAGTCGCGGTCGTTGCTCGGCGGGATGCGCAGCCACCAGAACAGCACCGCCCCCGAGATCAGCGCGAGCGCGAGCAGCGCGCGCCGGTACGGCCGCACGAAGACGAGACAGCCCAGGCCAGCGACGCCGAGCCCGATCGCGACTCCGCCCGCGAGCGACGCGGCGAACAGGTGAGTCGTCGGTCCGTCGATGCAGAGCGCGCCGATCGCCCAGATCCAGAACCCGACGACCGGAATCGTCAGCAAGGCCTGCGTGAGCGCCCGCGCCGCTCTCATTTCGGGAACAACAGCACGACCGCGAGGCGCAGTCCCCAGTCGGGGCCGTATTGCGGCGCGGAGATGTACGTCCGGTAGCCGAGCTGCACGCTGATGATCTGCGGCCCGAGCTTCAGGACCTGCGAGACCGTGAAGTTCGCCGGGATGGTCCACTGCGAGCTCTGCCAGTCGTAGCTCGATTCCAGGTTGACGGTGAACGAGGTCGCGGTATGAGTCGTGTAGCTCACGAATGGCTGGAAGAACGTCTGACTCACTTGTGAGCGGTTCTTGTTCCCCGCGAACGACCAGAGATGATTCACCAGCATGCCGGCGGTGACTGGGCCGTCCTGGCGCAGCAGCACGGCGGTTGGCCCGGCCGCCCAGCGCTCCGTGCCGAGCACGCCCCGGGTCGCGGTCGGCAGCAGAAACGCCGGGCCCACGCCCCAGATCAGCTTGGCCGGCCCGGGCTCTTTGGGCGAGAAGAAGAAGCTCTGCGTCGTGTCGGCGAGCCCGAACTGATCGCCGATCGCGGGGTTCACGTCGTCGCTCAGGTAAGTCACCGGCAGGATCGTGCGCGAGATCACGTTCCAGTCCGAGCCGAGCGAGATCGGAATGACCGGCTGGATGTTCAGCGTGCTCTTCACGCCGTGATCGCTGGGCCCCATTCCGAAGTCGACGTTCTCTTGGAACGGAACGCTGATCAGATTGGCGATCGGATTGTTGAGCTTCTTCGCGAGATCCTCACTCTGATCGTCGGCGCGCGCGGTCACGGCGGCGATCGCCGCCGCGCAGAGCACCGGGGTGAACAGCCGACGCATTCGCGCCTCCGAGTCGATTCGAGGCGCAGCCTATCCGCCGGGCTCCGCGAAGTCGAGGCCGACCGCGCGCATCAGCGCGAGCGCGTTGCCGCGTTCGATCACGCCGGCGCGCAGTCGGTAGTCGAATATCAGCTCGCCGTCCGCGAGCTGGTCCTCGAAGTGGGCGTTCCGCGCGCGCGGCGCGAGCTCGTCCGCGATCGCAGTGAGTGCCAGGTCGTGAGTCGTCACCAGGCCGACCGCGCCGCGCGCCAGGAGCCCGCGGAGGAGCGACTCGGCGCCGATCCGGCGGTCGTGCGAGTTGGTGCCGTTCAGGATCTCGTCGAGCAGGAACAGCACCGGCCGCGGTCCCTTGCACAGATCGGCGACGCGGCGCAGCGCGAGCAGCTCGGCGTAGAAGCGCGACGCGCCGTCGCGCAGTGAGTCCTGCACGCGCAGACACGCGCCGAGCGCGAGCGGCGAGAGGCGCAGGCGCTCCGCGCGGACCGGCGCGCCCGCGAGCGCCATCAGCACCGCGCTGCCGACGCTGCGCAGGAACGTGCTCTTGCCCGACATGTTCGAGCCCGATACGACCAGGAGCGCGCGGTCCGCGGCGAGCGCGAGGTCGTTGCGCACGCAGCTCGATTCGGCCAGCAGCGGATGGCCGAGCGCGTGCGCCTCGAAGAGCGGGCCCGTCCCCGCGATCTCGGGGAACGGATCGGCCGGGTGCTCGAAGGCGTAGCCGGCCAGATCGCCGAGCGCCTCGAGCTCGCCGAGTGACTCGAGCCAGCGCGCGACCCGCGCGCCGTGCCGCGCGCGCCACGCCTCGAGCGCGAACGCGCACTGCACGCCCCAGAGCAGGAGCAGCGCGATCGGCGCGAACAGCTGGTTCCGGCGCCAGTCGAGCAGCGCGGCGATTCGGTGCAGCTGCGCGATCCGCCGCGACGCCGTCTCGGCGCCGGAGTCGAGCGCGGCGCGCAGCTCGGCCAGTCGCGCGGACGCGAAGCGCTCCGCCTCGACCCGCCGCAGCAGCACGGCCAGGTGTGCGAGGTCGCGCTCGCGCGCGCCGATCGCCCCGAGCACCGCCGAGACGCGTGCGCGGAGCGCGAGCGCGAGCGCGGCCTCCGCCAGCAAGAGCACGGCCGCGAGCGCCCAGCCGCGGCCGCGCACGAGCGCCGCCGCCAGCGCCGCGACGCCGCCGGCGGTGAGCAGCAACACCAAAATGCGTAGCCCGAGCCCGCCCAGCCGCGCGGGCGCGGCGGCCCAGGCGACCAGCGGCTCGGGGTGCACTCCGGCGCGCAGCTCGGGGCCGAGCTTGAACAAGTCCTCGCGCAGCTCGAGGCGCGGGCGCAGCTCCGCCGCGGCGACCTGCCGCGCGCGGATCTCGTCGGGGGCCGCGGCCTCCAGCAGCCACGACGCGAGCCGGTCTTCGCCGCTCTTCGTCTGCGCCTGCGAGAGCAGCGAGAACAGCGACGCGGGCCCGAACAGGTCGAGCTGTGCCGCGTACGGGTGCGCGGGATCGAGGTGACACTCTCCGGTGTTGCCCCAGGGGCCCTGCGCGAGGTCGAGCCGGGCCAGGCCGCGCACGTAGAACTCGACGCCGCGCTCGGCGGCGAGCCGCGCACGCCGCGCGCGGTCGTGCCGCAGCACGAGCGCGGCGAACGCGGCCGCGACCGGCGCGAGCCAGAGCGGGTGGAGCGCGCCCGAGACGAACACCGGCCAGCCGAGCGCGGCGCCCAGCGCGAAGAGCGCGAGCCGAGCGTTCGACAGTCTGCGCGAGCGGCGCGCCTCGAGCGCCGCCTGCGCGCGCCGCTCCTCCAGGCGCGACGCGTAGAGCGCGCGCACCTCGCGCGAGCTCGTGACCCCGATCTCCGCCATCCGCGCCGAGCATAGGCGCCTGATACGATGCGCGCATGGCGTTCCTCTCGTTCCCGAAGGGCTTCCAGTGGGGCGCGGCGACCGCCGCGTATCAGATCGAGGGCTCGCCGCGCGCCGACGGCAAGGGTCTCTCGATCTGGGACGTGTTCTGCCAGCAGCCCGGCCGCGTGCAGGGCGGAGACACCGGCGACGTCGCCTGCGACCACTACCGGCGCTTCCGCGACGACGTCGCGCTGATGAAGCGGCTCGGGCTCTCGACCTATCGCTTCTCGGTGTCGTGGCCGCGCGTGCTGCCGTTCGGCGCCGGCGAAGTGAACGAGCGCGGGCTCGACTTCTACGCGCAGCTCGTCGACGAGCTGCTCGGCGCGGGCATCCAGCCGTGTCTCACTCTGTATCACTGGGACCTGCCGCAGGCGCTGCAGGATCTGGGCGGCTGGAGCGAGCGCGCGACGGCGCAGCGCTTCGCGGACTACGCCGAGCTGTTGTTCGGGCGGCTCGGCGACCGAGTGACTCGCTGGGTCACGCACAACGAGCCGATCGTGACCTCGATGATGGGCTACCGCGCGGGCGTGCTCGCGCCCGGCATTCGCGACCTGCGCCGCGCCGGCCGCGCGATCCACCACCTGCTGCTCTCGCACGGGCTGGCCGTCGCCGCGTTCCGCGCCTCCGGGAAACTCGGCGAGATCGGCATCACGAACGCGAATACGAGCTACGAGCCCGCCGACGCTCGCGACGAGTCACTCGCCGCGTGCGAGCTGGCGCGCGACTTCGACACGCGCACCTGGCACGGACCCGTCTACGGCCGCGGCTATCCCGAGTCGGTGCTGCGCTACTACGAGAAGAACGAGGCCGCGCTGCCAATCGAGCCGGACGACCTGCGCGCGATCGCGGCGCCGACCGACTTCCTCGGAGTGAATCTCTACAGCCGCCGCCAGGTCGTCGCCGACGCGAGCCGCGGGGTCGGCTTTCGCCCCGCGCCGCCGACCTTGCCGCTCCTGCCCATGGGCTACGAAGCCGCGCCCTTCGCGCTCGGCGACTTTCTGCGCTTCGTGTCCCGCGAGTACGACAAGCCCGTGATCTACGTGACCGAGAACGGGGTCTGCGACAACACGGCGCCGGCGGGCGGCGTGGTCGCCGACGTCGAGCGCACGGAGCTGCTGCGCGGCTTCATCGCCGGCATGCACGCCGCCCTCGCCGACGGCGCCGCCGACGTGCGCGCGTACTACGTCTGGTCACTGCTCGACAACTTCGAGTGGGCCTTCGGATACTCGAAGCGCTTCGGCATCGTCTGGACGGACTTCGCGACCCAGGAGCGAATTCCGAAGCAGAGCGCAGCGTTCTTCGCGGAAGTGAGCCGCAGGAACGGCCTCGAAGCGTAGCCGGTCGCTCGCTACGGGGATTCGGGATCGAGGCGAACGGCCATGGAGTTCCCCCGCGAGCCGGGCAGCAGCCAGCCGACCAGGCGATCCGCAAACCCGTACTTGTCGGCCATCCGCGCGTTGATCTCGTCGGTCGACTCCGGCACCAGCGTGCCGCGAAAGGCGGAGGTCACGCCGCCGCGCTCGATCTCGATCTGCGGGTGAGCGCGAATTCGCGCGAGCCAGGCCGCGTTCAGCGAGCCCGCCCGCAGCCAGGAAAAGCCTCCGTCCTCGACGATCCAGAGCGGCGTCTGCTGGCGCGCGCCGCTCGCGTCGGCGGTCGTCAGCACCACGACCTCGCCGGACCTGGAGGCGAAGATCGCCCCGCCGACCCACAGCACCAGCACGAGGCCGATCCCGCTTCCGATCCGCACGAGTGTCTTCATCGACACAGCTCAGTGTAGCGTCCGGGGTCTGTCACTTCCAGGCGAAGACGGGCTGCTCGTAGTGAGAGACGCGGGTGGCGCGGCCGTGCAGCGCGACCTCGCGCAGCTGGAACAGCACGGCCGCGGTCGGCGCGTGGATGCTGGTGCCGAGCATCGGGATCGGCAGCGAGAGCACCGGGCGATCGCTCTCGGGGATCGAGCGCAGCTCGGGGATCTCGGGGCGGTCGAGCTCGGCGACCGGGACCACGAAGACCTGGTCGACCTCGTCGGGGTTCGCGGCGAGCCTGGGCTGCGCGCCGCCCCAGAACACGACCGGCGTGATCGCGAAGCCCGAGCGCGTGGCGAAGTCGTCGAGCCGGCCGAGCGCGGCGGCCGCAGGCAGCTCGAGCCCGAGCTCTTCGTGCAGCTCGCGGCGCGCGGTCTCTTCGGCAGTCTCGCCGGGATCGACGCGCCCGCCCGGCAGCGCCCACTGTCCCGGGTGGTCGCGCAGCCGCGACGAACGGCGCGTGATCAGGAAGCAGGCGCGGCCCTCGCCGTCGCCCACCAGCGTCGCGGCCACCGCCGCGCGCACCAGCGAGGCGCCGCTCTCCGCGTGGAGCTCGAAGCGCGCCAGATGCTCGCTCACGCGCGCACGCAGCGCCGCGTCGAATCGATGAGTCACTGCGCGAAGGCCCGAAGTCAGTCGGGTCAATCTTTCGGCAAGTGCAGGATCCGCTCTGCGATGATGTTCTTCTGGATGTTCGGCGTGCCGCCGCCGATCACGACCTCGGGCCAGTTGAGCGCGCCCGTCTGCCAGCGGCCGCCGTCGACGGTGTCGTCGGCGCCGCGCCCGTAGGCGGCGGCGCTGCCCAAGAGCTCGAGCGCGAAGTCGCCCATGTCGACCTCGAGCTCGGCGCGCAGCAGCTTGTTGACCGAGGTCTCGCTCGAGAGCGGCTCGCCGCGCAGCTGCTGCGTGAGCGAGCGCAGGCCGTTCAGGCGCATCGCCTCGATCTTCGCCTCGAACACCGCGAGCTGCCGGCGCACGCGCGCGTCGCGCGCGGCCGGCACGCCGTTGCGCTGGGTGCGGCGCGCCAGGTCGACCAGCTCCTCGAGCTTGCGGAACATGGCGGTCACTTCGGCGATGCTCGAGCGCTCGCTGGCGAGCGCGGAGACGGTGACTTGCCAGCCCTGGCCCTCGGCGCCCAGCCGGTTCTCGACCGGCACGCGCACGTCGTTGAAGAAGACCTCGGCGAACATCGCGCTGCCGGACATGTTCAGGATCGGGCGCACGTCGATGCCCGGGGTCGACATCTCGACCAAGAGACAAGTGATTCCCTCGTGCTTCGAGGTCGAGTTCGGGTCCGTGCGCACCAGCAGGATCATCCACTTCGACCACATCGCGATCGAGGTCCAGATCTTCTGGCCGTTCACGACGTAGAAGTCGCCGTCGCGCACGCCCTTGCACTGGAGCGAGGCGAGGTCACTGCCCGTGCCGGGCTCGGAATAGCCCGTGCACCACTGGTACGCGCCGTCGAGAATGTCGGGGATGAAGCGCTGCTTCTGCGCCTCGGTGCCGTAGGCGATGATCGCCGGACCCACCCACGCGAGCCCCATGAAGCACGCGCCGAGGGGCGGCGCCTTGCGCTTCGCCATCTCTTCCTTCAGCACGACCTGCTCCATGAGTCCGCCGCCGCCGCCGCCGACTTCCTTCGGCCACGAGAAGCCGACCCAGCGCTTCTCGCGCACCTTCTTGTTCCACTCCAGCACGAAGCGCATGTCGCCGCGGTTCGCGTCCGCGGGCAGGTTCTCGTCGAGGAAGCGGCGCACCTCGCCGCGGAACGCCTCTTCTTCGGGAGACAGTCGGAAATCCATCAGAGTCCTCCGAGGCGCGCGACGCGCTCGTAGTGGAAGTCGGAATCGCCGAACGCGGGCCGCGCCCACTTCGAGCGCTTGAGATACAGCTGGATGTCGTACTCCGCGGTGTAGCCGACGGCGCCGTGGAGCTGCACGCCGTCGATGCCGATCCGCGCGAACGCGTCGCTGCCGAACGCCTTCGCGAGCGACGCCGAGCGCGGCAGCTCGCTCGGGCTCTCCGCGACCGCCCAGGCCGCGTAGCAGAGCAGTGACTTCGTCGACTCGAGGTCGACGTACATCTCCGCGAGCGGGTGCTTCACGCCCTGGTACTTGCCGATCGGGTGGCCGAACTGGATGCGGTCCCTGGCGTACTGCACGGTGAGCGCGAGCGCGGCCTCGGCGGCGCCGGTCAGCTCGGCCGTCACCGCGAGCGCGCCCAGGTCGAAGAGCCGCTCGATCGCCGGCCACGCGCGGCCCGGGGCGCCGAGCAGCGCGCTCCTCGGCACGCGCACGCCGTCGAGAGTCAGCGCGCCCAGGCGCTTGGTCGCGTCGATCGTCGCGAAGCCCTTGGGCGAGACCCCGGGGCTGCCGGCGTCGACGATGCCGAGCGCCAGGTCCTGCGCGCCGCTGCCGGTGCGGAAGGCGACGGCGAACAGATTCGCCGCGCCCGCGTCGGCCACGAACTTCTTCTCGCCGGTCAGCACGAACGCGTCGCCGTCCGGCTTGCCTTCGAGCGCGATGCCGGTCGGTGCGATCACGTCGCTCGCCTCGAGCAGGGCCAGCGTTCCGATGCGCGTGCCATCCGCCAGGCTCGGCAGCCAGCGCTGCCGCTGCTCCTCGCTGCCCGAATCGAGGATCGCCGCGGCCGCCAGCGTGGTCGAGATCAGCGGCGACGGGAAGAGCGAGCGCCCGGTCTCCTGCAGGAGCACGACGAGATCGACCCAGCCGAGACCCGCGCCGCCGTAGCTCTCCGGGATCGTGAGTCCGAGCCAGCCGAGCTCGGCCAGCTCGCGCCACAGATCGGGCTCGTAGCCCGGACCCGTCTCCATGATCTTGCGCACCTGTTCGAGCGGGCTGCGCGCGTCGAGCAGCTTGCGCACCTCGGCGCGCAGCAGGTCCTGTTCCTCGCTGAATCCGAAGTCCATGGGAGAATCGCTCCTCGCCGGTCCGCATAACAGAACGCGGGTCGCAAACGCAAGGCGCTGCGATGAAAGCCACGCGTTCTCGCGGGGTTTCGCGACCGACCGACTGGACCGTCCGCAAGGGGGCTCGCGTGGGTGAAAGCCACCGGTTCCGAAACCCCTGAAATCTCAATATCTTGGCTGTTCGATGACGATACACTCAAGATCTAGTGGCAGCGTTGTTGACCCTCGTCCGAGGTCGCGGTAAAAAAGGGCTCCGGGATTCCAAGGATTCCGACTCGGCAGCCAGGGGGGCTACGGGCGGCCGGGTGGAAGCGGGTGGAGCGCTCTGGAGGAGGGCCTTCGCTCGGGGGCTCTGAAGTACAGAGCCTCTCCTTGGGCCCGGAATTTTCGATCTCGCCCGAGGTTGGGGCGGGCAACGAGGGGTAGAGTGGCGGAGCACGACCTGAGCTCGGCGGGCGCAGCGATGAACGGGCGAGACAGCGGCGAGAAGAGCGAGGTGGAGATTCCGATCCGGCGCCACTTCACGCGCGCCGGGAACGATCCGTTCGCGAGCGTCCGCTGGCAGAGACGCACCGCCAAGATCAGCGGCGAGGGCGGCGACGTCGTCTTCGAGCAGCCGAACGTCGAGGTGCCCGAGACCTGGTCGCCGATCGCGACGAACATCGTCGCGTCGAAGTATTTCCGCGGTCACCTCGGCTCGCCGTCGCGTGAGTCGAGCGTGAAGCAGCTGATCGGCCGCGTGGTCGGCACGCTGCGCAAGTGGGGCCGAGAGGGGAGTTACTTCGCGACCGAGGCACAGGAGCAGATCTTCGCCGACGAGCTGACTCACCTGCTGCTACACCAAAAGGTGTGCTTCAACTCGCCGGTCTGGTTCAATCTGGGCGTGGTCGAGCCCGACGGCCGGCTCGTGCCGCAGCAGGCGAGCGCGTGCTTCATCAACTCCGTCGAGGACACCATGACTTCGATCATGGACCTCGCGAAGACCGAGGCCATGCTGTTCAAGGGCGGCTCGGGCACGGGCACCAACTTGTCGACGATCCGCAGCTCGAAGGAGCCGCTCGCCGGCGGCGGGATCGCGAGCGGTCCCGTGTCGTTCATGCGCGGCTTCGACTCGTTCGCCGGCGTGATTCGCTCCGGCGGCAAGACGCGCCGCGCGGCGAAGATGGTGATCCTGAACGCGGACCACCCCGACATCCTCGACTTCGTGCGCTGCAAGGCGGACGAAGAGAAGAAGGCCTGGGCGCTGATCGACGCGGGCTTCGACGGCCGCTTCAACGTGCCCGGCGGCGCCTACGAGTCGATCCAGTATCAGAACGCGAATCACTCGGTGCGCGTGCCCGACGCGTTCATGAAGTCCGTCGTGAACGGCGGCACGTGGCAGACGCGCGCGGTCACCACGGGCAAGGTCATGGACACCCTGCAGGCGCGAGACCTGATGGGCCAGATCTCGGCCGCCGCCCACGTCTGCGGCGACCCCGGCGTGCAGTACGACACCACGATCAACCGCTGGAACCCGGTCAAGAACTCGGGCCGCATCAACGCCACGAATCCGTGCAGCGAGTTCATCTTCCTCGACGACACGGCCTGCAATCTGGCGTCTTTCAACCTGCTGCACTTCGCCGACGAGACCGGCCGCTTCCTGACGGCGGACTTCGAGCAGGCGGTCGACACGATGATCCTCGCGATGGAGATCATCGTCGACTTCGCGGACTACCCGACGCAGAGGATCGCGCACAACAGTCACCTGCTGCGCCCGCTCGGGCTCGGCTATGCGAACCTGGGCGCGCTGCTGATGCTGAACGGCGTGGCCTACGACAGCGACGAGGGCCGCAATCTGTGCGCGGCGATCACTTCGCTGATGACCGGCCGCGCCTATCACCGCTCGGCGGAGATCGCGCGCCGCACCGGCCCGTTCGCGGAGTACGAGAAGAACCGCGCGCCGTTCCTGGAAGTGATCGGCCTGCACACCGAGTACGGCGACCAGGTGCCGCCGTCCGGAGTCCCGGACGATCTGCACCGCTCCGCACGAGACACCTGGCACCGCGCGCTCGAGCTCGGGCGGCGCGCGGGCTACCGCAATGCGCAGGTCACCGTGATTGCGCCGACCGGCACGATCGCGTTCATGATGGACTGCGACACGACCGGCATCGAGCCCGACATCGCACTGGTGAAGTACAAGTCACTCGTCGGCGGCGGCATGCTGAAGATCGTGAACCAGACCGTCTCGACGGCGCTCCTGCGCCGCGGCTACTCGCCGGCGCAGATCGACGCGATCGTGAAGTACGTCGACGAGCACGACACGATCGAGGGCGCGCCCGGCCTCAAGGACGAGCACCTGTCGATCTTCGACTGCGCGTTCACTTCGGCGCACGGCACGCGCTCGATTCACTACATGGGCCACATCCGCATGATGGCCGCCGCGCAGCCGTTCCTCTCGGGCGGCATCTCGAAGACGGTGAACCTGCCGAAGGACGCAACCGTCGAGGACGTCGAGCAGGCGTACATCGAAGGCTGGCGCCTGGGACTGAAGTCACTCGCCATCTACCGCGACGGCTCGAAGCGCACGCAGCCGCTGAACACCAAGGCCGAGAAGGTCGAGGAGCAGGGGAAGCAGGCCGTCGCCGAGCCCGCGCCGCGCCGCCGCAAGCTGCCCGACGTGCGCGACGCAAAGACCCACAAGTTCTCGATCGCCGGTCACGACGGGTATCTCACCGTCGGCCTGTACGAGGACGGAACGCCCGGCGAAGTGTTCCTGAAGATGTCGAAGGAGGGCTCGACCGTGTCCGGCCTGATGGACACGATCGCGGTCATGACCTCGCTCTCGCTGCAGTACGGAGTCCCGCTGAAGGCGCTGGTCGACAAGTTCAGCCACACGCGCTTCGAGCCCTCGGGCTTCACCGGCAACCCCGACATTCCGATGGCGAAGTCGGTCACCGACTACATCTTCCGCTGGCTCGGACTCACCTTTCCGTCGGGCGAATCACTCGTCGAGGACGCGCAGGACGAGTACGTCGACGGCACCGGCGCCGAGCGCGTCGTGCCGATCGTCCGCGGCGGCAGCGCCAACGACGCCCCGCGCAGTCACGGCCAGGAAGACGCGCCGCCCTGCAACAACTGCGGCTCGATCATGGTCCGCGCCGGAGCCTGCTACGCGTGCCGAACCTGCGGGGAGACCGGCGGCTGCGGCTGAGCCGGCACGCGGCCGAGTTCGGTTCTGCGCCGGCGCCACCGACCGCGCGAGTCGGGTATCTTTGCGCCGAAGGACGAACGCCTCGGAGGTCACCCCCCGTGTGCCGCAACATCAAGACGCTGTTCAACTTCGAGCCGCCGGTCACGGACGACGAGATCCGCGCGGCCTGCCTTCAGTTCGTGCGCAAGCTCTCGGGCTTCAATCGGCCGTCGAAGCTGAACGAGGCCGTGTTCGAGCGCGCGGTCGCGCAGACGACCGAGATCGCCCGCGATCTGCTGCACTCGCTGGTGACGACGGCGCCAGCGCGCGATCGCGAAGTGGAGGCCGAGCGCGCCCGGAGGCGCGCCGCCGAGAGATTCAGCCGAACGCCGGCATGAAGCTCTCGGAAGCGCAGCGCAACCACGAGGCGAGTGAGTGAGTCGCGTCCACCGACGCGCGTTCGTTCCAGCGGCTGGCGCCGACTGGCTGCTGCCGTTCTACGACCCGTTCACGCGCCTGCTCGGAACCGAGAAGTCGCTCCGGCGACTCACCGAGCAGGCGCAGCTCTCCACCGGTCTTCGCGTGCTCGACCTGGGCTGCGGGACCGGCGCACTCTCCCTGCTCGCCAAGCGCGCGCAGCCGGGCATCGAGATCGTCGGGCTCGATCCCGATCCGAAGGCGCTCGGGCGCGCGACGCGCAAGGCCGAGCGCGCCGGGCTCGCGCTGCGCTTCGAGCAGGGCTTCGGCGACTCACTGCCCTTCGCGGACGCCAGCTTCGATCGCGTGCTCTCCTCGTTCATGTTTCACCATCTCGAGAGTGACCAGAAGCCCGCGGTGCTGCGCGAGGTCCGGCGCGTGCTTCGGCCGGGGGGCTCGCTGCACCTGCTCGACTTCGGCGGCGCCGGTCACGGGCTCGGCGCGCTGCTCGCGCGCCTCGTGCACCGCGAGGAGAGTCTGCGCGCGAACACGGACGGCGATCTCGGCGAGCTGATGCGCCGAACCGGGTTCGCGGACGCGGCCGAGACCGAGCAGCGCCGCTCTCCGCTCGGCGGGCTGATCTACTACCGCGCGGCTGCCTGAGCGCCTGGACGACTCACAGTTTGCACAGGCGCGCCGGCTTGCCCTGCATCATCTCGGAGCCCTTCAGGAGCTGAATCTGGAACGGTTCGATCTTCAGCACGCCAAAGCCGGGATCAGTCACTCCTCCGCGCCAGAACAGCTGCGGGTCGTAGCCGACGGGCGGCGGCGTGTCCTTCAGCAAGTTCCAGATGCGAGCCTTGGTCGCCGCGTCGTCGCACCACTCGGCGCGCGCTTGCACGACGGCGGTGTCGTGCTGAGCGTCCCAGTAGGAGAGCGCGACGTGCGGATTCGCCGCGAGGTGCCTGGTCTTGAGCGTGTTGCGACCCGTGGCGATCCAGCCCGTCGAGCCTTCCCAGACCGGGTGCAGAATGCGCGAGTAGGGGCGGCCCTTCGCGTCCACGGTCGAGACCGTGCACCAGACGATGCGCTCGACTCGCTCGAGGAACTCCTTCTCGATGTCCGCGAAGTGGAGTGTCTCGCTCATCGGAGCTTCTCCTTGTTGAACTCTGCCGCGAGCTGCGCGCCGTCGAGCGCCAGCAGGCGGTGGGCGATGTTCCGGCGCGCCATGCGCACGAGCTCCGCCCTGCTCCCACTAGGATACTCGTTTGAGCGATACTCGAAGCGGAGGCTCGTGCTCTCTCATGAACCGATCGGTTGAAGTGAAGCTCGCCGACGAGCTCGCGATCCGAGACCTGGTCGCGCGCTATTGCCACGCGGTCGCGGAGCGCGACGACTCCGCTTGGGCCGCCGCCTGGGCGGTCGACGGCGAGTGGAAGGTGCTGGGTCAGTCCGTGCAGGGGCGCGACGCGATCCTCGCGCACTACCGCGCGCTCGTCTCCGCCGCGCGCTGGGTCGTGCAGGTCGCCACCGACGGCGTGATCGAGCTCGCTGGCGACCAGGCGACCGGGCG